>JAGGTK010000030.1 GCA_021163765.1 bacterium
CGCCACCACCGGGGCCAACCTGCATCGGCGCAGCCCCGAAGTATCCTGAAGTCATCGAGGAGCTGGCTGCTGCGTATGCGGAAGATGGGTAGTTTGCGCTATAGCGGCCACCGCCGCCACCGCCGCGGCTTCCACCGTCACCGCCGTAGTTGCCGCCGCCACCCTGACTGCCGCCACCGCCGTAACCACCGCCGCCGCCGGAGTACTGGTTCTGGTACACGTACCAGCCGACGGTAACGGACGGAAGCAAGTCAAGATTGTAGAGTATCTGGTAGATCTCGTTCGGATCGGCGTAATGGAGCTGGTAGAAGTCTATCTCATTGGCGATTTCGATCTCCTGCTCCTTGCGCTCACGGCTTGTAACGAGGATAACCGGCTTCGCGTACGGGTCAGACTCGTCGCGATATACGATCTTCTCAAACTGATGAGTCTCAAGAATGATGTCAAGCGCCGTATCCCACGGCACGTTCTCGAAGTTACCGATAACCGAGCCCGGCTCGGTGATAAGCGCGTTGAACTGCGCGGCATCCCGGAAACCGATCGGGCTGCCGTCACCTCCGAGATCCAGCGGGTCAAGAACACGACGATTCGCAACACCGCCAATAGGCTCATCAGTGATGTAGGGGTCTATGATGATTGAGATGCCTGCAATCTGCGACATCAGGTTCAGCACCTGGTACACGGAGAAGCCGGTCGCTGCGTTCAGGTTGACCAGCACGTCGGACAGCCTGCCCTCAAACTCCTCAAAGCCAGGCAGCTCATAGTCACCCATCTCGGACGTACCCTCGATTTCCATGCGCGGGTAGTCCTCGTCGGCGTCCAGGCTTTCGTAGACATCATCCACGGATGCCATACTGCCGTCGCCAGCATTCCAGCCTTCTTCGCCTGACGTCTCGGAACCCAGAGTGTAAGAGCCCGTGCTTGGTGCCGGCTTCATAGGCTTAGGCTGGCGCTTGGGCAGCGTCATCGGCGTGAGCTCCAGGTCGAAACTCTGGCCGTTCAGCGTTCCGGTGTGCGCGAATCCGTAATCCACATTGTTGTTGAACGAGAGGACTATGCGGGTGCATAACTCCTCGCCGACGATGTACTCGGATACGGTCAGGTTGCGCACAACGGGGTCATTCTTGAATATGTAGCTGGTCACCGCTTCTGAGGGTGGCAGGTCAATAAGGATGTTGTATCCCCGCGGGAACTCTATCGGCACGACATGCGCCACCGTAGTCTCGCTTGCGCGTATGGTGAGTTCCATCGTGGTTGGGTCGTAGTTGATGTAGCTTACAACGCCGCCGCTCGGCGCCGTTGAGTTGACCACGAAAGACCGCTCATCCGCTGTTGCCGCAGGCGGCTGCTCAGCCACAGGGAGGGCTTCCTCAGCAACCGGAGCCGGTGCGGGCTCAGCTTCCTCGACACTGGGGAGCACAACATTACCCGCCTCCGGGAAGGAAACCCTTAGCACCCGGCCGCCGTCGCTGACCGCATCATCGAATATTATGTTCTGCGAGTTAAGGAATCCAACAACGATGCGTGACTTGCAGGAATCCCCCTCGGTGAGGAAATAGGAGCGGATATCGCGTATGGCCCCTATGTTTTTAGCAATGAGCCCGTCCACAGTGGGTGACAGAGCTGCCTGAGGCAACGTCAGCATCAGGGATGGCGGGAACTTGGAGGTCGCGAGTTCGTACTCTATCGGCTCCTCCGCCTTAATGACCAGCGTGTTCCCATCAGGCTCGAAGTAAACGGCTGATATCAGATTGCCCGTGAAGCCAGACGGGGGCGCCAGCGGAGCAGAGGGTTCCGGCTCGGCAACTTCCGCCACAGGTTCCGGAACCGCTTCGGGCTGCTGAGGTTCCACATCGCCGTTGAGCATGCCCGCGGTAAGTTCGCTGTGGTCGGAGAGCGGATAGAACACTTCTAGCACCAGGAGCCCATCTTTAGGCCTGGACCATCGGTAAGCGTCCTCGCCTACCTTGCCCTTCACATCGAGATAGACCACGAGCACCACCGTGTCGGTATCCCCGGCGACGAGCACGTTTTTAATCAGCGTCGTCCCCTTCACCTGCGGGCTGACAGTTTTAAGCTCTGAATTAGAGAACTGCGCCTCAATACGCGTGGGATACAGCTTGACAGCGGTCTTGGGCTGGACGTCTCGATCCACCTCGAAGATGACCAGGTCCCGGTCAGCCAAGGCCTTCACCCTGACGTCCGATATCTGGCTCACCCGCGCCGCCGAAGCGCTAACCGCGAGGAAGACCAAAAGTATTAATGCCAAGACGCTGGCTCCGGATATCTTCTTGTTGCAGTGCATCACGGAGGTACCCTCCAAGACAGGTTTAACTACTATTTGTGCACCGACCGGTGCCCCTTCCTCACTCCCGGACTTAATTTAGGCCCGTCCAGGGAAACGACAGGACGATTTGTTCCCCAGACTGAGGGATTCTACGCAACATATCGGGCATTGTCAAGGAATACACTGAGAACAAGAAAGGCCTGACCTTTCGGCCAGGCCTCTCAACGTTACTGTGCCAGGCAGTTTGCGCGCGCCGCTGCTCTTAACCGCCGCTCTCCGAGTGGCGATCCTCGTAGAGCACCATGTATGCGCGCCGCTCGCTCGCGTCAGCGCTAACCTCAGTGGTATCCCGGCGCGGCGTGTGCATCTTCCCTATATCGATCACACGCTCGATGGCGCGGTCGCGGTCGATATGGTCAGCGTTTACCGGTGCGGTCATGCCGCCGCCAGAAATGCTCACACCGCCCATGCCCACGATGCGGAACGTGTAACTCCTCGTGGTGACGTACGGCGCGATGTCATCTAGGTAGTTCGCAATCACCTTGAATTCGTTGTTCTCCGCGTCCCAGACCTCGGCGTAGCGGAAGAGAGATGGCCCGGAGAGCGTGCGCTCAACGGTGGAGAAGTTGTTGGCGTCCACCTCTACATCATCCCTGTTGCCATCGCCGTCGGTATCAACCACACTGAACGACCGGGGCTCGTCCACCGACCCGTCATCGTCCCAGTCCATCAGGTCTAAGTAGTAGTCGTTAGTAAGAGCACCAACGACCTTGTAGAGGTCAAATACCGACTGGAACGGCGGGTTGGGGATGAAGGTGAAAGCTATCTCCCCGCCGCTGTAGATAAGGGCTATTTCGTTGCGGGCATCCGCACGCGTCTCGCCGGCCTCCGTATCGTAGAAGAAGTACTGACGCGCATCAAAGCCTCGCCGCTGGTCGATAGCCCAGGGGTCCTCACCGTCCAGCGAAGTGCCATTGTCGAGCGTGTCGTTGAGATACTTGGCGTATTCTTCGTCGGTCTCGAATGTGAGCTGCTTGCGAACCACGGCAATGTCGGAGGGGGCATAGAACTGCAGGTTCTCAACGCTACGGTCAAGGTTGTAATAGATGCCCCGGAAGTTGTCCCAGGCGTTAATCGCGTCATTGTCAGTCTGGTCGGGCCACACGTCGTCGCGCGATGACGGATCCGGATAATCCGCGGCGCGCGGATTTACGCCGTCCCACGGGCCGACCACCGGCAGATGGTCCACTCGCACATCACCGCTGGCATACGGGTCAGCTCCAGAACCGTGCCGGTAGTCGAAGCCGCCCCCGTTCACAGAAGGCTTATAGGCGTCGTAATAGGCGTTGCGGTATTCCACGACAGCGTGCGCCAGCGCCCGCGCCTCGTCGCGAGTTATATACCTATCGTTCTCGTAGTCGCGGTCGCCCCGGCTCCAATTGGCGCCGTCAGTCGGGAAGTAAGCCCGCTCCTTGATGATCTTGGAGAATAGCGACGCTAGCACTTCTTCAGGAGCCGTGTTGATGTTGATGCGCCCCAGCGTATAAGTGTCGTAGAAGTCTGCTGGCGAATCCGTCTGAGGATCCTCGAGGTAGTTGATGGCAAACTGCGGGCAGTCTGCAGGATCTTTGGCTGCGAGGAAGCCCGGTGAAATGAAGCTCGGGTTCGGGTCCACCGTCAGCAGGTCGCCAAACACCTGGATGTCCGCCTCGCGCAGGCGATAGTCATTATCTTCCCAGTCGCCACCCTCGCTGCCGTCGTACAGCGGATCAACCCAAACGCGCACCGCATGCAGCGGCCGGCCGTCCCGGTCGCGGCGCACCTTAGGCACCGTGCTGCCGTACATTTGAGGTGTCAGGTATCCTGACGCGAACACCTGCTGCTGAGTAATTGCGAACTCGCCGGCACCGTCAGTAACGAAGACGACAACATAGTAGTTGCCCGGATACGGCACGTAGAGGTAGACCGGGTCGTATAGCTCGCCGGTGTCGCCGTTCATCATTATGCCGTCGGCACCGTACGGGTTGATGATCGTGGTGCGCGAATCGCGGAATTCCATATCCACGAGGGACCCATCGGTACTCACCAGTGAGACCACAACGAAGTAATCAGAATCCTCGCCAAACAGCCCGGACAGCCCTGTGGCAGCGCCGCTCGTTACCATGTTGCCGAAGCTGCTGCCACCGAACTTCCGCCCCCCGCCAACGGCGTAATTCACCTGAACCTGGAAGTTGCTCACGCCGCTTGAAGGCGACACTACCGCCGTCACATTCAGCGGCAGCCGCTCGCCCACGAGGACTTTCTGTTCGGCGTTGAACGGATGCGTCGCGGGACTGACGATGTCGCCGTTGGCATCGGTAACGGTAATCTGCACGTTGACGCCGTCTTCTGGGTCGTCGTAGCGGCCGTTGGCCGGCGATGTGCGGTCCATCCATACAGCGTCGTAGCGGTACTGGAAGAAGGTGTAGCGGCCAGAGGTGGTAACGCTGTCGGAAGCGCCCGGGTTGTTCGGATCGTTGTAGGTGACTGTTATGTCGTAAGGCGGCATACCGCCGTCAACGTAAACGACGAAATTAACCTGCTCGTCGACTGCAACGGAAGGCGGTATCGCCATAATCTGCGCATTCAAAGGCGCCTGCTCGACCACGATGAGCCGTGGCTGGCCCACAACGAGCATGCCGTTGGCGTCGGAAACAACCAGGCGGACCTGGTATGTCCCCGTAACAAGGGCTCCGAGCTCGTCAAAGGCGTCTTCGCTGGGGACGAACAGCGGATTCGGCACGAAGTGCTGGGACCCATCGCTGAACTGGATGGCAGTGCCGGTGTCCACATGAAGGATGCTCCAGTTATACGTATACGGCCATGCGCCGCCGGAGACGAAGGACTCAAGGCTGAAGCCCTGGGTTGTCACGCCCACCATCGGGTCGATGAAGGTATCCACCGCCAGCGGCAGCGGGCTGGCCGAGCCTCCGCCACGGTTCCCGCCGACAAACACGACCTGAGAGTCAAACGCATAAGCCGGTATGTCGCCGGGATTCAGCGGGTTGTCACGCACGAGCGCCGCGGCTTCGTATATCCCCTTGTCAGCCTCAACATCGATTCCGATATTGATGAACTGGAACCACACGCCCGGCAGGATCGTCGGGAATGAGTTGATCGCGCCAGGATTCATTCGATTCAGGCCATTGGTTGCTGTGACCCGTGAATGTGTCTGCGGATTGGGGAAGCCAAGTACGCCGATTTCAAAGTGGCCGTCCGTGTTCAGGTCAGCCATGAACCGCATATCCGACCCCTGGCCGTAGATCCCTGTCAGGGTGTAGGTCAGGGAGCCCGGCACGTTTGTCAGGCTATACGGATCCTGCGTCGCCAGATACGCGTGCACGTCAGCCTGCGGGTTCTCCGCGCTCGGTATCACAATGGTGTCGCTGGCGTGCACAACGCGCGCCCTTCCGGTGGCCATATCATAATCCTCGTTGATCACCGTCAGCGCGATGAGGTGTCTGTTATCGTTGCCCAGCGTCGGCAGGCTCAGCGTGCTCAAAACGTTGCTCACGTCAACTGTGGGAAGCGGAGCAGGCTGCGGAAGCGTGAATGCCTGGGAATACCTGTTGTTTGACCTGTCCGTAATCAGCAGAGAACCGGACACATTCAGCCTGCCAGTGTTGTAGCTGCCGGTGTTTATGAACGTGAATCCAGCCGACCCTCCTGCATGACCCACGTAGAGCTCTGAAGTAACGTAGTTCGCAGGAGCCACATAGTCGGATATACCGTCACCGTCGATATCCCAGTCGAACACCAGCGGAACACTCTCGTCAATCCCGATATCGAATATCGTGGGATCGGTCGTCGTGAAGTTGAACGCCATCTGGGCGTAGTAGTTCACGGAAACACCGGGGCTGACAAAGCGGCCGTCCGCGCTGATGGATGAGCTTACATTGATATTGACAGGCCCACCGCCTCCCCAGAAACCCTGGGCAATAAACGACGGGTCGATGTTGTACCGCTGGTTGGCGGAATTGCCCCAGACTCTCACGTAGAAGGTGCCCGCCGGCATGACAGAGCCGGTGCCGACAACATTACAGCTGTCCCCTGATGCAATGGTGCCGCTATCAAGCACGCCCAAGGCCGCATCGAAGAGACGGACGTACAGTTCGTCCGCAGGCCCCTGGTCAAACGACTGAACGAGAACGTTCAGCGTTCCATCCTGAGTCGTCGTGATGCTGTACCAGTCCTCGTCCGCAGGACCGGCTGGGGGGATTGTCCCGGTGAAGGGAAAGCTGTCTCTGTCAGGATCGTAGGAAAGCCCCATTACATCAGCGCTCGCGCTGTCATCGTTGGGCTCGCTTTCCCAGAATGTATTACCGGGGTTAGGTGTGAAGATTGATTCCAGCTCGTAGGTCTGCGTGCTATCCGCGTCAATCCTGATGTAATACGTGTCCGCGGGCGAGTTTCGTCCGGTAGTCGCCCATGCATAAGTGCCACCGGCGCCAATTGACCCGCTGTCGATCAGCACAAGCGACGAGTCGTAGAGCGCGATATCTATGTGCTGAACGCCAACCAAGCCCACACACTCCATGAGTATGCTCAGTGTTCCAGCTTGACTGGTATCGATGCTGAACCAGTCATCATCCGCTGCGTCCGCCGTGCGGCCCGTCCAGGTGGCATTATCGGTAGCGGGATCGTAGTCCAGCGGCATCACGTTAGCCGTGGGGCTCGTGTCATTAGGCTCGACTTCCCAGTAGGTCGGTGTATCGGGCGACTCGGTAAGAATGGCGTACCGCGAGTTCCCGTCCACGTTCCATTTGTACTTAAGGCCGGTATGCGAGGTTACTCCTCCGGTGTATGACCGCACGTTAATACCCATTCCGGGCAGCGGGTAACGGTCGGAATACATCGGCATTATGCTCGTAGTCAGACCGTAAGCTTCAGGCGTGTTGTTCGGGTCTTCCACCAGCGGGCGCAGATTCCGTATCTGCACCAACTGATGTGAAACGGCACTCTTGCCCGTGCCCTGGTCGGTCACTATCAGGGTGGCAGTGTAATTGCCAAAGCCGTCGTCTGCATAATCGTGGTGGAGCGATGTTAGCTGGCTCTGCCTGACCTGCCCCGGTGAGTCTGCCATCCGCGAGGTATCCGCTCGCGCGTCAATTATGCCGTCGCCCTGGAAATCAAGCTCCATCGTGTAGTTGTGCTCGGTGTCCGGGATGATGGAGCCGATCAAGTCGAAGGAGACAACGAAGTGGGTCTGGAAGAACGCGTGCCCGCTTGTCCCGCCGTTTCCAGCGCCGTCATCTGTCGTGACGGTCAGCCAGCCGGTGCGGGCGTTACCGGGAACGACCACCTGGAGTATCTGCCTGAACGGCAGCGGTCCGGCGTAGCTCGGATCGGGCTGGACACTGAACGCCAGCGCTGTCGCGCCTCCACCGAAGGTCACCCGGTTGTTCTGGGGTATGTTGCTGAAGTTGTAGCCATAGATCTCAATTATTGACCCGTGTCCCGCAATCTCGGGCACGACCGGCGGAACTCCCGCATCCGACGAAAGGTATGGCTGCGGGCCGGTTCCGCTCATTACAGCCGTAAGATTGTTGTCCCCAATCGCATCTTCGCCGTTGCCCGGCGGGATGGCAGCCAGCGTAGCTATCGGCTCACGATCGTACGATCCAGGGCCGCCCACAATGACCATCTCGGTATCGGTTGCCAGGACGGTGTTGGTGGCGTTATGCGGGTTGACGTTCTTCTGGTCGATGACCATTACCTTTACGAAGTAAACGCCGTCCTGGGACTGGTCCGGATTGAACAGGAAGGTCGGGCTGGCGTCGTTGCTGTCCAGGACCTGGCCCTGGTCACCGTGGGCCAGCGCGCCGAACTCATCAAACACCTGCCACAGGTATCCGTACTCTCCCCTGCCCCCGCTCACCGAAACGCTCGCCCGGAAACCATGGTTTGGCTGGTCAACCTCGTGGAGGTTGATCGATGCTGTCATATTCGGGACATTGGTGAACGACCTTGCAGGTGAACCCCGTCCCCCTACGATGAGCGTTGTGGCATCAATCGCGCTGGTGGGAATCGGAGTGGTTGAATCTGTGACCGTGAATACGACGTTATACGTATCCTGAATGGGGAATGCGTCTGTTTCAATCGTGAGCGTATTGCTCTCGTAGTTCCCGTAGTTGTAGCTCTGAACGAGGCCGCCAAGGCTGTCAAACACCTGTACGGCGACACTGTACGGGCTGACCCCGCCGTACATACCCAGATGCAGAAGGGTCGAGCTGTCCTCTTCCATCGAAGGCGGGTCGCACGCAACCTCCGCGACGACGTTGGGCATAGTGCCGATAAGGTCAACCTGGACAACGTCTGTGTCCACTCCCTCAGGCGGATAAGGCATCGCGGGGAATGGCGGCTGCACCTGATTTGCCACAATGATGCCCGGCGGCAGCGCCGTGCTGGGCGGAATGACCGGCAAACCGGGCCATGCCCCAATCGCAGCGGGGCTGTAAAGGTCGTAGACCGTCAGCCTTATTGTGTCGCTGGAGGGAGTAACGAACACGGTGCGCGGGTCCCGTCCCCCGGCCTGCATCGGCCATGTGCCGTCAATTCCCTGCGGCGAGCCGTTGAAGTCCCAGTCGTAAAGGCGGAACGTGTTGGGATCTTCAACTCCGCCACCGGCTCTCGACAGCAGCATAAACTGGTCAGCACTGATGCGAACCGCCAGAATGCTCACTTTCAGCGGGATGAAGGTGTCGCAGTTTTCCTGCAGGTAGACCTTCACCACGCTGTCGGCAAGGGTTTCCTCCGGCGTGCCGGCAGCCTTCACCGCCATTACTCGCGCGGTGATGAACGGATTGCCGAAATAATCGAAAGCGAAGTCTCCCGCAACCGTCCCCGCAAGGGCGGGATCCGGGTCGGGAACCTCGGCCAGGTCAAACAGGTGATCGAAGCGGATGTATCTCTGGCCGGTAGACTGGTTGAATGTGGTGATGACACCGGGGCGCGCTTCTGTCGGCGGCGCGGATACCAGGCGCAAATCATCACCAAAACTCAGGTTGACCACATCCTCCCATGTGCCGTCGTAGTTGTAATCGAAGTAGACATCGTAGGTATAAGCCACCGTATCGTCGGTCAGGTCGCCGGTCGTGCCGTTCGTGTCGTACTCGCCGAGCTTTACGATATCGGACATTGACACGTAGTAATTGACCATCACTGCGTCTTTGCCGATCGGCGCGCACAGGTAATCCGACGGCGGGTCAGCCATTATCCCCACGCTGAACCGGGAGAATTTGTAGAGCGGGACTTCAAGGATGTCCGCTACCGAATCAAAGTAATGCGGCGGGATAACCGCGTCCACGTTCTGCCCCAACTCGGGGCTGGGCACATGAGCCGGCTGGAAGTAGAACTCGAGCAGGCCCGGAATGAGGATTATCGGGTCAATAATGGGGATGAACGAGCGAGTCCCCGGAATAGGGATGCCCTCATGAACCACACGCGGGTTGCCCGCACCATCCTGGTAGCGGAAGGCGTCCGCCTGGGTCAGGCCGTGGCGGTAAAGCAGTATGGAAAGCGCCGAATCCCGGCTGAAAGGCGGGTCGAGTGCCGGATATTCAGCGCCCGGCTCAGTGGCACCGCCACCAAGATTTATATTGTATTCGTGGCCTGATTCGCCGACATTGTATGGGTAGCCTCCACTCCAACTGCCACGGAATGGATTGCCCCACGCATCCGTGGAATTCAAATGGTCGCTGGGGCCTCGGCCGGCACGGTCGATGACCGGCAGAGCGAACTTGTCGTAGGTTCCTTCGGGGAGGTGGTTACGCAGAAAAGCCATCAGAATATCAGCTTCCTGCTCCAGGGACGAGAGCGAGGTGTCTGCCAGCGGCTTGTTGATGTCGTAGCGCAGGTCGGGAACCGTGTCGCTGTCAACCAGGTATCCGGGGATCGGGCGGGAAGTCGCGCCCGGAGGAAGGTCTGGAGGGTTAATCGGATCGACGGTGGAGCTCACGTCGGCGATGTAGTTCTGAACGACGTTGGTATCGTAAGAATAAACTGTAACGTAATCCCTTAGCCGCTCGAACTTCGTAGATGTCATTCCCTGGACATTGAGCAGCTCTTTGACATCCGAGAACGGGCGGGGCGTTGGCAGCGGCAGGTCGTCGTCGTTGTACCAGTCGTAATGGAACATGAAGTCCGTTATCTGCCCGCCGCCTCCCATTACGACATCGAGCGCCGCCAGCGCCGGCGTCAGGTTCGGCGCGTCGACACGATGATTATCCGCGTCCGGAATGGTCCACGCAGCCTCGTCGCCGCCGTTGGGCAGCGTTGAGAGATCCGGGTTGAGCGCCCGCAGTATGTTCTCCGCCAGCGTCTCGTTCACGCCCGGAAGCGTCATCAGCATCCGCTTGCTCTCAATCGCCGAGTAAACCCAATCAGGAGCGTAATAATGCTGCACCGTCTCGCCAAGCGCTATCCAGGACTCTCCATCGGGACTGTTGTTCGGCCAGCCGTCAGCGCCTACACCAGCCCAGTCGATATTCCCCGTGACGGCGCCGTTCTGGTCGCGGAGCAGCACCGTGTTCCGGTCGGGGAACAGGGGGTTGTCAATCCAGTGCCAGCCCCACTCGCCCGGCATATTGTTGTTGTTGAAGTCGTCGGTGACCGAGTTGTCCCAGAAGCGCGTGTCGTACAGGGACGATTCTTCGGTCCAGACACGCACCTTCTTGCAGAAAATGTTGAGGTTGATCCGCCCGCTCTCGTCCGTTACGGAGCCGTAAGCACGGGTCAGCGTGCTGGGCACCGGGCCCTGGTCCAGATTCTCATAGATGCCCTCATAGAGCTTGGTGCGGTAATCCAGCATCGCGTTGGCGATGGTCGCGCCGGTCGTAATATCGCTCTCGTAGGGGCCGACCGGGGGGAACGCCGCAGGATAGTATCCGGGGAATAGAAGCTGGTCCAGCGAGTCCGGGTTGAAGCCCTCGTTGACCCCATCGCCGTCGGCATCTCCCTCCACGGCGGCGAACTGGTTGTAAAACTCAAGCGGAACACGCGCGAGATTTACCGGCTGATAGTAATAAGGATTGCGGAAGAAGTTGTATGCCCATCGCTGGGCCAGATAAACCGGCCCATCGCCATTCAGATAGCGGAAGTCGTAATCATAATTTCGCGGGTCTGTGGTATCGTCCCCGGCGATGTACGAACGGTCCTTGCGCGGCCCGATCCAGTAATCGTCATTTGTGCCGTAGACGCCGTCCAGGCCTGCCCCGCCGTTCACGAGCCCATCGCGCCGGAATCCGCGCCCGTTGTCCACGATGATCGCGTTGCGCTCCTGCGTCTTGGAGACCCAGTAATCAGGAAGCTGCTTCTCCTGGAGAAGCACCGACACAGCGCTCTCCATCGCCTGATCGGCTGCTCTCTCAGCTTTGGCGCCTTTGACAGCCTCACCGACTGCCATCGTCTCAGCGGAAATCGTGGAGAGAACAAGAAGGATGACCGGCAGGATGAACGCAATGAAGGCCAGGACAGCCAGCAGGACAAAACCCCGCTCTTTCTCGTTTTGCTTAATCAGATTGTAGACATCACGCATAGTGTACGCACCAGGTGGCCAGAGTCCACCGTATTATTCTACCCAGAAACAGGTGAAACGATAGAAGGATTCGCGCACTGACACCTTAGCGATTTTCTTTCTCGTAGAACTTCCCGCCTGGGGTAATCGGCCTGATGCGGTCGTCAGGATCGATCGGGTCGATGGCGGTGTAGTCTATGCCCCTGAAGTAGTTCCAGTCCGCCCGGCGCATTCCCATAAGCCTGGCGTCTGTGGGGTCCACTATGAGATCAAGGCGGAACATCTTCTGGGGGTAAATCATCTTGGTCATCACTATGTCTTTGCCATCCCCGATATACAGGTCGCGAGCGGAATACATCGGGAAAGTACGCTGGGCGTCCTGATACGGGACCGGGCTGTCCAGATTGTAATAGACGGTGATACCGTTGCGCGTTGTGCCGGACATGTTGCGGCGCTCATCGATAATTTTCTTGGGCGTTGCCACGACCGTTGCGCGGATGGCGCGGATGTAAGGAAGCCAGTAGGTTGGCACCGGGTCGTCGGGAATGCCGTCTCCGTCTGGAATACCGTCCGCGTTTCCGGCATCCCATCCCGTTGGACTGGAGTTGTCCCGCCCGGTAAGGTATTCCGTGTCATACCGAACCGCCCTGAATTCCCCATCCGTCGTCCAGGCGTAATGGTCACGCGGCGGGTTGTCCGGATCGCTAGCCGGGTCGTTCCAGAAGAAGTCTATATTCCATGAACCGTATGCGGACGCGTCACCGATGTCGCCCGGCAGCAGATACTGGTCAGTCATGCGGTGCACTGTAACCGAGTTGTCGCACACGTCGATATGGCGCAGCTCGTAGTGGTCTATTATCGGGATGCTGTCCGACACGACGCTCCTCGTCCCGCCGGAATCCACAGTAGGCGCACTCTCAAGGGACACCTCGCCGGTCACCAGATTGCGGTAAGCCACGTCACCCGCAGCGTTCACCTTGTACACCGGCACTTCCATAAAGTACTCAAGGCGCAGGCGGGTGATATTAGTGCCGATTGGCTGGTTGCGGAAGCGGTAAACGTAATCCCCCAGCTCGGCGGCAGAGCGCTCGTAGCCAACACCCACATTGGTCTCGCCCGGGGATTCATAGGGGCGATAGCGTATGTCAAGGTCCTGCGTCAGGACCGCCGTCTCGTCGCGAAAGCCCAGCGCGACTGACTGCGGGTAGCGATCCGCGGGGAGATATGTGCGGTTGAAGCTAATGGTGGACATATAGTAGGGAGCGTCCACGGTTGGAATTACAACCTTGTAATACGAGTCGAAGTTCACAACCCGCATCCCCTGTATCTTCAGGTCTTTGGGCGGGGAAAGCGTCTCGGATATGATGCTTGCGTCGAATCCGATTCGGTACTGTGACGAATGAGAAAGTTTCACGTGATCGGAAAACGCCTCGGACATCGCGTAGTTGGTCGGCATATAGAAGTCGCTGCCGACTTCGTAGCCGAGAATCCAGCGCGCCGCCTGGTCATGCTCTCTAACATCGTCATCCGGTATGCCCGTGAGGTTGCGGTCGTTCATCGGCGGGATGCAGGTTGCCACCTCTATGTCGCGGGCGAGGTAGTCCAGAGCCAACTGGGCGCTGCTATTGAGTTGAGAGCGGCTCTCCCCCGTCCTCATAATGTCGAACGTGGATTTCGCCAGCACTCCCATTATGAGGAGAACAATGGAGGAGATAAGCAGAACCACCAGCATTTCCAGTAGCGTGAATCCGCCCGTTTTCTTAAGTTCCCTGCTCATCATTGATCACACACCTAGCGCGTCTGCGTAAAAAAGGTGGCCGTGTTGAAAAGGGCGTAAACCGCCTGTTCATAAGGAGTATCGCAGGCAGGAGCCTCCAGCGGCCCGCCGGTATCAGCGCCGAAGCCGCGCAGTCCCGTTTTGCCAAACGCCTCTTTCTCATCCTGATACTTGTTGACCCGGTTGCTGGGATGCCCGAAGCCGAACAGCAGGTAGCCGGACACATTGGTACTCCAGCGGTAGCGGTCGTTTTCCGGGGTCATCGGATTATCCGCGAAAGGCGCCGCCGACATACTGAGAATCGGGACATACGCGAAATCACCCGCAGCGGTGTGGATATCGCCAAGGTTATTGGGATCGTAGTTGAAGTAATAGTCGTAGTTCGTCGTTATCCGCACACGGTCGCTGAATATGGGATCAGGCGTGGTTCCGCTGTTGTCCGCAGTGGTGTTGGCCAAAATGTAAGGACGGATGTTCGTCAGATCGTTCGCCGCATTCGGCCACACGGCTTCAAAGCAGAAAACGTTGAGAATCCGGTTAGCATCTGCCGTGCCCGACTTCTTGAACGGGTTCTGCGGGTATTCGCTGAGCGCATCGGCGGCAATGAGTGAGTCGAACCACCTCGGCGTGTCAGTGTTGCCCGAGTCAAGGACCACGTCCTTCACCTGTTTGAGCTGCTGGCGCACGGGAAGCGTGGAAGGGTTGAAACTGCCAGTGCCTCCAAGCACGCCATACGTGAAACCGCCGGGGGGCGGCATGCTCGCGCTGTACAGGTCGGGGTCGCCCAGGGCATAGTCCGGGTAGGGAGCCATCACGTCTATTGCGACGCCAGGGTAATTGCCACCGTGTGTCGCGGCGTAGTTGGAGAGCGACGCTTCTATCGAAGCGCAGTTCGCCACAACCACGGCCTCCAGGGCCTTGGTGCGCGCGCCTTTGACCATCGGCACCATTATCGTGACCAGGATGGCTATAATGCCGACCACGACAAGCATTTCAACCAGCGTAAATCCGGTTCTGCTCTTTATTATCATTCTCCAATCGACCTCGCTCACGTTTGGATGTAAGTTTAGAATTCTATTTTATCCCCGGTTGAGGTTGTATCCTCGTAGAACTTCCGCCCGCCGGAGAAATAGCCCACCAGACCGCGCTCAAACTCGTCGCGGATCCCGTTTCCGTTGAAGTCGCGCCTCGGTTCCTGCGCGCGCCTTGGCTGGGCCACATCGCTGTTCGGGTAAACCGCCCAGAAGACTCCGTTCAGTTCGACACGACCGTAAGCCCATAACTGGTAGTTATCGACCAGGTCGATGCGGTAGTCTCCGTTAATTATAGGCAGCCCTGGACGGCTCAACACCTGGTAATTAACTGACTCCGGGATCACCGAAGCCGGGGCTTCCCTGTCCGAGTCCTCGTTGCTGGGGTCCTCCGCGTCTCCCATATTGTAAGTGTAAACAAAATCACCCGCGCATACCTGGACATCTGGATGAGGTATTGTCACGTCATCGACCGCGAAAGCCCACAGAATGGCCCCCATCGGTCGCTTCATGAACGGGTTGTTCGGGTAGGTATCGAGATACCCCAGGGCGCGCAGCGGATCGGTAAATTGATTGAACACCGAGTTATGTTCCTGTGACCAGAGCGGCTCGATGAACTTGGTCGTCACATACTGGTAATTCAGCGATCCATCCTCGTTTGCAACCGGCGTGCCGCCCCAGATGCCAAGCGGGTAGAACTTGGCTATATCAGTTGAAAGGACTTCGTTTCCCGTGGCATCATGCACATGTACTTCATACGGGTACATCCCGTTGTAATCCACCGCGAACTGCTCGAGGGCTTTACGGATAGTGTCCAGGTTTTTCTGGACTTCAGTCTCACGAGCCTTAATCCTCACAGCCTTGAAGGACGGCATGGCGATGGACACCAGTATCGCTATGACACCAATGACCACTAACAGCTCCACCAGAGTGAAGCCCAATCTGTTACTGCGCATAGTCATCACCATCTTAATTGTCCGAAGACAGTATCACCGTCGCACCGAAAAATCCCGAATCGATATTCGGATGGCCCGTGATGTCCACCTGCCCGAAGCCGCCGTCGCCACCCTCGCTATCAATCATATGGGGCCATATAATGCCAGGCAACGCGGTCTCGATCGGGTCGAGAGTCATCGAGGCGTCAATGTCGAAGCCGCGAAGGTCGCTGTCCCACCACCTGGAGCTAAGACCGGTGCCCTGCTCCCGGTTGTTCCGCGTTGCTCCCCAGCCGATGAGAAGGAAACTCCGGGCATACTTGTAGTATTCCGAGCGCTGCATGTCATTGAGACTAGCCCAGTCGTTAACAAAGTCGTACCCCTGCGTGTTCACCGGATTCAAAGGGATGTAGGTGAAGTGTCCCCTTGCGAATCGCTGATAGTCGATGCGCATTGTGGAACCATTCAGGTAGGAGAGGTATGCCCACTGGCAGTAGTCCGCGTCGAAAAGGTCGGGCCCGTCGGCTTCGCTCACGCCGAAGTAAAAAAGGTTTGTCATCTGGCGGTCAGCCGGACCACCCACTCTTAGAAACGGATTGGGCGGGTAGCGCTCCAGATATCCGTCCCGCACCAGCACATCGATACGTTCAGGGTCAGGCGTGATTCCATCTGGAAGGTACCGCTCCGTAGAGGATGGGAGCGGCACGATAAATCTCTGGTCCTCAATATCGCCTTCCGGCGTGCCGCCCCTGATCCCAGGACCGTTAGCCAGAGCGCCAGTGCTGTCGAAAACCCAGTTCATACCGGGAAAGAAACCGTTGTGGTCCAGGCTCCACGCTGACAGGGCCCGATGGATATCATGCACCCCGGCTTTCACTTCGGCCTCGTGAGCCTTCACCCTGGCGCTGTTTACGGCTGGCACCGCGATGGATACCAGTATGATGATTATGGACATCACGACGAGCAGTTCCACGAGCGTAAAGCCGCTCTTTGTGTTCTCCAGATGCATCAAGCTTCTCTCCATAGTCGCTCTCACCTCTAGGGTGCCGGATTCGAAATGAACAGAAAGTTGTTGGACGTTAGTAAATCACTCTCAACGTCTACGGCGGTTTCGGCATTGCTGGCCGGGATGAATGTTTTGAGCTCAACCTTGTTCAGCTCATCCGGGCGCAGGTACCTCCCCGGCGCCTTGTTTGGCAGCCAGAACACGATTACCGTGACCAGCTTGCCCTTCATCCCGTACTTGCTCCGAACCTGGAACTTGTTCCACGGCCCCTTCAGGGGAGGGTATGGGTCAAGCGCAGACGCACCGCCGTCCAACGGGCTGTCGACCGGGTAGATGTCCGTGTCGTCATCGGCCGGCTCCGGCTGAACATCAAGGATTACCGTGCGCCGGCCATATATGGTGTAGATATCGCGCCTGTATTCGGTCCCCAGCCGGAAGTAGTCGCCGGAGCCAACGGGCTCTTCCGATACCGAGTATGCGCGGGCGTCCGTCGTGCGCATATCGGCAGTCCGGCTCAGCCCTGCATAAAAGCCCACAGGCTCGTATTCATACGCCGCGTCGCCGTCGATATTCACGAATGGAGCGATGGGCCGCCCGGTGCTGCCAACCGTGTCGCCGAAACCGTTTACGTTTCGCCTCCGCACATTCGGAGTGTTGTCGTAACCGTGTGTGCTGGGATCGTAGGGGTTGAAGCCGAGCGGCAGCGGGTAAAAGTACATAAAATGGTCGTGGTCGTAGACTCCCCGAGGTGACGGCATAGCATCAGGGTCAAGGCCGTTTAGCTCAATGTCGTCCGGGCCGGGCTGGTTGTTGGCACGGATCATCTCGTAGGGCATGCCCTTTATCTCGTTTATCCTTTCTTGAGCCAGCTCCAGCGCGCGGTTGCGGATGCTCGCTGCTTCTATCGCCTGAAGAGCGCGGTTATAAAAGAAGGCGATGGGCACCATAACAAGCGCCAGTATCGCTACCGCAATCAGCAGTTCCAGCAGCGAGAAGCCTTCCCGCCTGGATGGACTGACTCTAGAGCAAACAATCATCTTACGGATTCCTCACAAGGAAATTTCGCCGATACGCCGTTACCTGAATGTAATCACCGAAGCCCGATGCAGGGTCACTGATGTTGAGCCGATCATCATTATTGGCAATGTAATGACCGTAATCGTTGGGAGCGTAGTCATCAACGAAATACCGCCCGTTAATGGGCCACAAGGTCACTAGTCTGCCGGAGCCTGAGTTCTGCGCGCGCCGGGTCGGCTTAATGGCGAATCCGTTCTCGGGATCTATGACCTCCTCTGTTACAAAGAAGAAGTAATACACCAGCGGCGAGCTCGGACGCTTGGTCAGCCGTCCGTGAATCAGGCCCGTAATGGATCCATCCGGGAACGGCTCAGGGTCATACGTCCACTGCCAGACTTCTATCCTGCCGTCGGGGTTTATGGCGTAAAGGAACTGCAGCGACTGGAAGTCAGCGTACATATCGGCGGACGAGCCCGCACTGCTGTCAAACGACACCAGGAACTTGTCCTGATACGGGTTATACGCGTATACGCTTGGAGCGAAGTCCACCTCCCGCAGCAGAACATAGTCCACCATCTGCTCGATTAGCATCGGGTGATCCACCCCTACTTCGTACGTAACCACGCCATCCATCGGGTCCAGGTCCATCACATCAAATGTGCTTATCTCCTCGGTGTCCGCGATGCAGAATAGCTTGTTGTCCTGCAGCCCGACGCTCGCGGGAAAGTTCAGGGCGCCGGCCGCATACGCGTTGCCGAGAAAGCTGCCAATGTAGGTACCGCCGGTGTCGAGATCGATCGGATAGAAGAACCTCGGCGTGGACTTCCGATTCACAAAGCTGCCCTGCGTGGGCGCTCCGCTTGCAATAGTGGCATCAATGTCCAGGGGATAAAGAGGTTCCGGGGGGTTATAACCCGCGTTCAGATCGTTTAGGAAATCCAGATAGGTATAGGGCGTGCCTTCCATCGGCCGGGCGGAAGCAAGTACAAGCCCCGTGGTGTCCGCACCCCAGCTCCGGGGCTGCTCTTTTACCAGATAGTATCCGGTCGCCACGCGCCTTATACCAGGATTGTCGGGCACCAGCAGGGAGCCAGTACCCCACATGTCATCGCCCACGCCAAATCCAAGCGGGGCTTCTACCTGATTCCTGTCATAATCCCATTTGAAGCCCAGGAATATCCGCTGACCGGACTTGCGGGCCTCGGTCATTGCCCATTGTAAATTCGTGGTGAAGTAACTTACCGAGTTGGCCAGCTCACGCTGGGACTGCCCGTTCTTAATGATCGGCGCGGCGATTCCGATGAGAATCGCTATGATTACAAGCACGACCATCAGCTCAACGAGCGAAAAGCCGCGCACAGTCGTGCGCGGATGGCAGGCGCCATTGCCGGTTCCGTGAGTTCTGTCTGTCATCGTCACGGTATTCTACCCAAATGAAGTATACCTGTAAACTTGAATGCTCGCCATGTTGAACCGCGATTATTAGAAAAAACCTGCGAATTGACACCATCCGCAGTTGTATCTAGACTATCAGTGGCGGGGAAAACATATCGTGAACACCGCAATATATGCAGGCACCTTCGACCCGGTTACAAACGGGCACCTGGACATCCTAAAGCGCGCCCTGAATGTATTCCCGCATATAACTGTTGCGACCGCCGAAACCATTTCCAAGCACTGCACGTTTTCGCTTGACGAGCGCCTTAGCCTGCTCAGACTGGTAACGCAGGATATAGGCGGGGTCGATGTCCGAGCGTTTGAAGGCTTGCTCGTTGACTTCGCCAGGGAGCTGGGTGCGAAAGTAATCATACGCGGTTTGCGCCAGACGACGGATTTCGATTATGAATTCCAGATTGCTACAATGAACGCGAGGCTTGACACCAACATCCAGACGGTGTTCTTTTTATCCAGCCTTGAATACCTGCATCTCAGTTCTTCGCTGGTCAAGGAAATCGCGACGCTGGGCGGGGATATTTCCCAGCTTGTTCCCCCGCAGGTCGAAGATGCTATAATTCAAAAGGTCAAGTAGTCCTGGAGACAAACGGCATAATGACGGACGAAAAAGAGCGGCTTGACACAATTGAGCGCTTGCTCGACGAACTGGAGGGGTTCGCGCAAAAAAGTTCGTTCTGGCTGCCCCACAAAATCATTATCCCTGACCAGGAGTTCTTCCGAATCTGCATGGAGCTGCGTGAGGCAATCCCCTCAGTTCTGAAAGAAGCTCGGGAGATCGTGGAGCAGCGCGATAATTACATTGAGAACGCCAAGCGCGAGCACCGGCGCATTCTTGAGACGGCGGAGTCCCGGGTACACGACCTCGTAAGTGAGGAGGCAGTCGTTCGCGAGGCCCAATACGAGGTGGAGAGAATCATCAGGAATGCGGGCGAGGAAGCTGCTGAACTCAAGCGCGAGGCCCTGCTCTACACCGATGACCTCCTGGCCAAGCTCTCTGAGAGCTTCGCGCAGACGCTGGATACGGTTAGCAACGGGCGCAAGCTGATAAAGCACTTCCTAGAAGAGAACAGAACTGGCTCCGCGCCCGCTGGCGAGGAGATGAAGCAGGAACTCTAGGTTTTTTGGGTATAATAGTTAGACACGCGTAACTCGCGGCTTATGTGAGGAGTCCGACAATGAGAAAAGTAACGTTACTGATAACTGCGTCGCTTTTGGCGATAATGGTTGTCGCAGCAGCTTGCGGAGGCGGCGATGATTCAACGTCTCCGACAACCCCTACTGCGGGCGACGAGACCGAATGGGGACAGACTTACATCCCCAGCAACGACGCACCACCGTTAAATCCTCCGGGGTCATTGCCCGGCTACGACGGCTATGTTCCCCCAACGATTGGCGGCGACTTTCCCGCAGTGCCGGAGCCTGTGACAACGTGGGTCCCCGAGCCTCCGATATTCTCGCTGCCGGTGGACAGCGGCGGAAACGGCTTTCTGACGGTGAGCAACTTTGAGCCCGCGCAGCAGCTCGGCCTTATTACCCTCAACCTCAACGAAGCCTACCGTGACTGGAAACCAACCCAACAGGGCCTCCAGTCGTTCCCTCCTTTCTCGTTCTCGCTTATGTTCTCGCTGGTGCACCGGGGCACATCGTCAGTACAGGACATTGAGCCTGCCAGGCCTGAGCGTCTTGACCTCGGACTGGAAAACTACGAGGGGCTTCCTTTTGTAGAGGAGCGGCTCCCGGTCGATGTCCTGTTCGAACGTGAGCGGGCATACCAGCTTGAGACAACCGGCTACGATGTGCTCGCGCCTATTAAAACCGCGTCCATACTCAGTCGGGGTGAGGTACGGACATTCACCGAGATTCCACGCACAATAGACCTGCCACCGATACAGCCCGGTGATGACGACCAGCAGGACCCCGAAGATCTGAGATGGCCGGACAACTACTCTGGGCAGGATGCGCGCCTGGTGGCCATAGGTGCGCACTGCTACGTTTTCCTCACTACAGAGCTCAATGAAGGATTCCCCGACGGTGTGCGTTTCACCGAGCGAAGGCTTTCTAACTTCGCGGCCGAATTCGACGTCAACATCTTCCCGAAGGTCCAGGCTGCGTTCGGTGACATCCTGGGCTACCACAACGAAGGACCACAACCGGGCGACGGTCCCATCTGGAAGAGCCTTGACCGCGACAGGGTCCTGTCCGGCAACGACTTTGACGAAGACGGCAACCTTATCAACCCGCTGCCGGGCGAAGCTGACTATATGATCGGGCGCGACAACCGTGTGGTGATAGCAATCATGAATCTGCCACCCGGGGCTGCAGGCCTGTACGCAAACTGGCAGCGAGGTATTGGCCGTCCATCGGAGGAAGAGCAAGGCCAGGAACGGGAGCAGGAATCGTATGCCTGGTCAACCTGCTTCCTGGACGTGAACATCTTCCCCGCTGATTCCGATGACTGGAGCCAGCCGTATGCAGTGCTCGCCCACGAGTTCCAGCACAAGCTGTACGCCGACCACGGGCTTCCCGATTCGATCTGGCTAAATGAAGGCCTGGCCCAGTTGTCGGTATACGAAGCTGGCTATACGCTTCAGAGCGGGCGTACGGCGCAGATACTGGTTGACCAGATCCGCACTTACCTTAACAACATGAGCACCATCCCGCTGCCCGTTGACGCTGAGCGTATCCAGGGCGTGGATGTATTCGGCTCGTACGGCGCGCGGTTCCTATTCTTCCTGTACATAGCTGAGCACTACGGCCCGGGCGCTATTCACAAGATCTACACCCAGAGCGGGTCTGACCCGATAAAGATTATTGAGAACATCACCGGTGAGGACTTTGAAGTCGTGTACACAAAGTGGATGCTGGCCAACCTTATCGACAGCGTCTACATTGAGGAGGATTCCCCGCTCAGTGCCTCCAACAACCCGTGGCTGCACTACCTGACCTTCGACATCAAGAGCACTGTCGGCATGGATGAGGCCGACCGCTTACCGGGACCTCCCATTCTGCGTTTGCCGGGAGAGGGCGACAGCTATCCCGTGACGCGCTCTCTCATCCCTCTGGCACCGTACTGCGCGCAGTATACGATAATCGAGAACGGCGACGGGCGCGACCTCGACCTCACCATGTTTGCCGACCCGAACTTCCGCTTCTACCTCCTGCCTGTTTCGTTTAACACAAGCACCAACAAGGCCGAAGTGATACCCGGCCTGTGGTTCCCCAACAGCTAGCAGATTCTCTGACGATTCGTAGAAGAGGGGCCCCGGCGGGCCCCTCTTTTATATTCATCGGACATTGCCGCGCCGTGCAGGCGCGCCTGTTAGCTAGCTTTTCGTGAAAAACTTACGAAGCCCATAACCCACCATCTGCCTGCCCAGTGCAGCGATGGATTCTGTTAGTGGAATCTCCTTCGGGCAGACGCGCACACAGTTCTGAGCATTGCCGCAATCGGTGATGCCGCCGGGCTTGGACATCTCCTCCAGCCGTTCATCAGCCTGCATCGCACCAGTGGGATGCAGGTTGAAAAGCCTGACCTGGGCCAGCACCGCCGCCCCGACAAAGGGACGCTCCGGACCGTACTGCGGGCACACTTCAAGGCAGCATCCACAGGTCATGCAGCGCGCAAGAGCGTACCTTATCTGCTGCAATTCCTGTGAGCACCCAGGGCCGGCCCCCAGGGCGTGCGTGCCGTCAATAGCCACCCATGTCTTGGACTTCTTCAGGTCATCAAAGAACCGCTTCCGGTCAACCATCAAGTCCTTAATCAGCGGGAACTTGGTCAAAGGCTCCAGGACAATAGGCTGCTCGAGTTCGTCCACCAGCGCGGTACACGCCTGCCGCACCACGCCATTAATAATCATCGTGCAAGCGCCGCAGACTTCCTCCAGGCAGGACTGATCCCACACAGGCGCGGAAGTCGGCTTGCCCAGCCTGGTTACCGGGTTCCGCTGTATCGTCTGAAGGCAGAAAAGCACGTTCAGACGTTCCTGGTAGGGAATCTCGAACTCTTCCCAGTATGGCCGCTCGTCAGGTCCGGCCTGCCGTTTGATCCTGAATACAACAGTTTTAGGCATACCTTTCGGCTCCTAGTGCTTCACGTCATAGCGCCGCTCGCGTAGCGGCAATAACGATATATCAACCGGTTCGTAGGATATCTTCAGCTCCTCCGCCGAATAATCCACCAGGGTAGTCTTCAGCCATTCGTCGTCGTTTCGCTTGGCGAACGCAGGCTTGTAATGCGCGCCACGGCTTTCCTCGCGGGCGCGCGCAGCCTTAACAATCATCTTTGCATAGAGCAGCCGGTCACGGAGTTCCCTGGTAAAGATAGCCTCTGCGTTCATCCGCCTGCCCCTGTCTCGCAATCCTACTCGCGCGGCCCGAGCATCGAGATCCTCAAGCTCCGCGGCAACTTTGTCCAGGACCGCGTTCTCGCGCACGATAGTAACATCGCGGTCCATCATCTCGCCCATCTCATCCTGAATCTGATAGGCGTTTTGCTCGCCGTCAGACGCGAAAACTTCCTCGAACGCCTGTTCCTCGCGCCCGACCACCTCAGCGAGCGTGCTGTCAGGGATTTCAGGCAGCTCCTGACCGGCGTATTCCACCGCAGGCGCGCCCACAATCCTTCCGGCATAAATGCACGAAAGCAGTGAGTTTGCCCCCAGGCGGTTGGCCCCGTGGTATTGGTAGTCGCATTCGCCGATTGCGTACAAGCCCGGGATGTTCGTCATCTGGCTGTAGTCAACCCACAATCCACCCATTGAGTAATGCACGGCGGGATATACCTTCATAGGATTGTGGTAGGGATCTTCACCCATGAACTTCTCGTATATCTCCAGAACGCCGCCGAGCTTGCGCCGCAGCACGTCGTCATCAATGTGGGAAACATCCAGGTAGACATAGCGCCCGCCGTCGGGACCAAGACCCTGGTTCACAACAATATCGTATATCACTTTCGAGGCTATATCGCGCGGAACGAGATTGCCGTAAGCAGGATACATCTCCTCAAAGAAGTACCACTTCTTGCCGTCCTTGTAGGTCCAGACGCGCCCGCCTTCCCCACGCACGCTCTCCGATATCAGCCTGCGCTTGTCCAGGCCGGCGATTGCCGTAGGATGAACCTGGACGAACTCGGGATTCGCAAAACGCGCTCCGGACTTGAATGCGCGTATCACTGCCGAGGCGGTGTTGATCATGGAGTTGGTGGTTTTGCCAAAGACCAGCCCAGGCCCCCCGACGGCCAGCACAACCGCAGGGGCCCGAAACGCCGTAACTTCCATCGTGGGCATATTAAGCGCCGCGATCCCCCGGCAGCGGCCTTCGGAGTCCTTGAGTATGTTCTGCATGCTCCAGTATTCGTATTTCTCCACCAGGCCTTCGGCTTCATAGCGCCTTACCTGCTCGTCGAGCGCGTATACCAGTTGCTGGCCGGTCGTCGCGCCGGCGAACGCAGTCCGGTGATAGAGAGTGCCGCCGAAACCGCGGAAGTCGAGATTCCCTTCAGGGGTGCGGTTGAATGGCACTCCCATGCGGTCAAGCAGGTACACGATGTTTGGCGCGTCGTCGCACATACCCTTTGCAGGTGGTTGGTTCGCCAGGAAGTCGCTGCCAACGATGGTCTCTTCGAAGTGAATCTGCGGACTGTCACCTTCGCCCCTGACGTTGATGGAGGCGTTGATTCCTCCCTGCGCGGTGACACTGTGGCTGCGCTTTACCGGCACGTAGGAGAAAAGTTTCACCGGATGGCCGAGTTCGCATATGCGGATGGTCGCCATCAAGCCCGCCAGGCCGCCGCCAACGACTATAATCGCACGTTCAGACATACTCTCTCCCTATTTCAGAAAGCCGATGAGGGCAAACAAGCCAACTGCGAAGAACCCGAGCCCGATCAGCAGGCCCAGCGCCATCGCCCAGGTCTGCGAGCGTTCGCTCACCGTAATGCCCCACTTGTATACGAAATTGAAAAGCCCGTTGCCCAGGTGAAACGACACTGACCCTACCCCAACCGCATAAATCGCGAACAGGAACGGGTTGGTCAAGTAGTTGTGCATCAGCGTGTAAAGATCGTGGCTGGGATATAGCGCGTGCCATATACGGGTTGCGAGCACGTGGTAAGTAACAAACAGAAGCACAATAAGCCCTGTGGCGCGCTGCAGGAGATAAAACCAGTTGCGGGCGTAGGGCACGCGGGTTTCCACCGAGCCCAGGCATACAATCCAGAAACCGAGTATTCCATGGATGTACAGCGGGATGATGATGACCCCCAGCTCGATGGCAATAAGGTAGGGCATCTTCGCCAGCGCCCCTGCCACCGCATTGAACTCGCCCGAGCCCACCGTTGATAGCGAGTTCACGAGAAAGTGCTCTATCATGAAGAGCGTGAGCGGCACGATGCCAAGCAGGCTGTGCAGCCTCCTAACGAAGTAATAGTTGTTCGCAACCCAATTTACGCTCATAGGGCCTCTACCGGATCCAGCGCGTGCACGCCGGTATTGCTATAGCGAATAGCCCGGTGGCTGATTCCTCACAGCCGCCGGTATTCATTCATCCCCTGCTCGAACAGGTCGTTTCCTTCAACATCGTTAACGACCACGACAGGGAATTCTTCAACCGTCAGTCGCCGCACGGCTTCTGCGCCCAGCTCTTCGAAAGCGATGACTTCAGCCGCCGTGATCTGCTGCGAGATGAGAGCGGCAGCGCCTCCTATGGCGGCGCAGTAAACCGCCCTGTGTTCCTTGAGCGCGGCGCGCACCTCGTCCCCGCGCGAACCTTTGCCAATCGTCATTCTGGACCCTGTTGATGTCAGCAGCGGCGTGTAAGGGTCCATACGGTACGAGGTGGTTGGCCCGGCGGAACCTATCACACGCCCCGGCCGGGCGGGCGTCGGGCCAACGTAATAAATAACGGAGCCTTCAAGTTCGAACGGCAGCTTCGCTCCGTCCTCAATCATTTTCACAATCAGCTTGTGAGCGGCGTCACGGGCTGTGTAGATGGTGCCGGTCAGCATAACCACGTCGCCCGCGCGATACTCACTCACTTCGGCGGCGGTCAAAGGTGGCGTTGCCTTGAAGGTCTTCCCCATGGACTTTCTAATTATAGCAGACTTGGCGGCAGATTGAAGGGGCAAAAGCCCCATCTATGTTAGAATCCACAATGAGACAAGGGGCTCCACTATGAGAAAACTACTGAACTGGGCAAGGCTTCTCGCCATACTGGCAGTTGCTGTGGTGGCCCTTTCCGCTTGCGGTGGCGGCGGAGAGATTCTGCTCGGCTACTACCTTTACAAGCAGTTCATCGATGAGGGCGGGAACTCAAGGATTTGGCACGGGACTGTCAGCGACACAAACGGCCAGGCTCTTCCCGGTTATCTGGTGGAAGTAACGGCCAACCGCCCGGACCCGGCCGGAGACGTGCGCCGCAGCGACGAAACCGACGACAACGGCGAGTATGAGATTGTAATGCCATGGTACGAGGTCGCCTCCTACGAGCTGGCGGTTATGCACGACGGGATTACGGTCTACCACGATGAGATAGGCCTGGTCTTCAACCAGGACCAGGCCAGAGACATCCAGGTATCACCGGTGGCAACGGTCACGGTCAGCGGGACAGTCACGGACAGCGACTCCGAGCTGCTCCCGCAGGTCTTCGTAACCGTAGCCAAACCGGCGTCGATCGGGACAGAGCCGGATACGCTCATTACGCTAACGGAAGGTGGCGCGAACTACCAGCTAACGAACAGCACCGGCGTCTATTATTTCGAGGACATCTTCGGCGAACCGCTTCTTGTAGCAGCGTTCCATCCTTCGCACGGATTCGGGTATTTCTACATTGAAGAGCCCTCGCCCATCAATTCCGGCGGCACAGTCATTATGCCCGGCACGGGACAGGTTGAATTGCGCGTTAGAGTCCTGGACTCAGCCGGCGAACCGCTCGAAAATACTATTCTCCCCGTGGACTACCGCTTCACGCTAAGGCTTGTTCCGGCGTACGACCTCTCAAGCCAGATTGCCCTGGCGGTTGCGGATGCCGGCCTCTTCGGCAACATCACCGCTGAAGAAGTGATTGCGCTGCATCCCGTAAGCGGCAGCCTCCAGGTTTCCAGCACAGGCGCTGAAGGATTCGCTAACACAACCTTTGAAGCCACCGCCGGGCTTTACCGGCTCACGCTGGAAGACGCGCAGGGCGGGACTTTCGTTGGCGTGCTGGTTGGACTGGAGACACGGCTGCTTCACGACGCGGAAGGCGGCGAAATTGTTGAGGTTCGCGTCCCGCTCAGCTAGGCTGAACGCCTGAAACCGGAAGCCACTCGACCAGCCGCGCATCCTCCGTCGTAAGCAGAAGCAGCTTGCCGCCAAATATACATGGCTGATAAACGGCGGGCTCCCCCTCTACGGGGATTCTCACGTCCTTCCCCGTGCTTCTATCGATAAGATGCGGTATACCCTGAGCACCCATAGTTGTCGCTCGCCCCGGGCGTTCTATTAAAAACAGCAGCTCATTACCCGCAGAAACAAGCTCAAGCCCCTCGCCGAAGTCGGGAACGACCGGGCGGGACCAGGCTTCGGCTTCTCGACGGCTCAAACGCAGGCTTTCCGGCGTTAATACCAGCGTCTCGCCCCCGCTTAAGTCCTCGCTCCACGCAGAAACGCCTGACGGTGGTTCCTGGGCTTCCCTGAAAGCCCGGTCGACTGCTGCAAGCCACCCGCCGTCGTCGAGCAGCGCTATTCCGCCTTGCCGCAGATCCAGCTCCGCGACCCTGAGCTTTCGCTTTCCCGAATCGTAGGCCGGGAACCGCAGGATGTATCCGCGCACTTCTGCCGGCAAAATATCGAGCAAATCGACGTAAGGATATCGCATTTTCGGAACCGGAATGACGGTATTCTGGGCGTGCCACATCACCTTCCCGGATTCCGCGTCCAGCAAAATGTACTCTCCACGGGTGTAGTCGTGCTGACCGTAAAGCAGGTGCACACCGTGCCCCGTGTATAGCAGTTCCAGATCTGTGAGCAGCCTGCGCGCCCTGATCCCTGAGATCCACGCGGCACTGCCATCCTGTTTCAGAGCCGTGAGCCTGAAGTCCTTTGCCCAGGGATAGAAATAGTCCGCACCGGAACCGCGCGGTGTATAGGTCAGGAGCAGCGGCGGCTGGCTGCCGGTGTTTGGCAGCGCTCGCCAGTCGTAGCCCGCTGACGAGAGCGCAAGCGTGTTCTCATAGTGAACCGCAGCATCGGGCTTTCGCGTGTCAATCACCTCAGCGGCATACTCCGCCGGCCTGGCCTCAAGCGCTTCGCCCAGGTGCACCGCCAGCACAATGTCCTCCCCAAAAACATAAGGGACGTATCCGTCCTTCCGGTAGAGCACCCGGCCATCCGTGTCCAGCAGGAGGAAACCACAGCTCAGCACGTCACCCAAATAGCTCACGAGCAGCGTGCCGTTTGAAAGCTTACGATACGTGTAAGGGATAAGTTCAGCTTTTAGCCTGTGGGGACGCCAATCGCCTGTGTCCAGGTCAACAACGGCAAACACTTTGCCGCCCTGGAACCACGCTATATGCGGATGTTCCGCAGCACTCCACACATCCGCCCTGCCCTGCTCATTGCAGGCGCCGAAGACAGCAGCCAGGACGAGCAAAAGAGACAGAATATGCAGGGCGCGCACGCCCATATTCTACATCACTGAGGAGTGTCTGGAACGTCTGCACGCGAGGCGGCGGGGGCACGTTGCAGCGAAGGATGCGCTTTGCCGAATGGAACCGCCGATTTGCTTGCAGTGTATGCGGGCGTCTAACCGAAGCTGACTTTCGGCGCTTCCCGCGCGGCTTCCTCGATCTCGAAGTAGTCGCGCGCGACAAGACCCATCATACCTGCAACGATGTTATCGGGGAATTTCTGGCGCTGAGTATTGAAAGCGAGAACCACGTCGTTGAAGTGCTGGCGCGCGTAGGCGATTTTGTTCTCTATGGCTGACAGTTCCTCCTGAAGCTGGAGGAAGTTCACGTTCGCTTTCAGTTCCGGGTATGCCTCGGCGACCGCGAAAAGGCTCTTCAGCGCGCCGGTCAGGAGGTTCTCCGCTTCGCCCTGGTCGGCAACGTTCTGGGCGGAGATTGCTTTGGAGCGGGCCTCCGTCACCTTCTCGAAGACTTCGCGCTCGTGCTTCGCGTAGCCTTTCACGGTCTCCACAAGGTTGGGCACCAGGTCGTACCGCTTCTTTAGCTGCACGTCCACCTGCGCCCAGCTTCCCTCTATCCGGTTGCGCAGTACGACAAACCGGTTATAAAGGGCGATTAGCCATAAAACGATGATGACAACTAAGGCGATGATTACCCAAAAGATCCACATGGACATAGCTCACCTCACAGGCGTTGTTGTGCCGACTACGATTATATCACGCCAGTACATCGGGCTCGGCCGGCTGAAGTAATCCTGCCAGCTATTGAACAAAGTCGGCTGAGCATCCACCTAACTCCACGATGGTGTGGGTATAATCCGTCTGTTGACAGCCGAAAATGCTGCGCTAAAATCACTTGCCTGCACTATCGAGGAGTGTTGCTGAAATGATAGAGGTTGAGAACCTCACCAAACGTTTCGGTTCCACGCTTGCCGTGGACACCGTGAGCTTCACCGTAAAGCCCGGGGAGGTCGTTGGCTTCCTCGGCCCAAACGGCGCGGGAAAAACCACAACCATGCGGATTATCACCGGGCTTATCTACCCGCAGTCCGGAACCGCCCGCGTGAACGGGAAGGACATCTGGGACGAACCGGTGGATGTGCGGAAGCTGCTTGGCTACCTGCCCGAAGCGACTCCGCTCTACGACGAGATGAACGTCATGGACTTCCTGGGTTTCGTCGCAACCGTGCGGGGCATCCCGCCCAGAGAGATCGCCGCCAGAGTCGAAAGGATGATTGAGGTTTGCTCATTGCAGACGATGGCGTTCAAGGATATCTCTGAGCTTTCGCGGGGATTCCGCCAGCGAGTCGGGCTCGCCCAGGCGCTTATACACGACCCGCCGGCGCTTGTGCTGGACGAGCCGACAAGCGGCCTGGACCCGACGCAAATCCTGGAGATCAGGCGGCTCGTGCGCGAACTCGGCAAGGAGAAAGCCATCCTGTTCTCCACCCACATCCTTGACGAGGCCAACAAGACCTGCGACCGCATATTGATTATCAATAACGGCCGCCTTGTCGGTGAAGGCAGCCCGCATGACCTTGCCGCCATGGCGAGCGGTGAAACTATATACAGCCTTGAGTTCAAGGGCGACACGGAACTGCTCACGGAGAAACTGCCCGACCATTTCAAGGTTACGCACAGTCGGCCCGGCGGTGAAGGCTATACGGGACTGGAGCTAGCCTGTTCGGATCCCGCGGATCACAGCGAAGAGCTGTTCGATCTTACCGTCTCCGTCGGCGGCAAGCTGCGGCAGCTCTCGCGCAAGGAAGCCACCTTAGAGGATGTCTTCCTGGAACTCACCAAGGGGGGTGAAGCGTGATGCGGCACGTTCTCGCGATCTACCGAAAAGAACTGCGGCTCTACTTCGACAGCCCTATCGCTTACATCTTCATCGTTGTGTTTCTCGCGATAACGAGCTGGTTGTTCTTCCGCACCTTCTTCCTCATTAGAGTTGCCTCTATGAGAAGCTTCTTCGCAATCATCCCCTGGCTCTGCATGTTCTTTATACCGGCGGTCTCGATGCGCCTGTGGGCCGAGGAGCGAAAAACCGGCAGCAACGAACTCCTGATGAGCTGGCCGCTCCAGGAATGGGAGGTCGTGCTCGGCAAGTACCTGGCGGCTCTGACTGTTTACGTGGTCACAATAATCCTGACCACCCCGCTGGCAATCGTGGTCGGGGCGCTGGGTTCGCCGGAATGGGGCGTAATCGTCGGCAGTTACCTGGGATGCATTTTCCTGGGCGCGGCCATCCTCGCTATCGGCACGTTCATAAGTTCCCTCACGAGCAATCAGATTGTGGCGTTTATCGTAAGCGTCATCATCGTCGCCGGACTCACCATCGTCGGACAGCCACTGGTGACGATGTTCCTGCAGGGGCCGCTGACCGTCCTCGTGCCCTACGCCGAATGGCTCGGGCTGGCGAACCACTTCAGCAGCATATCGCGCGGCGTCATCGACAGCAGAGACATAATCTACTACATCCTTCTTGCCGCGCTCCCGTTATACCTTACTGTCAAATCAATCCAGGCGAGTAAGGTAGGATAATCATGGAAGCACGAAGAACTTACTGGCAAAGGCACTCTTTCGAGATTATCCTCGTCATCGTCCTGTTTGTGCTGGCGGCGTTCGTTTCGGAGCGTATATACACAAGGGCTGACCTGACGACTGAGAAGGTTTTTACGCTCACGGATTCCACCAAAAGCGTGCTGCGCAACATTGACGGTATAGTGAACGTTAAGTTTTACCTTTCCGGCGACCTGCCGCCCGAGGCGCTTCCGGCCTCTGAGCGGATTAAAGACCTGCTCTCTGAATACGAGGCATACGGCGGCAGGCACTTCCGAATCCAGATTATAGACCCTACTAATAACCCGGAAGCGAAGAAGCGCGCGGAGGAACTTGGGCTCCTTGAGGGCCAGATGCAAGGGCTGTCGCGAGACGAGCTCGTTGTTAAGCGAGTGTATATGGGCATTGCGATGACCTACCGGGACAAGAGCGAGATAATCCCAATCATAACGGATCCCGCCAACCTGGAGTATGACCTGACCTCCAGGATTATCAAGCTGACGCGTAAGACCATCCCCGTCCTGGGAATCGTTGATTTCTCGCGGAGCTACGATATCCAGGATCCTGAAAACAAGTCCCGCTTCACTACCATCAAGCGGGCGCTGCGCGACCGCTTTGAAGTGCGGGACATCAAGCTGGAAGAGACGCTGGAAGTGCCCGAGGACATTGAGGCTCTGATATTCCTGCAGCCGATGGGGCTGTCCGATGAGGCGAAGTACGTGCTCGACCAGTACCTGCTGGGCGGCGGCAATATCTTTGCCCCCAGCGAGGCCATAATGATCGGCCAGCAGATGCAGGCCTTCCCCGCGCTTCCCGGTTACGAGACTGTCTTCAGCAGCTATGGCCTTGACCTCAAGAAAATGATGGTGCTGGAGAACAGAAACAACGCAATGGCGCGCTTCTCAACAGGAATGATGGTAATCCAGATGCCTTATCCGATGTGGGTGCGGATACAGCCTACGGGCTTCAGCAAGGACTTCGCGCCCATCGCACCCCTGGACTCACTCGTGCTGCCATGGTCGGGCTACCTGTCCCTGCAAAAGGACCTTCCCGACGGCGTGAAGGCAACTGCAATCCTGCAAACATCCAAGGACGCCTATGCCCTGAGTTCTCCGTTTGACCTGAACCCCCAGCAGGACTGGCAGGCGCAGCGCGCGAACTCGTCCAAACAGGGAACGTTTGTGCTGGGATACCTCCTGTCAGGGATTTTCCCCTCGGCGTTTCCGGACGGACCGCCGGTGCCGGACGAGGATACGCGGGAGGAGCGCAAGCAGCTCATTGCCGAGAAACTGGGCTCGCACACGCATCTAAGCGAAAGCTCGGAACCGGGGAACCTCGTCGTCGTCTCCAATGGGAGGTTTCTGGAAGACAACTACCTGCAGGATTTCACAGAAAACCTGCTGTTCGTTCAGAACATCGCCGACTGGATGCTGGAAAACGAATCCCTCATCGGCATCCGTTCCCGCAGCGTGGCTGCGAGGCCGTTCGAGAAAGAACCGACCGAGCCGGTGAAGAACCTCATCAAGTTCGGCCTTACTATCGGTCTGCCGCTGCTCGTTGTGCTGTTCGGCCTCCTGCGCTGGGGGATCAGGCTGAAGCGGCGGAAGCTCATCAGGCAGCGCTACGTGTCGGGGGGGTAACGCCATGAAGAAAAAGGACTTTGCAAAATTCGGCTACCTGTTTGCTGCGATTGTCGTCCTCATCATCTTCCTCGTCTACACGAACCTGCAGGAGCGCAAAGTGGAGGAGCGCCGAGAGGAAGCGCTCACCCCGCTGATTGCCGCATCCTCCCTGGACGGATGCAGCTACGTAGTCATCTCCAAGGCGGGAGAAGACGACGTGGAGCTGCTCAAACAGGACGGCAAGTGGTACGTCCAGCTGCCGGAAAAGGTGTTTCCCGCCCTTCCCGGCGACGTGGACGATTTCTTCGATTACTTCAACGCCATTAGGCCGGAGAGCGTTGTCAGCGAGGATAATGCAGCCTTTGCCGACTTCGGCGTGGACGACGAAAGTGGAGTTTCAGTGCGGTTCTTCGCCACCAAAGAGAGCGATTCTCCGGTGGCTGAGCTCGTGATGGGCAAGAGCGGCCCGGACTATTACAGCGTGTACGCCCGCAAGGCTGGAGACAACACGACCTACTTAATCCCGGAGAATCAGTCCACGCTGTGGAACCGGAGGGCAAAACTCTGGCGCGATACTTACCCGTTTCGTGAGTCGCGGGAGGACATCCACTCTATTGCCATCCACACGGCCGACGAGACGTTCACCATCGTGCTGGGCGACGACGGCTTCTGGGCGTTCGGGGACGGCGACCCAAATACGGTAAATCAGGAGGAGACTGTGGGGCTCATCTCAAGACTCACCGGTCTTGTGGGCCTGTCGCTGGTTGACGATGAAGACTCCGAGCATGGCCTGGACGACCCTGAATGGGAATTTGAACTTGGTGTGGGCGAGCGCACCGTAACGCTCTCGGTTTCCAAGGAAATAGAGCAGAAGCGTTACGTGCGTAATTCGGAACTCGACCAGGTTTACGAAATCAGCGCAGCTCCCCTCCAGGGCATCAAGACCGCGCGCAAAGACTACGTCCAGCACGAGGACGATACGGAAGAAGCCGGGAAGAACACGGGCGCGGACGAAGAAGCCCCAGAAGAGTAACCGGGTTCCGGCGGCCCAGGCACCGCTCGAACCAGCGTGAAGCTCTTTCGCAGCAGCGCTACAGTATAATAGGCGCGCCGGCAACAGCGGTTTCACATGGGCGGCAGTTTCTTACTTAAGGTTCTCATCTTCGTGGTGCTCATCATCAGCGTGGTCATGCACGAGCTCTCGCACGGCGCGGTGGCTGACGCCAATGGAGACCCGACACCGCGCCTTGCCGGACGGCTGACCTGGAATCCCCTCGCCCACCTGGACCCGCTGGGAACGCTGTTCATGATTATGATCATTTTCACCCCCATCCCTTTCATCGGCTGGGCCAAGCCGGTTCCCATTAACCCGACCTACTTCCGCGACTACCGCAAGGGTATGATATCCACGGCTCTTGCCGGCCCCTTCGCCAACTTCTCGCTGCTAGTGCTGTGCATGGGAATCCTCTACTTCATGTACATTTTTCAGGTCTCACCGAAATCCCTGGTCGCTGGAATGCTGGGCATCGGCGTGCTAATCAACTTCGTGCTGATGTTCTTCAATTTGCTGCCTATACCCCCGCTGGACGGCTCAAAAGTGCTGCTGCAATTCCTGCCGTGGAAACAGCAGACGGCCTTTTTGAAGGTAGAGTCTTTTGGCTTCATTATCCTTATCGCACTGCTCTTCACCGGCGTGCTGGGCACACTTCTGATGTGGGCATTCACCGGGCTTTCATGGGCAACGCTCCACCTGTTCGGGCCCGATTTCGCAAACTATGTCGTTCAGACGCAGATGCTCCTACAGAAACGATGATTCAGAAAATCAGGTACTTCTTCACCGGATAGGCCGGAGAAATTTGAGCAAATTGCACACAATGCCTGCAAACTACAGAATCCAGCTAGCCAACTTCACAGGACCCATCGACCTTCTGCTCCATCTCATCCGCGCAAACGAGATGGACATCCTCGACCTAGACCTGCATCTCATCACCCGGCAATATGTGGACGCGATTGCCGGAGAAGAGACCGCATCGCTGGAGAACGCATATTACTTCCTGTTGATGGCTTCAACGCTGCTGGAAATCAAGAGCAAATCGCTCCTGCCGGACGAAAAGCAGGCAATCGATTCCGAAGAGCCGACCGGCGAAGAGATGAAGGCCGACCTTGTCCGCAGGTTGCAGACATACCAGAACCTGAAGGGTATTGTCGCCGAACTCACGCAGCGCGAACAGGAACAGAGGCTGAAACTTCCCTCAGATGCTCACGGCCGGCTGGAGCAGACGCTGGTCTACTCGCTTAAGGACGTGTCCCTTTACGACCTGATTATCGCGTTTGAGGACGCGATTGCCCGCGCGCAGCCCATTGGCAAGCTGAGCTACGAAGAAGAAGACCTGTCAGTGGACGAAGCGTTTAAGGACATCACCGAACTCCTGAAAGAGCGCAACGGGGAAGTCAATTTGAAAGATGTGCTCGACCTGCACCAGGGGCTGCCGTGGCTGATTGTCGCATTCCTTGCCGTACTGGAGCTCATCAGCATCGAGAAGGTGCGGTTCAAGAAGAGGCGCGGCGGCATCGTCCTCAAGTTGGTGGCTGACGCGGACGCGGAGATCTAGCTTCGGCGCGCCCAGCGGGCGCGGAAGAAAAACAATGCCAGCGCGGTTGAAACTCCCAGATTCAGTGACTCCACGCCTTGTTGCATCGGTATGGTAAGCGCGAAGTCGCTTTTCTCCTTCAGTATCCGGCGCACGCCACGCTCCTCGCAGCCCACGATGAATGCAGTTCGGCGGGGGAAGTCGAAGCTGAAAATGCTCTCACCCTCGTGAGCGTCAAGAGCGACCACCCAGAACTCGTGCTTCTTAAGGCGGTCCACCGCCTGGGACAGGTTCTCCCCGATGACGATTGAGGTGCGATACGTCATACCGGCTGACACCTTATGGACAGTGCAGTTTACCGATGCTGTTCCGTGTTTGGGCAGAATTACGGTGGCTCCGGCTGCGGCGGCAGAGCGGATGACCGCGCCCAGGTTCTGCGGATCGTTCACCCCATCAAGGAGAAGCATCGAAGCTACACTTTCCAGCCTGGGAAGCACCTCGCCGAGCAGCACTCCGGTGTACGGTTCCGTTATCCCTGCGGCACCCTGATGCGAGAAGCCTTCCAGCGCGGGAAACCAGGGGGCATCCTCCAGCGGCTCAACAGCCAAGCCTGCTTCGCAAACCGCCTTTTTTAGCTGCGCAAGCCGCTTTGAAGTGCTCTCAAGAAGGAACAGGCGGCGCAGCGCGCCAGCCTGAAGCGCCTCAGATACAGCGTTAATCCCGTAAACGAAGTTGTCGGGCAATTGAGATGTATGGAGTTTATCGCGCCGTCGCTTGCCGCCCACCCTCACATTCTAACAGATAAAAAAGGGGCTCACCTGGAAGCCCCTTATCCAAAGGTATTACCAGCAAGTTCTCGAAGGTCATTATGATAGACTTCCCTCAGCGGATTTTGTTCCAGCCCGGCGAAGGGAATAACGGAAGTGGCATTCAACCCGTTCAAGCTGGCCCGTCTCAGCAAGGGCGCAAGAGCACTTGCGGGGGTTCTCATCGCATCGCTTATCCTGGCCCTCGCAGCGGGCATCTACGCGCTCTCCCGGCAGCAGGCGACTTTCGTGGCCGGCAGCTTCTACTCCTACCAGCTCCAGATGGAGCATGGCCTGTCGCTTGGCTCCCCGTATACGGGCGAAGCATCTCTGGTAGCCTATCTTGGAGAGCGCGGATTCACGCTGACGCGCCGCCTCAGCGATGACAACTTCGAATTCGAGTCACCCAATTTTGATTATCTACTTCGGGTAAAGACCCACCGGGGATATGTGAGTGCCATCTATCACTACCTGCACCCGAACGCCAAGCGGCCTCAGTCGCGCCCTTGCTTCCTTGGATGCAGCGCGGAAGAGCTTGAGCAAAAGCTCGGTGCTCCATCAGCAACTGAGGCTTACCCGGTTCCGAGCTATCGCTACGAGCTGGCTGACGCCGTGCTCACGATAGTGTTCGGCGACGATGGCTGGGTCGTGGAAACAGACCTACAGCGGCCGATTATGCGCGAACAGCCTCTCCCTCCGGGCTGATAACTGCACGGGCAGAGCCGGACGAGTGTCCGCCCTACTCCGCTTCAGTTTGCATGAAGAACGTCAAGCCGACATGGCGTCGGTCCACCGGCTCCGGCTCCGGAGGCAGGCGCTCCTCTCGCCTGGTGCGCGGCTTCTTTGTCTCCTCGCTGTAATAACGCATGTCGAGATTCGCGAGAAGACCGGGATACTTGAGTTCAAACAGCGGATAGGCGAATTGCCCGGGGAAGAACGACATTGTCTCGAAGTCGAATACCGGGGGACGCTCTACTCCGAATATCATCCCCTGCTCGTAATCGAAGACGTACCGTCCTGCGATTGAGAAGTCTCCCAGCGCCTCATACTTGAAGATGGAGGTGTCCGTCTCCTCTTCCCAGTACTGGTGGAAGTCCACTATCCCGTGCGTGTCGATGATTGCGCAGGAGCGCATACCGATCCGCGTGAAACCGAGAACGCGGTACACGAATTTGCACATCACAGGGTCCGGCAGGCCCGGAATGTTGACAGGGATCGTGGCGAACCACATATCCTCCCGCCACACCGGGTAGTCGGGCAGCCTCAGGCAGTGGTTCCACTCAAACAGGTGACCGATGTCAACTCTGATCTCGCCGGGAGAGACGGAGCGGCGGGAATACTCGCGCAATTGGCTCAAGCCCTGCACATCAAGAATATCCCCGCTCTTGCTCTCAACGTAGACCAGAGAGCTGACCAGTATGTCGTCCACACTAAAAGTGGGGTCCTCCTCGCCGGCGCGGTCGTCGTTACCGGCCTGCAGCGGGATGCCGCCGATGGGGGGAGGAGATTGCGGATTGTCCAGAGGAGGCGGCTCGTCAGCCGATTGTCCGCCGCCGCCGCCACTACCGCCGCCGCCGCGGCCACCGCCACGACCACCGTTCTGGAACTGACGGTCCTCTCTCGTGCGCCTAATGGGAAAGGAAAAGACATCGTAATTGTAGAAAGAGATAACGTGGCGATTCAAGCCGTGCAGCGAGGATGCAACTTTATCGCGGTACACGGCCTGGATGCGAAAAGTGGCGTCGAGAAACGTCACCTCCCCCGGCCGGGTAATCGCCCCGCCCAGGGTGATTACTGTCATATAGCGGTTGGATTCGTTCTCTTCCGGGTCAAACGATAGTGTCACCGGCCGATCCACCCGCGCCAACGCCGCCGAAACGCCCAAAAACAGCACCGTTGCGACGGTGAGAATCCCGATAATCCATCTCATCCTCATAAGCCGTCCCCTGTTGAATCCTGAGAATCAGACATGAGCATTAGACCCGCAGTCTCGCCGCAGGTTCACCCCTAGACATGGTGGAGCAGAGGGGATTCGAACCCCTGACCTTATCCACGCCAAGGATACGCGCTACCAACTGCGCCACTGCCCCATTTCAAATTTCAAGCACTGCGCCTTCTGACCACAGATCCTCCAGCCGGTAAAACGTTCGCACCTCAGGCAACATCACGTGCACGACCAGCCAGCTGTAGTCCAGAACGATCCAGGAACCATCCTGATAGCCCTGAAGGCTGTCCAGGATTATATCATACTCCTTTAAGCGTTCGACGACGCGATCGGCTATCGCGCGGTTCTGAATCGGAGTCTCTCCCATAGTGATGCACATCACATCAAGGTAGTCCACCACGCCTGTCATGTCGAGGAAAGCGGTCTCCGCCGCTTTGCGGTCGGCAGCGGCGTCCTTGACCACGGCAAGGGCGGCAAGCACATCCAGACTCTCCGTCAGCTTCCGATCGGTTATAGTTCTCGCCACAGGACTCCTTCAATGCGCATTTATCCTATTCTAACACAGGCCCAAACGAACTCCGCGCCTGATATGCCGCACCAAGCAGGCTTGCCCGGCTGCGCATCTTTGACACCACAATGCGGGGCCGGGGTCCGATGCCTTTCATCATTCCTTTGGCCAGAGCCTGCCGCACCGCCGGCAGAAAAGCCCTTGCCGCCCGGCTGATGCCTCCGCCCAGCACAAATGCCGGCGGCGCGAAGATGTTATAGATGGTTGACATGCCTGCGCCCAGGTAGCGCCCGAGAACGGCAAACGCTTTCTCGGCCGCGTCGTCGCCCCGCCTGAACGCCTGGTAAACGTCGTAAGGACTCAGAATGTCTGCACTCCCACCGTATCGCCGATACGAATCCATCAGCGCCCGCTTGCTCACATAGGCTTCAAGGCATCCGGAACCGCCGCACCTGCAGCGCGCGCCACCTTCACGCACCTTAATGTGCCCGATTTCGGGCGAGATGCCGCTCATGCTGCGCACGAGGCCCCGCTCACTGACCAGGCTTCCGCCCAGGCCTGAGCCAAGGGTGAGAGCGCACAAGCCGGAGAACTGATTCTTAAACTCGAAGTGGTAAACCCCCAGAGCGAACGCATCCGCGTCGTTGATAACCGCCGCCGGCACCTGGAACCGTGATGTCAGGGCTTCGGCAAGCGCAAGCGATTTCCACTGTGTATTGGGCGAGTAGAGTATGCTGCCGTCCCGTATCACTCCGCAGCTTCCGGCGCCGATTACCGTAAGCTCCTCATCCTCAGCGGCCACCAGCGAACCGAGGATGGCGCAAATGAAGTCGAGGAACTTCCGTGCATCCGCATTCGGCGGAATCAGGCGGCTCCGGCTAACCACGAGTTCCCCGTCCTCCGACACGAGACCGACGCGCACATTTGTTCCCCCTATATCAAAAACGCCAATCATCAGGCACCCATTGCGTAGCGCAGTTCAACCGAGCAAAAGTGGCCCGCGTGACTCATTCTTCGTACGCAGTATTGTCCTCAATAAGAGTATAGGTGATCTGCCCTGCGGTAAACTTCACGACCCTGTGCGGCGGCAGCGTTTCGACATAGAACTCCTGAGTGGAATCGCTGAATTCCAGGCGTAACCGCTCGCAGATGTGTTTCTCAGCGTCTGCGGCGTAGATGCTTTCCCGCCCCAGCCGCCTTATCAGGACGGCGTAGTTGCGATACCTGAACGGCGCGGTAACAAATAGCACGCTGAGACGCGGAAACCGCTCCACCGCCAGTTGGCTGAACAACAGGTAAAGCTCCTCCAGGTCGTATGCCTTCATCGGATGGCGGAATGAGTAGAACGTGCCAACGTCCTTGGACTCGACAGTTACCGCTACAAGGTCGTAGTAGTAATTCGCCAACCAGGTTTCCGCAGGCTGGGTACCGTCCGGAATCGGGCCCGACCGCAAGTCGTACAGCGTTAGTGAGCATTCAACAGGAGACAGGGACAGGCTCTCAACCACCACCCGCGAACTGCCAACAAACGGGTACTCATACTCCTTCACCAGCTCCCGGTGCAGTTCTCCTTCCGCAGCCGCCACAGACATAGACAATTTCAGCCTGCCGCGCACGACTCCTTCGGTGTCCTGCATAATATAGACCAGCCGGCGGGAAACGAAGCCCGCCGTCATATCAGCGTATTCCGCATGAAACAGCGACGGCTCCAGTTCAAGCATCTGGACGTCGTCTGAATCAGCCATTTCGCACAGGCTTCCCGGCTGCGCACCTTCCTGAGCCCAGGCATTCACCGTGAGCAGGATCAGGGCCGACAGCAGCGGCACACTGAGAGCAACCGCGATTCTACTAAACACTGGCTGCATCAGAAGCACGCCTTCAAGAAGAGCAGCAGCAGCAAGATCCCGCCGCCGACTGCGGCTGCCTCTTCTATCTTCTTCAGGCGTTTCTCACCGTTCGTCAGCGCATCCGGCGGCTTGCGCATCCCTCTGAAGTCGTAGAAGCAGTTCTCATTTTCTCCAGCCCTGGAGATTGACCAATCAATAACCCTTGAAGTATCGAAGCCCTGAACGGGCTCAGCGTCCTGCTCCTCATCTTCCGCATCCTCGCCGTCCGCAGCCCGGGCGTATTCACGTGTTTCACGAAACATCTCGTCCAATCGCCGCATCCGCTCATGGTCGGTCTTAGGCGGGGCTGAGTATACGCGGCGCAGTCCTCTCTGCTCCGGCGGAAGCACATCAACCACCGATTGCTCGGCCACCTTCTCGCCGGACATCACCCACTTGAACTCCGACGCCTCCTGCAGCCGGTCTCCGCTCAGGTTCTGGATCTCCCTCTTCAGCTTCGCTTCGCGCCAGCGTATGTAGTTTCTAACATCCGGGTTTAGCACTCGCCTCAGCCTTAGGCCGCAGGACTCCCTCAGCGCCAGCACCGGCAGCCCATCTCGCTCCAGCGCATGGCTGTAAATGAATTTGGCGAGAGTCGTTAAATACGGATTGCGCTCTTTTATGTAAACAGCATCGTTTCTCAGCGCGATGGCGGCACGGTGGTAATCCCCGCACCCCATCTCGGCAAGCGCACGCAGTATATGGGCTGTAACGTCCAGGTCATCCCGGCTCGGACGGTCTGCCACCGAAAGGACGTCTCGCGCAGCCGCGAAGTCGCCTGCCGCACAATGGATCTCGCCCGCAAGCACGCGCATCTCATCGCGCCAGCTTACGAGATTTAGCAGTTCCCGCAACACACGCAAAGCCTCCCCGCTCTCCCCGGCTTTCCACAGCGCAACTGCAAGCATCATAGAGACGCCATAGTAGTCCGGGTACACGGCGAAAAACTGGAACCGGCTGATCCGCAACAGGATGCGAAACGTCGGCATGAGCCGGCGCACCAGAACACCCGTCTGCGCCTCAACCTTTCGCGCAGCCGGAAGTTGCTTCACGGCCTCAGAAAAGTGCCCCTCGCGCAACTCCAGCATCCCGACCAGCGCAAACGCTTCAGGACAGTTCGGAGCAATCGCCAGTGCGCCTCTAAGCTCAGTACTCGCGCCTGCGTCATCATATTCCGCAAGCCGCCCCAGAGCCGCACGCAATTTTTTCTCTTCCGCCTTGAACAGCAGTTGCGCCATGCGCGGCACTCGCGGCTCAACCAGCGTGTCCACTTCGTACGCCTTATACGAAGGCTGTATCACCGAAAGCGGAAGGTTGTTGAAGTTCACGCACTCCATCACAGGCACCAGCGAACTATAACAGAACTCCCGCTCATCCTGAAAGCAGTGCTGGAACGATGCTGTCAGGGCGGCGGTTTTATGAACACCACGATTGGCCCGTACTCAGTCGAGCACAAAGCTCAGACTCACAACAAACTCGCGGTCAGCCGGCCCAAGCTCAGCGGGGAAGGCGGGAAACCGCGGCACGCTTCGCACAGCTTCCAGCGCCGCGTCGTCCAGCTCGCTGTGGCTGCTTGAATCAGAGATTGCAAGGCTGCTCAGCGCACCATTCGCAGCAAGCGAGAAGCGTACCTGCACAATCCCCTGGTGCCGCAGCCGGCGGGCGATCCCGGGATATGATTTCTGCCCTTCAATGAGCGCCACCAGCTTTGCGTGGTAGGCTGCTAGCACGTCAGTCAAGCGCTTCTCATCAATCACCGGTGCGGCCCGCTCCGCGCCCTCCGGTCCGAATCCCGCCGAACCGGCCCGCTCTTCGCTTTGCGCCGGGTCGTTTGCCGGAACTCCCGCAGAGTCCGCTGCCGGAGCACGTGACCCGTCATCGGCAGCATCCGCCATGCTCGAATCATTCTTGGCAAACTCGGCATCGTTACTTTCCATCGGCGGGAATTCCCGTTCAAGCCCTGTTGGGCCTGACGGTCTCGGCACGGTAGCGGGAGACGAAAACGCGCGCGATGGCTGCTGCGGCACTAGATTCGTCCCGGTAACCTGAGCTTGCGTCTTCAGTGCCAGGACTACGGTTCGGCCGCCTGCCGAAGCCACGTCCAGCGAGAGGGTTGCGACTGCCAGCCCTACCAGCACGACCGACAAAGCGAACGCTATGAAACGGTAATATTTCACTCCGGCCTCGCCTCCAGCGCAACGCCGGTCACGGGGGATGCCCGTATGATATCCAGGACCTCGACCACGCGCTGAAGCGCCACGTTCTTGTCAGCGCGGAGCCTTATAAAATCCTGCCCGTCTGCCGACACCAGGCCGAGCCTTTCCGCCAGAGCCGCGTCCGTCATCGGTATCCCGTCAACGTGGATGCGCCCGCCCTCGTCTAAAACGATTGTGATATGGCTGCCCTCGGTCATACTGGCGGTGCTGCTTCCGGGCAGCTCTACTTCCAGCGCGGGCTGGATGAACCGCGAAACCAGCATTATAAAAATCAGCAGGATGAATACGATGTCCACGATGGGAGCGACCATAATGGTCGGCGGGGACAGCAGTCCGGCGCGTGTTCTTGCAGGGAAAGCCATCGCCTAAACCACCTCCCAGCCGCGACGGCGGAAGTCGTCTATCACGCGGGTCAGAAGCAAGTAGAGTTCGCGTTCGTAACGTTGCAGGCTTGACCCGAAGTAACCGAACGCAATCAGCGCCGGTATGGCAATCACCAGGCCCACTGCAGTTGTCAGCAGCGCTTCCCAGATGCCACCCGCAAGGTCTGAAGGGTTTACCATGCTGGAAAGCGCCTCCATGCGGATAAACACGCGAATCAGGCCGGTCACCGTGCCCAGCAGCCCCAGCAGCGGCGCCGCCTGCGCAATGACGCTCAGGCTGGGCAGGCCATACTCAGCGTCCTGAACATCGCGCTCCGCCAGCTGCTCCGCCAGGTCGGCTGCAAGGCGCTTCTCGGCCCGCGCTTCAATTAGAAGTTTGAGCAGGCGTGACCGTCCGGGCTCGTCAGGTAGCGTTTCGCCGCCTTTGATAAGCGCGAGATGCCGGCGCTGCGGATGGAGGACAAACGCATAGAAATACGCACGCTCCAGGACAAGGTAAAGCGCCCACACAGCAACGGCCAGGAGGGGCCAGATGAAGAAACCACCTTTCTCTATCAGGAACATAAGACGGCGGAACCAAGCGTCCTTTATTCTACCGCAATGGGCATCCGGATGAAGTAGAGGTTTGCTATTGCGGCGAGTTGTTATACCATTTAGAATCGTCGTGTCTGCAAGCAATCCTACTGGACGTGACCCGTGACGGTTCAGCGAAGACCGCCGAGGCTCCAATCGCTACCGGGCAGGGGATGGCTACTCTGGGTCATCCTGATTGTGCTCGCGCTCCTGGCGGTGCGGCTTGTCGCACTGGTCACCGGCAACAGGCAATCTGTTGATGGCGCACTGACGGTCACGGCGGGAGCGGCTGCGGAGGTCGCCGACACCGGCGTGTCGGGAGTGGTCGGATTCTTCGAAATCTTCCGTATCGGCCACCACCTGAGGCGCGAACGCAAACTGGAAGGCGAGATTGCCGCTTTGAACACAGCGTTGCAGATGCAGGCGTCCGCAGTTAAAGAGAACGCCGAGCTGCGCCGCCTGCTGGCACTGCCTGGATACTCAAATTACGACTACGTCGGCGCGGAGGTCGTCACCCGAAGCATGGACTTCTGGTTTGACTCTCTTGTGCTCAACCGGGGAAGAGAATCCGGCATCGCGGTGCAGAACCTTGTTGTCAACTCCCAGGGGCTCGTGGGGGAGATAGCCGAAGTCGGCCCGGGCTACTCCAAGGTCAGGCTGCTGACCAGCCCCGACTTTGCGCTGTCCGCGGTAAGCAACACGTCGAGGATCGGCGGCGTGGCAAGAGGGCAGGGGCCGACCCGCCTCAGTTTTGAATATGTCCAGGTGGACGCTCCCCTGAAACTCCAGGAGAAGCTCTTTACCGCGGGGCTTGCGCCACAGGCCGATGGGAAGCCGCGCCCGCGCGGTATCCTTCTGGGTCATGTGGAGAGCATCAAGAGAACTGAGCATCTCACAACACTCAAGGTAACGGCGCGGCCGGCGATAGATGTGACCAGAATCGGGCCGGTAGTAGTCATAGTAAACAAGTGAGAACACCCGGCATCAGACTGTTCCTTATATTCCTGGCGGCGTTCGTCGTCCAGCTTGTGCTGCTCAAATACACCCCGGCGTTCGCCCGCACCTGCGACCTTATCCTGCTGTTTCTCGCCGCACTCGCAGTGTCACGGCACACCGGACTGGTGGTTGTGTATGCGCTCTGTGCGGGCATGCTCATCGATTCGCTATCCGTGAGCTATCCGCTGATGCACACGGTCTTCTACGGAGCCACAGCAGTGCTGCTCTCGGTAAAGCGCCCCTATACATACCTCAGCCACACTTCTCTTTTCGTCCTGACCGTCGCTGGGCTTCTGGCGGGAAAGATTGTGTTCGCGTATATCTGGACGCTCCTGTTCGTTCAGCCCGTCAGCCCTGAATTGCTTTTCCGGGTGAGCCTCAGCGGGATTATCTTACTGCTGCTCCTCGCTCAGCTCGGCGGGCGCAGACTCCTGCTTGCCCTGAAAGAACCGGAGGTGCTGGATATTGATGTGGAGCATTAAGGGAGTGAGCGCCCGGCACAGCCGGGAGATCAGCTTCACGCTTGTGCTGGCAGCGCTCATCGCCCTGCTCGTCGTCCAGCTCTCCAGCCTTCAGGTAGTTCAGCACCGCCGATACCTGGCCAAGTCGCTGGGAAATAAAATTCGGGCAATCCCCATCTTCGCGCCGCGCGGCGAGATTTTCGACCGCGCGGGCCGGCCCCTGGCAGTCAATCGGCCAGCCTATACGCTGAAGTACTTCCCGCCGGCCGGTGAACCTGAGAGCGACCAAACACTGGCGCATCTGGCGCAATGGCTGGGTGTCGACCGTGACGAGCTTGTGGAATCTGTCAGCCGGCAGCGCACGCTCCTCTACTCGTTTCAGCCCGTTACCGTCGCTTCGGAAATCACCCTTGAGCAGGTCGCCTACGTTGAGGAGAACCCCGCGCTGTTTCCGGGCTGCTTCGTGGACGTTGACGCTTCCAAACGCTACTACCCTCTTGGCTCGGCGGCGGCTCATCTCGTCGGTTACACCGCAATGATGACCCAGGACGAGTTTGAGGCGAAGAGAGTTGCCGGCTACCTCGCAAACGAGTTTTTGGGCAAGGAAGGCATCGAGCGCCAGTACGAGGGCCTTCTGCATGGCAGGCTCGGCGAACGGGACATCGAGGTCGACCGCAACCGCTGCTTCAGGCGGATCGTGGTGGAGAAACCACCGTCGAAGGGCGAAGACCTCTACATCACGATAGACAGCAGGGTCCAGAAGGCAGCCTACGAATCGCTGGGAAACCGGCGCGGGGCGGCGATAGTGATGAAGCCGCGAACGGGCGAAGTGCTTGCCCTTGCCTGCTCGCCGTCCTACGACCCCAACCGGTTCCGCGATGAGGACGGCGGCGACTACCTGGCCCGGATTATCTCCAACACGCGCTACCCGATGCTCAACCGGGCGGTCGGAAACGCCTATGCTCCCGCGTCCACGGTTAAGCCGGCTGTCGTTCTGGGCGCGCTGGAGTCCGGCATCATTTCGCGGGGCTCAACCTTCTACTGCCCGGGCTTCCTCCAGATAGGCAACCGCAAGTTCTACGACTGGAAGCGGGAGGGGCACGGAACGCTAGGAATTGTGGACGTAATCGGCAAGTCCAGCGATGTGGCGCTTTACAGGATCGGCCTGGATATGGGCCTCCTGAACCTGCGCCATTACTACCGCGAGTTCGGCTTTGGCAAACCCACCGGCATTGACCTGCCGCAGGAAGCCGGCGGCCTTGTGCCGTCAGCCGAATGGAAGCGCGAGCATTACTCCGGCGAACGCTACAACGAGGTTGACCGTATCTGGTACGACGGTGATACCGCCAATCTTGCCATCGGGCAGGGCTATATGCTCGCCACGCCGCTCCAGGTGCTGGTTATGGTAAACACAATCGCCAACGATGGACTTACCGCAAAGCCGACTCTTCTCAAAGGCACGAAGTCCTCGGTGGGCGTTGACCTGGCCCGGCGTGCACTCCCTCAGGCACACGGGTTCGACCGGGAAAACCTCGACCTGATAAAGCGCGGGATGCGCCGCGCGGCGCTTCTCGGCGGGACGGCCGAGGATCTGCGGACTCTGCCCGTACCGGTGGCCGGAAAGACCGGAACCGCTGAAGTGTGGATGGGCGAGCCGCATAGCTGGTTCGTGGGCTATTTCCCGTCGGACGACCCGCAGGTATCGTTCGTAATATTCATTGAGAACGGCGGCTCATCCCACGACGCCGCAGTGCCGGCGGCCAGGAAATTGATTTCCGACATCCTGGGCATTCTGGAAATGTAATCTTCCTGTAGGGTGCGGTCTCGTGCCGCACCTGAATCTTCCTGTAGGGCGCGGACTTGTACCGCGCCGCTCCTCCATTTCTTGGCGAATCCCCGTTTCTGGAAGACGGCGGCATACAAGTTGCCGCCCTACAAAAGAATAATCGGTAGTCCAGCCCTTTAGGGCTGGTCTTGGTTTCCAGGGAAGAGCCAGGGCTAAAGCCCTGGACTACCAGCATGTAGATGGTGGGGCACTAGTCGCCGACGCGCCATAGCGCTATGGCGACGGCGCGACCCCACCCTACAGGTCTAATCCCTCTAGTGCCTTCAGCGCAAACTCGGTAAGCTCCTCCAGATTCATCTCTTCCGCGCGGGCTCTGGCTTCCGCAAGCTCTTCAGCCGAAAGCGTATCTTTGACCTTCGCCATCCCTTCGTCAAGCTCGCTCTGCTCCATCGGCTGAAGCTTGTAGTTCATCTCTTTGGCCTGCCGCTCCGCACCGGTAAGAATAACAGCCGACTCCTTCAAGCGCCCGGTCATCACCAGGAGGTATCCGCAGGTGACTAGTCCCTCGATATTCATATCCCGAGCACCGATTTCGCTGCTCACTTGCAGAGCTTCTTGCAGATGCAGGCGGGCATCACTGAATCGCTCCACCTTGATAAACAGTGCTCCCAGGTTGTTCAGGGACATGGCAGTCCCGGCGCGGTCGCCGATTTCACGAAGGATCTTCAGGCACTCCTTATAAAGCCTCTCAGCCTCATCGTACTTGCCCTGCATGTGGGCGACAATTCCCAGGTTGTTGAGGGAGTTCGCAATCCCTGAGCGGTCGCCGATTTCACGGTATGTCTTCAGATTCTCCTGAAACAGCTTCTCCGCCTCCTTGTAGCGTCCCCGTAAGTAAGCGATAACTCCCAGGTTCCTCAGGGACAGGGCAATCCCCCAGCCGTCGCCGATCTCACGCCTTATCTCCAGGCTTTCCTGATACAGCTTCTCCGCCTCCTTGTCCCGCCCCTGGTTGTAGGCGACATTTCCCAGGCTGTTCAGGGAAGAGGCAATCCCTCTGCGGTCGCCGATTTCGCGGAATATCTTCAGGCTCTCCTGATGCAGCTGCTCCGCCTCTTCGTAGCGCCCCTGGACGGAAACGGCAAACCCCAGGTTGTGCAGTGCCAGCGCCAGTGATTTCCGGTCGCCTGCTTCTTCAGCGAGCTTCTTTGCCGCGTTGACTTCTTTCTCCGCTTCTTCATAGCGGCTGAGTCGCCAGAGAAGACGAGAAAGGCCAAGCGAAGCCTGCATCTGAAGGGGCCGCTGTTTCAACCTCTCAGCCTCGCTAAGAATCCGTTCATACCATGACAGCCCCTCCTGCCATCGGCTCAAAATGTCCAGGTAGGATTCCAGGTATTTGGCGAAGGGAAGTAGCAGGTCAGCATCTTCACGATTGAGCGCTGTATCCAGCCCTTCATAGATGTTCTCCAGCTCAATGCCGAGAATCTTTATCGCCTCAAGCTGCCCGTGACCTTTTAGCCTCTCGCCTTCGCGCTCGATGAGTTCGGCGAAGTATTGCGCGTGGGCGAGGACAGCTTTTGGTGGCACGGGCGTCTCGCCCGTGATTTGTTCCTGTAGGGTGCGGTCTCGTGCCGCACCTGAATCTTCTTGTATGTCGCCGTCTTCTTGGTGGGGCACAAGACCCCACCCTTGTATATTAGTTGAGCTGGGGAGGCCGTCGCACCCTGAGGCCCATGAGCCTGCGTTGTAGATAGGCCCCCCGCCCGGATATGCCATCCCGAAGAGTATCCAAGGCTTCGA
>JAGGTK010000039.1 GCA_021163765.1 bacterium
TTTGGAGAGGCGCGCCGGCCCCTCGGGGAAAGCGGGGTCGACCCGAGCGAGCTCTTGCCGCTGCCGGACACGCCGGTGAAGACCAGGAGCTTGTCGCGGGGCAGCTTGACGTCAAGGTTCTTGAGGTTGTGCACCCGCGCCCCGCGAATATGGATAAACTTGTCCGCCACGACACTCTAGTCTATCACACCACTATACCGCCGTGAAGTATGGGGAGCGGAAAAGTGATATAATGACTGCATCTTACAGGTTTGAGGAAAACAGAGCTATGTCCAACAAGGAACAAGACGTAATCAGAGAAGCCGCCCAGAAGATACTAGCGGCTACCTCCCCGGTCGTTGTCGTTTGGGGCACACACATGCGTGGGAAGCTTCCAGCATCTCTTGTAGCGATGTTGTGGTCTCAGGCGGATTCTAAGCATCGTGCGAATGCTGTCGTGATGGTCCCGACCTTGAAGCACCTCGAGCGGTTTCTCCATGAGGAGGACTTCCCTCCTCTTAACGACTTCTGGACGCAACTGATTCGAAAGCGAGAGATTAGGGTTAAAGGGCTGACCGTTGCGCTAAACTCAATACGTTCTAAGCCCGAGGCGATTGGGAATATCCGAGCCAAACTTGGCTTCATCGTAGTTTATCCATCTGAGAGCTTCGAAAAATGCGTCAAAGACCTACTTGAGCTTCGCCAACGATTGAATGAGAAGGGGAGGCTCGTCTTAGCTACATGGGCAGATAATCAACCGGATATATGGATGCGAGGATTAAATCCAGAGTACGTTATATTACATAATCCGAACCCAAGACAGCACAAAAGCGTACTGGATAACCTTAACTGGAAAAAGGAGACGGATTATTTTGAGGGTTCCCCAAGGAGGCCTAGCACCAAAGCTAGGTGGCAACTTGCCTTTGATAGGATTAGGGATACCGTAAACCTGAGTGGACTACACTCTTCAGACGAAGCCAAGATAGCACAAGTGCTAGGTTATCTCCGGGAAAACTCTCTGCTGCCTGACGAAGAAGAGCTCTATGCATATCTTATCAGCACATACTGGCCTGAACATCCTGCTAGCTATCCAAGGGATATATGTAAAAAGATGAGGGCCAATCCGTCCTATTATCCGCGGACTCGCGGTATTCCATTAACCCGAGAGTGGCTTGAGAAGATCACGAAGCCTGATTAAGAAAACGACTGAACCCGCCTCAGGATCGCATTTAGACCTAACAACGCTCTACTGTATTGATTACCGAAAAAAGACATCGAGCCTTAGTCAAGCTCAGGAGCCCCAGTTAATGAGGGCCAGAAATCATCCGGTCGAATGCTAATCCCATACACCTCAGCCAGCGCGCTGCAGAGCTGCAAAGCCTCTTGATACGATGGCACCTCACCTCGAAGACAACGCTTAATCGAGATCCTGCTTACACCAGACGCTTCAGCTAATCTGGAGATCGCATCACGAACTGGATATGCAACGTCTCTGAGCACAGCACGGAACGTTCTTATGCGTTTAAACTTGGGTTGATCTGTCCTGGCACTACGGTTTACGCTCTCAGTCAATTCGGGCCACAGCTCTTCTAAGGGCGTTCGCTTGCCGCAAGCGGCTGCTAGAGCTCTTTGAAGCTTCACAGCCACGTCATATCTAGGTATTTGGCCTTTCAAATAGCAGTTGATAGATGCAGTGCTAATTCCTGAGATCTCGGATATTAGGCTAATCGTCTCTGGTAACTGCCGTGGTACATCTCTGAAAGCGATCTCTAGCCTAGTCATCCGTCCCAACTCAGGCCAAATTTCCTTAGGGAGCAATGTTCTTCCGACCATCTCGCCAAGAACAACACAGAGTTTATTAAGGTGCCGCTCTTGTGGCACGGCTCCCCTTCTAAGGCTGTAGACATCAATCTCACTAATACCGCATCTCGCCGCAATCATGCGAGTTGCCTTTCTGGGTACCATTCCGGAATCAAACATCAGTTCTTCGAACCTTGTGATTGGCTGGAGCCGGGGCCAGAGGTCTTCAGGCCTTAAATCCCCTCCGATAAGGCGCGTTAACGCTTTACATAGCTTATAAGCGCTCCAGATTCTTGGAGGGTGTCCCCAACTTATCCGCTTAATGGTTTCTCGGTGAAGACCAGTTTCTTTTTCGAGAGCTCCGTATGCGACCGATGGATTGGTGGAGACTTCGGCGAGCAATTCCTCAAGGCGTGTGCGATATGGCAACTTGAATTTGCGAGGTTGCCTTATAGTCTCTTTCGGATTTACGGGGATTTCAGAATGATGTTTTGCAGCGGTGTACTTGTTAGGATGTTCTTGGCCGCGTATCGCCCATCCATGCTCCACAAGTTTTCGCATCATCTGATGTGCTCGCTGTCTGGAAAAACCGCCATATTCTGCGAGTTCTGTTTGGGTGAATCCTTCTGGGCGAGTTCTGAGTAGCTCTAAAGCCACTTCACGGCAGCTTCGTTTCTTTGAAGGCGCGTCAGGTGTGGATTCTTTCTTTCTCCGCGCGCTCACAACACTATTCTACAACAACGACCAGCAATGCTCCTCAATCCGTCGCCGGGTTCTGGCCGGTTTCTTCATTGAGCCAGTGCAGGTACGTTTCATGGCCGGAGAGGATGGGGGTTACGATGATTTCGGGCACTTCGTAGGGGTGGTGTTCCTTGATGAACTCCACCAGGCTGTCGGCTAAGTCGGCACGGGTTTTGGCGAGTATGCGGTATTCCTCGGCGGTCTTTATCTCGCCCTTCCAGCGGTAGACGCTGGCAACCGGCATCATATGCACACAGGCCGCCAGGCGCATCTCAATCATAGCGCGCCCGAGCCAGCCGGCCTTTTCCGTCGAATCCATCGTCGTGATGACAATCACGAAGTCAGTGCCCATTGCGTCCTCCCCGCAGCCCGCTTCAGCGGGCCGTACATATAATACACTATTGCAATACAGCGAGGATGCAACCTGTCAGTGGACGTGGCGGAGCGCAGTGTGCCAAACGAATCGTTCGTGCGCGGACGCGCGCCGACAATAACCGCGCAGCGCTAATCGCGCCAGCCGTTTGTACTTGGGGATTTTCAGGCTCCGGGCAGGTGTGGCGGAGACTTGAGGGAGAGGCCTACCAGCGTTCGCGGGAAGATCCGCCCCCGCCGCCGCGCTCGGTTTTCGGGCGGGCCTCATTGACCTTGAGCGCGCGCCCGTCCAGCTCCTTACCGTCGAGCGCAGCAATCGCGGCCCGTCCCTCGTCGTCAGATGACATCTCGACGAAGGCGAAACCGCGCGAACGCCCGGTATCCCGGTCAGTAATAAGCTTGACCGATGTTACATCACCGTGCTGCTCAAACAGCGCGCGAATTGAGTCCTCTGTTGAGGAAAAATCCAGGTTACCCACATAAATGTTCATTTGAATACCTCTTGGCTGCTTATCTCCGGCCCTGAATTTGGCAAAGTCCCAACCGAAACATCCCACGGCCGAAGAAAGCGGACACTTGCGGTGGCAACTGTCCCGCGGGAATCAAGTCGCAGACTTCGGTGGAGTCCGGTGCAGGAAGACAGTCCACCAGCCCCGGGCTCACTCACAACGTCACGGCAGTCACCGCGGAGTTGATTCTATCGCGCTGCCACTGCTCTGTCCAGCCGGGTGCTGCCCGGCGGGATGCCGCGGCTGGCGGAATAAAATTATCGCTCCGGTCTTTACGCCGAAGCCAAAGCAGCAGGAATGCACAGAAACTCGCGCTCAGGCACGCTCGGTTCTCGGACGTGCCTCGTTTACCTTTAGCGTGCGCCCTTCGAACTCGGTATCATTTACAGCCTCGATTGCGGCTCGCGCTTCTTCGTCGTTCGGCATTTCGACAAAGCCAAATCCACGAGAACGCCCGGTTTCCCGGTTCTCGATAACTTTGGCAGATGACACTTCGCCGTGCTGCTCAAACAGCGCACGCAGAGAGTCGTCAGTGGTGGAATAGCTCAAATTGCCCACATAGATGTTCATCAGTAAACCTTTAACTCCTTGATTTCCGGCTTCAGTGCCTGCAGTAGCAGAACCGGGATACCCCTTGCCAGAGCAAAATATGATAGCAGCAATTTCTATGGAATCAAGTCTGACGGGTGGCATAGCACCGGTTCAGCCTAAGACCTCCGCGGGAGGGACTCGAACCCCCAACCAATTGGTTAACAGCCAACTGCTCTTCCTGTTGAGCTACCGCGGAATGCGTCCAGGATTATACCAGAATGGATAACGGCCTGAAACAGGAGGAGGAGCGCCACTCCGGGCGCGGAGCAGGAGTTGAGCGCATCTGGCGGCGTGTTGTGAGAACCGGTCCGGACGCCCAGAAACCTCGCGCGATTGCGAAGTGCCCCGCCAGAGGGTATTATCAGTACAGTGAATATTATACGGGGGCTGTGATGGTGAAGCGGTTCGTTTTGACTGCGGTGATAGGCTGCGTATTTCTCGCTTTCTTTTTGCCACTTGCACGCGCGGATGAAGGCAACCGTGATTTCGGCAAAGGGCGCGACAGGAGGGTTCGCCCGCACAGAATGGACAGGCATCAGCACCTGAGGATGCGCGGGGAGATGCGGCGGCAGGACCGCGAATCCTACCGGAGAATGGTGCTGATGGCGCTGCAGGGCGACTTCGACACAAGGCTGCGCCTGTGCGACTGTCAGCAGATGCGGCTCAGGTGGCTGTCGGACCGGTTCACCGATGGTGCGGTCGAGCTTATGCACCGGTACTTCAGCGACCGCAGGATGGATGTCGATGAGTTTAACCACCGGCTTACCGCGCTCAACCAGCGCATTGGGCGTTGTGCGCGGCACCAGCTGACGCCGTTCCAGGACAAGGTCATTCTCGACTTCCCCTGGACTGATTACTCCAGCGAATGCTGGAACGAGGGTTACCATCCCAGGGCGGCTTATGTCCTTGAGCGGCTGGAAGACGAAGAGTCCTATATCTGGTTCCCTCAGTAGCCTCGCGCCTGCGGGATAAAAATGGACGGTGAGACTATGGCGGCCAGGAAAGCACTAATCGGCGCGGCGACATCGGTTGTCCTGCTAATCATCGCGTCTCTGTTATCGGCGTGCGGCAGGGGTGGCGCACCTTCGGCTATTCCCACGCAGAACGTATCGCCAGGCGGATACGCGCTCACACTGCTGGACGGATTTGGAAATACAATTCCCGATGATGGGAGAATAGCGCTGACCGTTGAGGAGTCCAGCGGCGGGATTATTGCCGCAGCGGTTCTGTGCGAAGACGGACTGCCACTGGGTGCGGACCTGTATGCGGAGCTGTCGTATCCGGCGAATGTGCATCCGGTGAAGTTCTCCGTGGGCGGTGCTTTTGGCGATGAGGAGCGCTCGATAAGCCTCGCAGTGCTGAACCGGCAGCCGCTGCCCGTTGGGGTGAGTCTCATCAGCCCGTCCCGCGATGAGACGGTTCCCGCAGGCGGGCTTTTTACAGTTGAGTTCGCGCGGGGGGGGCTGTCGTCGCCACGCGCCGTGAGCGGAGCCCCCACCGGTGACGGCAACGTGCTGCACGACAGGGATATCGCTATTGTCCTGGACGGCCTGAACGTTGATTTTGAATGGAAGGAGAGGAATTGCGGCGACTACGATCGAGATGGAGTGGTGGGCATCGCCGACATCACACCAATAGCGATGCACTACGGGAAAAATACCGGTGATGATCCGGACGTGGTTGACCTCGTTGACGGCAGCGGCAACGGCGAAGTAGACATTGCCGACATCACGCCAATTGCGATGAATTACGCCGACGTCATTGAGGGCTACCGCATCTGGCGCAGCGATCTTATGGGCGGGCAGTATCTGCCGGAACCGGGAAACCCGCTTTCCGACGTTAGCGCCTCGCGCCCCGATGAGGGGGCCGCGCCGCCGGGACGCCTTGTGTACACATTCAGTGACATCGCGCCCGATGATACGGTTTATTACATTTTCTATCCCTACGGTGACGGCGAAACCGGCGTGGCGTCGGACGAGATTCACCCGTTCACGCGGGATACCGTGCCGCCAGTCTGGGTCTCAGACGTCGGGATTATCTCTGCTGAGATGGATGGCCTAACGAGTATCAGCTTTTCGTTCGGCCAGGCGGTGGATGCGGATTCGCCGCCGGTGAAGTACCGGCTTTACTGGCAGGAGGGGCCCGGGCCGATGGACTTTGGCAGCGCTTCCGTGAAGGTTTACGAGGTCGGCGATGGTGAGCTTACGCCCTATACGAGGATACTCAGCGACGGCATCGTGGAAGAGCAGATGTATTCGCTTTGCGTGCGGGCGTTTGACGACCTGGGTAATGAGACCACAAACGTGAACTACTTGAGCGCGGGTGGTGGCAGTCCGGATGACACGACACCGCCGGAGTGGGCATCGGAAGTGGGCATTATCAGCGCTGTGCCCGGTGACGCGCAGGTGACCGTGACCTGGGGCGAGGCTACGGACGCTGAATCTGCGCCGGTCACATACCTGCTGTTCGTTGCGGAAGCCGCCGAAGGCGTTGATTGGGAGACGCCGTACAACACGTATTCTGCGGGAACGCTGTCTACGGTCGTGGACAGCCTGGACAATGGCACCGAATACGAGTTTGGCGTGCGCGCGCGCGACAGCTCGGTCAACCAGAATACGACGACGAATACCGATACTCTGACGGCAACGCCTGTGGGTGGTGCTGAAAGCCCATATCCATTTGGGAATCCGCCTTTGGGCGTGATACCCGGCTGGAATTGCACCGATAGCGCAATTGCCTGTGATGTCGAAGCGCAGCCCGTGATTGTCAGCGCTGACAGCAAGGACGTCACCGGCTTGAATCTGCACTATTACGACGATACTGGTGGTGAGTGGCTACACTTCGAGATTGAGGCGAGCCACGAATTCTATCACCCGCAGATTGTGCTGTCAGGTGAGCAGATATATGTTGCGGCGTTCGACGGTGCCACCGGCCAACTGAAGCTGTATGTGGGTAATACCACCGGCGATAGTTGGTCCTCTGAGGTTGTTGCATCGGGCTATGCGGAAGCGTTTTCTGTAGACCTTGACATCCACGAAACGACAGACAAGATTGGCATCGTTGCCTCCCTAAACCTGGTCGGAGAGACCGGTGCGAACGACGAACTAAGGTACTTCACGCGTCCGCTTTCCGGTGGGGCATGGGAAAATGAGCTAATAGACGATTCCAAGCAGGACTGCTTCGGCACGTTTATGTATCATCCTGCAACTGGCGCTCCCCTGGTCGGCTTGGGTAGGGGCGAACTGAACTTTCTGAGCCTCGTCAGCAACGCGCTTTTATGCTGGGCGGAACGCATTGGTGAAGACGAATGGACAGTTACACAGCTCCCTGGGGAAAGGAAAATCGAGGCGATCGATATCTCAGTCGATCCTACGACTGGTGTTGTTTTCCTTGCTCTGGCCCAGAAAGTCACCGTAACGGTTGATACCAAGAAGTACGATGGATACGAGGCTGTAGTAGGAGCATACGGTGGAGAAGTCTGGATATTTGAGCTAGCTGAGACGGCTACCTGGTATCCAGAAGGTGGAGAAGTGATCCACCTTGAGTTTGAAGGTGCGGATCCGCAGATTTCATTCAGGGCGGACGGCAAAGGTAAGTTTACTTGGGTTCACATCGACATGATAGGCAGCGAACCGGCGGACACGCTAGTTCACACGAACCTCGAGGCTTCCACTTATGATACTTCCATGCATACATGGTCCACAGGTTTGGACGTAACGAGCTACAGCACGGGAGCAAGTGCAGATTCGATGGTATACGTAATCGGGGGAATCCAAGCGAGCTATGCAAAGATACCGACTCTGTATCTGTGGACATTGCCCCAGTCGCGCAATGACTATACAGAAGGCGAGCTGGCCTACTACAGGGAGTAGGCGGGGCTAGGACAATTAGCGCCGCCTGCGCGGTTAGGTCGGTTATGGGGGTAAGGCATACCTAGCCCCAGCACCTTTACGCGTATTGGAGGGCACGGCGTGCCGTGCCCATCTCCGGTGGCGCAGGCGTCTCGCCTGCGAACGACCTGAATCACGGGCGGGACGCCCGTGCCACCAACTAGCGTTACCATACAAGCGTCGTCTGGTGTATAATGCTATAGATAATCCATAACACACGTATAGGATATATCTATGGCGCGGACGATTCTGATAACATCATGCTATCTGGGGCGCGGCGACGACGAGCTGGGCGCGAAGCTTATGGGCAGCTTTCTGCGCAAGCTGTGCGTGATGGAGAAAGCACCCGAGCGCATCGTGTTCTACAACAGCGGCGTGAAGCTCATCGCCGAAGGCTCGGAAGTGCTGGACGCCCTCAGTACGCTCGCTGATCAGGGAGTCGAGCTCATCGGCTGCGGCACCTGCCTTACGCATTTCGGGTTGCTGGACAAGATAGCAGTCGGGCGCAAGAGCGATATGCAGGAGATCGCCAGTATTATCACGGGCGACGACGACGTGGTCAAAGTGTGAGCCTTGAGCGCGACCGATTGGCGAACACCTGATTGAATCTAGCGCTGCCAATAGGCGTAACGAGCAAAGCCGAAGTCTGGTTCCACTGTGGATTTAACGCATTTTACTTAACTTTGGTGCCTCCAGAGGTTATAATATATGCGGAAGGTGGGTTAGACCCGGATTTCGGCGATTTGTGAAAAGGACGACCGGGGCCGTCAGGCTACCGGTTCGTGGAACAAAACGAGAATCGGTGCATCTAACAAAGCGGTGAGAGGGGTAATCAGGACAGTTTGCCTGATCGGGGCTGTCGTGCTTGCAGCGGCGGCCGTTCACGCCCAGGTTACCGCACCGGTGGATCCCCTTTCGATGTTTGACGAGCAACCCGCGTACGTTCTCGTTGAAGGCGGGCTAGGCGAGTTCAGCGCAGTCGTGGAGTGCGACTATGCGACCGTCCCGGCTGACAGCGAAACCGAAGCGGCCATCACCGTGCGCCTGGCGGATGCAGAGGGTGCGCCCGTTTCGGGATGCAGGCTGGCGCTTCTGCTCTTTGAGGGCGACGGCAGTGTGATACCCGACGAGCCGGTCACGGACGCCGGGGGTGTTGCGCTGTTCACCTACCGGGCGGGACGCCTGGCAATCACCAACCACTTTGAACTGCTGGACCTCAACTCCGGCGAAAGGCTGGAGTTTGCGCTGCCCACGAGCCTCACCGCCGAAGTTACGATTGAGCTGGTGGAGCCGTCGGTGTACGCAAGCCGCGTGGCAAGCGCAATGGCGCGGCCGGACGTGTTCGACCTGCAGGTCACAGCGTTCCCCGAAGCGCTGCCCGCGGATGAAGTGTCGTCGTCGCGGCTGACGGCGTATCTCACATACAAGGACGGGCGGCCGGCGGCCGGCTTCCCGGTGAAATTCATGATTGCCTCCGGCAGCGGCAGTGTCACGCAGGAGCAGGAGCTGACCGACCGCGACGGCTATATCACTGCGTTCTACCGTGTGAGCGGCCGAGTCGGCACGGTTGTTATTGAAGCAGTTGAGCTGACGACGGGCAAGCGCGCATCGGTGGAAATCACGGTTGTGGAAGCGGGGCCCGCGAAGCTGAAGCTGTGGCTGGAGGACGACGCAGGCGGGTTCTTTGAGGAACGGGCAGTGCTTCCCGCCGACGGGGCGTCGAGCTTCGTCGTTGTGGCGCAGGTGCTGTCGCTGGTGGACACGCCGATTGCGGGCGCCGAGGTGCATTTCAAGCTGATGGACGAGCTGGGATTCCTTGAAGTTCTGGAGGCCGAAACCGACGGTGACGGCTGCATCCACGCGATTTACACCGCGGGCACGTTCGCCGGTACCGAGCGCATAATCGCTTATCTAGTCTCCGAGTGACGCAGGCGCCAGCGGGCGCGTCAGCAAGTGCAGGGCAGGCATCGTATCCCTCGATACGTATTCCCAGTTGCCGGTTGCGGTGAGCTTCGCAGCCAGCGCTTCGTCGCGGATTATCAGGAGCTTATAACGGCCGACAGGCTCAGCGAGAAGGTCTTCTGGTGGCACAACGCCTTCGGGTGGCTTGCGGCTGAAGGCATAGTCCAGCCAGGAGCGATAAGCACGATCGGTGATGAGCGCGCGCGGATTCCGGTAGCGGATGGTAACAGAGGTATCTTCAGTCCATACGTAGTGCCAGTCGATGTCCCGTTTCTGCATTGCTTCTTCTACTGCGCACGCTTCGCTGAGCTGACGCCGCCAGTTCGCAGTCTCGTGGAGCATCCGGGGATAGGAAGTGGCCAGCGCTAACACGGTGAGCAATCCGGCAGCGCTGTAGGCGAGAATGCGCCTGGGCTTCCCGCTATTTTCTGAAACATCGCGGATGACCTGGAGCGCCAGGTACAGGCCTGCGAGTTCCACAAGCAGGCTTGCGCGGGCGGTGTAATAGGCCGGGCTTAGCGCCAGCGGGTAGAGCAGCAGGAATGCGGCGAACAGGTAGCGGTCGCGCCGCCGCCATACCGACCATCCGCCTAGCATAAACAGCACAAGCCCCATCAGTACCAGCGGACGCCTGAGGTAGTGGTAGTAATTGTCCGCGACGTGCGCCGCGATTTCGCCGGTTGAGTAGTGGTAGCGCAGGCTGATGTCGTTCGCGACTCGAACCACTTTGTCGTACTGGTCCCAGATGTAGCCGTTGACGTCGCCGCCGCGCGGCTGCCCGTCGAGCACACCCGCTTCGGCAAGCCGGTGGTAGCGGAACTCCAGCCCGCACCAGACCTGCTCCGTGGCGGCGTTCATTCCCTGCCGCCCAAATATGAGAACGGGAACAAGAAACAGCAGCGTGAATACCCAGCCGTAGATGCGCACTTTCCTGTTGCCGGGAAACAGCGCCATCACCAGGCTCATTGCGAGCACTAGCATCTGGCCGTGGTATCGGAGCAGGAAAAGCAGGCAAAGGCACAGTTGCAGTATCAGCGTGCGCGCGGGGAGCACGTCCGGCTTCGCAAGCGGCATTGTGAGATGCGAGAGCGTGGCCAGGCCAAGCAGCGCGATGCCGGTGTAGAGCATATCTACCGAGGGCGAAAGCGCGGTGGCGAAGAGGTGCGGCGCGGTGAAAGCGAGCGCCAGTCCCAGGATGGCCAGCGGTAAGGAGACCTTCCACCGGCGGATTGCGGGAATCATTAAAGCGGCAACCGCCAGGGCGAGTCCTGTTGCGCTCAGGATGCGCCCGGCGGCGATGCCTCCGCCTAGCAGGGCAACGAGCGCACGGTAGAGCGGGGGATAGAACCGGTAGGGCGAAAAGCCCTGAGTGAAAGCCAGGAAATCCGGATTCCACAGGATGAGACCGGGACTGTCCAGCCACCAGAGGTATGCCGCCGTTGCTGCTGCTGAAAGCACCGCGAGCAGAATGAAGGCCAGTGTGCTGCCCCCATTTCTTGCAGGTTCAGGCAACTCTCACCGCCCCAGGTGAATGATAATTATGCCGGCCACGATGAGCGCGGCGCCGGCAATCTTCGTCCAGGTGATAGGCTCGGCGAACAGGAAGTAGGCGCCGGCGAAAATGATGATATACGAAAGCGCGACCATCGGGTAGGCGACAGTTAGCGGCGCCTCGCGCAGCGCGACAATCCACAAGAGCGCGCTGACGGCGAAGAACGCAAATGCGCCGAGTACCGAAGGCGTGGTGAATACCGTCGCCAGCCAGCGCCAGATGCCGATCTGCGACGGCGCTGCGAGCAGCCTCGCAGCGTAACGCAACATAAGCTGCCCCACCGCCCCCAGCACGATTGATGTAAGCAGAATGGTTATCAGCCGGCTTGTCATGTGCTGTGATTTCCCAAGAGAATTGTTGTCATCGGCGCCCGAACTCGCGCGCGGCCATAGCAGTATAGCGCCAAATGGTGCGCATCACGCGCATCTTGCTGCGCCCGAGCTTATGGTCGTAACGGAGCGTGAGCGGCACTTCGCCGATACGTGCACCGGTGCGCGTGAGATGGACGAGCAGCTCCGCATGGCAGACGAACCCGCTTTCACGGATGAGTGATTCGCCGTAGCGTTCCTTCGCCTGTGAGAGAGCCCCCCGCGAATACAGGCGGAAGCCGCAGGTGTAGTCGCGCACGCCGCGCAGCCGGAACAGCACACCCAATCCCCAGGAGCAGATGCGCGAATAGGCCCTGCGTGAAGTGGACAGCCCGACTTCTCCACCGCCGGGAGCATAGCGCGAGGCTATAACCACCTCCAGGTCGCGTTCGTGCGCCGCTCGCAGCATTTCAGGCAAAAGCTCCGGCGGATGCGTGCCGTCGCAGTCCATCGCCGCCAGCCAGTCGCTTTCGCTCGATGCATCCAGGAAGTGCGAAATACCCGTGCGCATAGCCGCGCCGAGACCTAGATTCTTTTCGTGCTGGAGAAGAGAGACACTGAACCCATCCTGAGCACTCGGCATATCAGCCGCGTCGCGTGCGATTTGCGCGGTGGAATCGCGGCTTCCATCGTCCACCGCGAGAACTGTCAGTTCATTAACTGCGACGTTTGCCGAAGTTTCTGCTCCGCTGAACTTGAGAAGCGTCTCTCGCAGGCGCGTCAGCAGCCCTGGCAGAGCCTGTTCCTCATCAAAACACGGCAGCAACACCCACATCCGCGCCATACTTGGAGTTTAGCACAGGGACAGGCTGCATCGTGTAGAATATGGGGTATGAAACGGCTTCATCTATATATGTTGATTCTGGTTGCTCTCGCGTTCGGTTCCACATCTGCGTTAGCAGGCGGTATCGCGACGTTTCCTGATGGAACAGTGCTTGCCCAGAGCGGCGCGGCGTTTTTGTGTATGCCGGGGCAGCCGGGCAGCGCGCAGGACCAGACGAGCGGCCTATTCGAGGTTGGCGGCGAGATGTTTTCCGTGGGAGACGACAGCGGGCAGATATTCCGCTTCGGGCTGGACGCGCCCTATATGGACTACTGCGACGCGATGCGCGTTCCGCGCTGGCGGCCAAATCTCGACCTGGAGGCGCTGACCTACATCCCGGAGATAGACGAGTTCGTGGTTAGCTTCGAGAGGTGGGATACAAAGGTGCAGTTCGTCCGCATCGAGGATGATGCGCTGGTGCTCGACCAGGAGTTCTTCCTGGAACTGCCGCCGGGATATAAGCGTGGCACCAACTTAGGCCCCGAAGGGCTGGCCTACGATCCTGTGTCCGGTGTGCTAATGGTCGGCTGGGAGGGCATGCCGTTTTTCCGGGGGCTTGAGCGGTATCTAACGCTTTACCGCGTCAACTGCGGCGAAGGCGAAGTGACCAGCGTCAAGTTTCTGTGCCACGTGCGCCTTCCGCGCTACATTGAGAGCTGCTGCGGGCTGTATTACGACACGGAGTTGCGCGCGCTACTGGTTCTGGATCGCAACGCTGACACGCTGTACGTCTTCCCCGGTTTCGAGCCGATGGAAGCTGCCCTGATGAAAAACCCGCAGAACCACTGGGAGGATTCCTTAGCTGTAAGGTTCAGTAGCATCGTTGACGGCTTCGGACGCGAATACGGGTATCGCAGCTTCGAGGGCGTTGCCATCGGCAAAGACGGCACGCTGGGCCTCGTGACCGACCCCTGGCGCTCGCGCGACTACAGCAAATATCGTACCGTGGATATGGCCCAGATGGACGATTACTACCGCAAGTTCGTTCCACAGATAGTGTGGTTTGATGACTTCCGCGGCGAGCTGGCGTATCAGATTTCGCTGCACTACGAGTAGCGGCTCACCCGTTTGCCTGTGCTAGACTATCCGCCGATGCGCATTATGCTGACCGGTGGGGGCACGGGCGGGCACGTATTCCCGCTGCTTGCCGTTGCGAAAAAGCTGCGAAAGGCGCAGCCCGAATGCGCCTTCCGCTGGTTCGGCAGCATAAGAATCGAAGCGAAGCTGGTTCCCGAATTCGGCATTGAGGGTACGTTCGTTCCCTTCACCTTCAGTTATCGCCGCTTGAGCATGCGTGCGCTTGCCTACTACCTGCGAACGCTTCCGGCGTGGATTATCGGTCTTCCCGTCTGGCTCGCGCTGCGGGACTTGCGGCGCTTCAAGCCGGACATCGTGCTATCGTCCGGCGGATATGTGAGCGCGCCGATGCTGCTTGCGGCGCGGATTGCGCGGGTTCCCTACGCGCTTGTAGAGATCAACGCCGTGCCCGGACGCGCAACGGTGTTTTTTGCGTCCCATGCCAGTCGGATATACTGCGCAACCGAGGGAATCGCGTCGCAACTGCGGCGGGCGGCAGCGGGTTCGCTTATGGTCAGCGGGTATCCCGCGGACACGCATCGCTCGGAAGGTGCGAACGCGCGCGAACACTGGGATTTGCCCGAAGGCGTCCCGCTCGTCGTTGTCGTGGGCGGCAGCACGGGAGCGAAGGCGATTAACGAACTGGTGAATGAAGCGCTGGGCGAACCGCAATTCGTCTCTCGCTCGAGCGGCAGGCTGGCGATATTGCATCAATTGGGGCGGGAGCCCACCGAAGCTGAGAAAGCTGCTTTCTCAGGATGGGCGCACTACCGGACGGTCGCGTTTGACCCGCTGATGGCGCAGATTTACCCGGAGGCGGCGCTTTACATCGGGCGTGCGGGCGCGGCAACCATCGCCGAGCTTGTGGTGGCGCGGCTTCCGGCCGTGTTCATTCCCTATCCGCACCACGCCGACCGGCAGCAGTACTTGAACGCGAAGGTTCTCGCCGAAGTGGGAGCGGCGGTCATCCTGGAAGAGGGTGCGCCCGGCAATGCCGTCAGGCTGCGGGAGCTTGTGGAAGAGATAGCACTGGGCGGGCGCGGCAAAGCGATGAGGGACGGATTTAAAACGCTGCAAAGGGATGGCGCTCAACTCATAGCTAACGATATGCTGGCGCTTGCTGGAGGGCGGCGTTGACCGGCAAGCGCTGGGCCACCGTTGTCCTGGCAATGCTAATGGCGCTCCTGGCGCTGCCAGGCGCGCTGGCGCAGGATGAAGCCTCGTATAGCATTGACCTGGGATTGCGCACCGAGGCTTGCGACTTCCCGCCGCTTATTGCCGAGGATGGCGCCAACTATATCGCGCTGGAACTCCTCTCGCGCTTGGAAACCTACGAAGAGATAGCCGTTGTTACGGGGCCGGTCACGGGGAAGGCGGAGAGTGAAGAAGCGCAACTGGGCGAGGAAGCTACAGCGGAGGACAGCGGGGAGGGCGAAGCTGTCACGATAACGCGACGGGCGCCGGAGCCGACGGTTACGCTTCCGCGCGAGTTTAAGCTGGCAGGAACGGATTACGCGCTGCGCAGGTCCGGCGACGACAGGATTCACTTGTTTGGCGCGCAGAGCAACCAGCTTGGCTCACCTGTAATTGTGCGAGGGGGACGCATCTACCTGCCGGCGGACGCGCTGTTTGAGCTGGGAATAGCCCTCACGTACGCGCCGGAAACGGGCAATATGCGGCTTATCGGATTGCTGGGTGACGTGAGGTTCGATAAAGATGAGGAGACGCTGAGAATCAGCACGCTGCTTCCCGCCACCGGATTTGCCGAAGGACTGGATGACGGGTTTCGCGTGTTGCTCAACGGCGTGTTTGTGAAGGAGAACTCCGAGCGGGAGCTGGGAGACGTGAGCGGCACGGTTCTTAGCATCCGAAACCTGCCGCACCACCGCCTGGAGCTTGCATTCAGGCAGGAAACGCTCAGCGGTTACAGGCTGTATGCGGAGCCGGAAGCTGCGGCGTTCTTCCGGGTGCACCTGGGGAATCACTTCGACCTTGTGTCTTACGCGCGAACGTCATCCGGCGAGATTTCGCTGAACGTGGGCTTCACGCGCCCGACCAAGGTGAAAACGACGCTGCTGCAGGCGCCAAGCCGCCTGGTGCTCGACTTTGAGGGCGCGATATACGATGAGGCGACGCGATACGTTGACGTCAACATTGGCGGCGTGCGGCAGATACGAGTGGGGCAGTTCCAGCAGTCGCCGCCCGTCGTGCGCGTTGTCGTAGAAATGACTCGTGCGCTGCGCTACCGCGTCCTGCGACAGGGCCAGGGCGAGCGCTATTTCGTCCAGCTATACCGCGGTGACAGGCGCAGCACGGTCATCATGCTCGACGCCGGGCACGGGGGCAGCGACCCGGGTGCGACTGGCATCACCGGCGTGCGCGAAAAAGACATCACTCTTCAGGTAACGCTCAAGCTCGCAAAGGCGCTGCGCAACCGGGGTTATGAAGTGGTGCTTACGCGCGACACAGACCGGTTCGTTTCCTTGGGGCAGCGCGCTGACCTCTGCAACGAGTTGCTCCCGATGATATTCGTGTCCCTGCACGCTAACTGGATCGACGATCCCACGTTTACCGGTGTGATGACATTTCACTTTGAAGGCGCACCTCAGGCGCAAGCGCTGGCGCATGCGGTTCAGCGCAACCTGTTGTTGAGCACGGGGGCGGTGGACAGAAAGGTGCGGACAGCGAGTTTCTTCGTATTGAGGGAAACGGTTGTGCCGGCGGTGCTGGTGGAGGTTGGCTTTCTGACCAACACGCAGGAGGAATACAAATTGCGCGACCCGATGTATCAGAAGCGCATCGTAGACGGCCTGGCGCAGGGCATCGGCGAGTATATGCACACGTTCGGGGGATTCTGATGGCTGCGGCGCGAGAGAGGCTGCGCAGGCTGCTTGCAGTGCATCCCGTGCGAGCGGCACGGGAGCTGCTCGGCTGGGAGCTTACGCGCGTGCTGCCGGAGGGAGAAGTTGTAGTCTGCCGGCTGGTGGAGACCGAAGCCTACCACGAAAGCGAGCCGGGGTGCCACGCGCATCGCGGGCCGACCGAGCGCAACAGGGCGATGTTTATGCGCGCGGGGCACGCATACATCTATTTCATCTACGGCGTGCATCACTGCCTGAACGTGGTCTGCGGGGAGGAAGGGGAGGGGGCAGCGGTGCTCGTGCGCGCCGCCGAACCGGTTACGCCATCGGGGTTGCGTCTGACCGGGCCTGGCGTGCTGTGCCGGACGCTGGGCATTGACGGGCGGCTTTACGCAGTTGACCTGCTCGACCCAGCGTCGCCGCTGCAGCTTCGGCGAAAGAAGCTGCGGCGGGCGGAAACAATCTCTGCATCGCCGCGCATCGGCCTGTCACCGAACCAGTCTCCAGGCCTGTCCTGGCGGTTCTTTGTTGAAGGAAATCCTCACGTATCCACACGGAAGAACGTTCAGAAATAGCGCTTGGGCATTCTGATATTTCACTCCCCACACCCCACGCCGCAGTGCAGGCATTCCTCGGAGCACGACGGGGTGGGGGAGCCGCGCAGGTAATGCAGCCATTCGCTCCACAGGAATCGCTTGCGCACCAGGCTGTCAATGTGATCCCACGAAAGCGGCGTATCGTAATCGCGCTCGCCATGGACTTCGCGCACGGCGTCCAGTCTGGCTTCCTCCCAGCATTTCTGCCAGGCGTCGAAGTCAAAGCGCTCCGCATCGCCTTGCAGCACGAGGCCACGCTCTTCAGCCAGCGCCAGCACGTGTGCCAGCCTGCGGTCGCCGCGCGCGAGTAGCGTCTCAACAAACGCTTCCTCGTAGCTGGTGTAGGAAAGGCGCACTCTCTTGCCGAGTGCGCGGAACTCGGAGCGCAGGTGCGAATGTTTGCGCCTGAGCTCGTCTTCGCCAACCAGCGGCGCCCATTGCAGCGGCGTGTGCGGCTTGGGAACCAGTGAGTTAACGCTTACGTTTATGCGCGGAGCGCGCGGGCCGCATTTTCCCGCGATGCGCTTCAGCTCGCGTGTTAGGTCAACGATAGCCTGAACGTCGTCGTCGGTTTCGCCTGGGAAGCCGGTAATAAAGTAGAGCTTGAACTTGTGCCATCCGGCGCGCGCGCAGTGCTCGAATGTCGCCGCAATGTCGTCTGCATTAATGCGCTTGTTAACCGCATCGCGCAGGCGCTGCGTCCCGGCTTCAGGCGCAAATGTCAGCGAGCTTTCCTTCGGGCGGCGCATCAGTTCAGCCACCTCGCGCGACACGGAATCCATCCTGAGCGACGGTATGCCCAGGCTGACGGCGCGCCGGTCAAGCTCCGGCCTGAGCTGCTCCAGGATTTGCACGATTTCAGGATGGTCCAGCAGCGAAAGCGATTGCAGGCTCACCCAGTCCGAGCCTGTGTTTGTTGAAAGCGCCAGGGCGTCCCTCACGATATCTGTCACGCTGCGGAACCGCGCCGGCAGATACACGTAGCCAGAATGGCAGAAGCGGCAGCGCTGGGGGCAGCCGCGCATAACCTCAAGGTTCGTTGAGCCGCTCGCAGTATCCACCCAGGGGATGACCGGCTTCAGCGGTGGGCGCCAGGATGCGAAATCACTCAGCAGGCGCTTGGTAATTCGTTCCGGTGCATACACGCCCGGTGGCAGGTCGTCGCGTGGCTCCAGGCGCAGGAAGCGCCCGTCGTTCTCGTAGGCAGGGCGGTAAAAGCCGGGAATATAGATGCCGGGGATATGAGAAAGCTCAGCCAGGCGCTTTTCTCGCGGTGCGCGGCGGAGCTCGGCAAGGCAGTGCGCGATGTCGAGGATGACCTCCTCGCCGTCGCCGACAGCCACGGCGTCGAGGAAATCCGCTACCGGCTCGGGGTTCAGCATGCACTCGCCGCCGCCGATGACGATGGGGTCATCGTCGCGCCGGTCGCGCTGCCAGACGGGAATACCAGCCAGGCGCAGCATTCGCGGGAGGTTTGAGTAAGTCCCCTCGTTGTTAAAGGAGAAGCCGACGGCGTCGAAGTCGCGAAGCGGGCGCTTGCTCTCAAGGGCAAACAGCGGCGCTCGCTGGCGCCGCATCAGCTCCTGCATATCCATATTCGGAAAGAAGAAGCGTTCGCAGAGATACGGGCCACCCGCAGCTACCGCGCTCGTAGGCGTGGCCTCTTCAGGATGGTTCACCAGGTGGTAAATGATCTGCATTCCGAGGTACGACATACCGAGCGTGTAGAGGTCGGGGAAGCCCAGCGCCAGGCGGAAACGGGCGGTGTCCCAGTCCTTGCGCACAGCGCCGAACTCATCGCCCACGTACTGCGCGGGTCGCCGGACTTCGAGGAGATGGGGGAGCAGCCGCGCGAATCCCTCACCGTTTAGTTGCGATGCGCGTTCAAGCACGCGCGGAAGAAACGACGGCGCATCCAGCCCAGCAGGTATATCAGGTAGCTCCCCACGCACGCAGCCATTATAACTGTGGTTTGCGAAAGCCCTGCTTAAATGCGGCATAGTTCAAGCATGAAAGATGTCGAGTGTTTAATATCGCACTAAAAATACGGCTTGGAAGCGCAGCTTGGAGGTTTCGCAAACCCGCATTTGGACTGCATTTAGCCGCGTTTTGGGGTATAATATTTGTGTGGCTTACAAAGGGAGCAGCAAACCGTTGAAGAAACTAACAACCAAGCGGAAGCGTGAGATGGTACGCAGGCAAGCACAAGGCTCAACTCTAATGGAAGGTTATAAAGTCACGCCTCAAACCCGCAAAAAAGCTCATGAGTTCATGAACTCGCGAAACAGAGAGGCCAGCAAAGAGTAATCCCTGGACACGCTTTGTTGAATACCCTTGTGGTAATCGGCAATTGCCTTATGGAAAACCGTATTCCAGTCGATGCTATCTAGACCGACCTGCACGAGTAACGAATCAATCATGTACCTTCCGGTTCGACCATTTCCGTCCCGAAACGGATGGATGATGATGAATTCTGCGTGGAGCTTGGCTAGTGCCTCTGCACAGAAATCGAGCTTGTTTTTGGGAAGAGGAGTGAACTTGCTCAGATACTCACGCTCGTAGTTCGCCATAGATGCCGCTATGTGCTTGCTGCGGCAGAACTGAAGCTCTGTTTGCGGTAAGAAGAGTTCCGCAGTTCGATATTCGCCAGCCCACTCATAGATTTCGCTAAAGATGAGATAGTGCTATCCTTTGATGACTTCGCAGGTCACGCTGGCTTCTGATTCCATGTCTTCCGAGCGCTGCATGTAGATCTTTTCGAGGGCGTTCTCCTCGATCGCCTGCATCAGATCTGGGTCCGTTATGCCCAGCTTGTTGCGCAGCACTCTGCCGTCCGAGCCCGGTTCTGCTTCGTCCGGCTCGTAGCTCCGATAGCGGGAGAAAGGCCGGTCCATATGCTAGTTCCCGCTCTCGCCGTCTTCCACCTTCCTCATTCTCACCTGCCTGATGCGCTGGCTTCTCATGCTCATAACCTCTATTTCCCAGCCGTTCACGCGCACACGCGTGCCTTTCTTCGGGATGCCGCCGTGGCTGTCCATTATCAGCCCGCCCAGTGTTTCGTAGTCGTCCGCGAGCGGGAATTCGCTTCCCAGCGAAAAAGAGAGGTCGCGCAGGCTGATGCCGGCGTCCATCAAGTACGAGCCGTCCTTTAGCTTCTTCACTTTGACCCGCCGGACGTCGCTTTCGTCGAACACCTCTCCCACAAGTTCTTCCAGCAGGTCCTCGGCTGTGACCAGTCCCACCACCTGCCCGAACTCGTCAATGACGATAGCCATCTGCCGCTGGCGCTCCTTCATCTGCAGCAGAGCCTTGTGCGCGGAGATGTTTTCCGGCACGGTCAGCGCTGGATGCACGACCTCGCGCAGAGGACGATGGCGCTCTCCGCCGCGTGAGTGCTCTCCCGCCTCTTTGAGGTGGAGCACGCCCAGTATATCGTCCGGGGTTTCGCCGTAAACCGGCATCCTGCTGCGACCGGTCTGAAGCGACAGCTCGATGAAATCGTCCACCGTCTTGTCGCCCGAGATGGCCACGAAGTCCGTGCGCGGCACCATCGCCTCGCGAACCTGCGTCTGGGAAAACGTGAGCACGCGCTTGGCGAGTTGCTTCTCTTCGCGGGTGAAGTCATCGGTCATTTCCAGGATGATTGCCAGCTCGGCGCTGGTATATCGCCCCTGCTCGGTGAGCTTTATGCCCAGCAGGCGGCTGACCAGCGCTGTTGATGCGGTCAGAAGCCAGATGAACGGCCAGGTGATGATGATGAGGAACTTGAGCAGCGGGGCAAGATACAGCGTCAGTGGTTCGGCGAACTGGTATGCCAGGCGCTTGGGGACCAGCTCGCCGAAGACCATCATGAAGTAGGAAAAAAGCACGGTGGCTGAGACGACACCGACAGTTATGGCCATCGTGTCGCTAGTCCCCAGTGACCTCATCGCCCTGGCAACCGCCAGGCTGATAGTCGTGACTACGGTTGCGCCGCCGGCGACGGCAGCTAGAGTGATGCCGAGCTGGGTTGCGGCGAGCATCTCCGTGGGTTCTTTCACCATCGGGAGCGCAAGCTTCGCTCGCCAGTCGCCCTTGCGCACAAGCTGCACGAGTATGCTCTGGCGCGCGGCGATGTACGCAATCTCGATCAGAGCCATCAGCGCCGTGATAAGTATGAGGATGATGAAAGCTATGGTCGAACTTAGCGGGTCTTCGCCCAGCAGTGATATTCCGTGTTCCACTTTACGTGATGCAGATTCTAGAGCAGGGCTGCTGTGGCGTCAAATCGGCGCTGTAGAGCGGGGTCTCCGCGCCCCGCAGCCACAGCCACGCGTTATTGCCGGGAACGCATAGCAGAGCACTCGATTCGAGGGTATAATACGGATGTAGCCTGTTGTAAGACTCCTACCATCGGGAGGAGGGAAGATGAAACGAATTAAGATGATTCAGGGGGGGGGTAGGCGCACTTAGCGCCGCCCTCATTGCAGTGTTCGCCGCGCTCTTCATTGTCGCCTGCGGTGGCAGTGCTCACAGTCCGCCAGAAATTCCATCGCTCTCAAGCCCCGACGCGACACAGCCGGTTGACAAGGAAGTGGGTCTGGCAGGCCCGGGCTCCGGTGGCGATGGTGGTGGTGGCGACCCGCTGGGTAGACGCGATTGGCCCGAGCCGGGAGAAGATGCAGGTCCGCTGGAGCTTCAGGATCCAGAAGACGATGGGCAGCCGCACTCCATTGGTCCATGGGGACCTGTAATTGCGACCTACGAAGTCGAGGTTGAGCCAGGAGAAACGACAATAGTCAAGCGGCTCTCAAGCAGCGATCCATTCACTGCCACCTATCAGCTCGAAGATGGAACTATCGTTGTCTCTAATGAGGACTTGTCGGAAATATTTACAATGCCTGTAGAAGAACCTGACCCTCCGTCTCTTGATTGGGTGGGACCTGATAGCATAACTTACAGCATCTTTGAGGGCGAGATTCTAGTTTACTTCGTCGACAGCGCAACCCAGCAGGACATTGAGCAGTTCATCGTTGATCACAACCTGCACGTAATAATGTCTTGGTTCGAGCCGCCGGATGAAGGTCTGCTAGGCAATGCTCTCGCTTGGTTTCATTTCGAGTATGACCCGAACGAGTTCCCGACCTTTGATGATGCCTTCAATTTCTTCGCAGCACACGAGCTTATTGAATCTGTTTGGCCAGCTTTCACTTATTGTTTAGAATCCTGGTACACCGGAGAAAACTTCCCGAACGATTATTATTATTACGTTCCTGGCCCAGGACCCCACAGGCAGAACGCATATATCAACGTATTAGGAATTGACGAGAGTCCTCGGGTTCCTCTGGGTCGATCGCAAGGCAATGCATCATCCCGTCAGTACATCGTGGTCATTGACGACGGTGTCTACAGACCGCATCCCGAATTCCGGGTCTGGCAGGGCACCTACATAGGATGGCGTAAGATAACATGGGTCGGAGTTAATGTATACCGCAAAAGCTACCGGGTTGGTTATCACTACGGCGAGCCTAACTTAATCGACCCTAGCACAGGTTTGCCGGTGACCCATGGAACAGGTGCGGCGGGCATGCTCACTGCTACTACCGATGACTGGCGAGGTGTTGCCGCCTGCGCTCCTCAGCACATAGTGTTGCCGATTAGGCTGAAATGCAAGTTTGTGGGTTCTGAAGAACTCCATATGCCCGATACTGAGGTAAAGGCCGTTCGTGCACTGCGTTTCCAATTCGCTCACAACCAGTGGATAGGTCAGTTCCGAGTGGTTAGCATGAGCATCGGTGGGGAGCGGCCCTGGTACTGGTGGGGCTATCCGTCCAATCGGTTCAACCTAAAGAAGAACATTAACCGGGACTTGTGGCGTAATGATAGACTCTATGTGGCAGCTGCTGGAAACGACTACAGTACCGTTCGAAACTATCCTGCTGCATTCGATAATGTTCTTGGCGTATCGGGGCTTTTCACGAACCGATCTGGAGGTCTGTGGTATCACCGTTACTACTTAGCTAACTGGGCTTCCAACTACAGGACCGACGGGTACAGAACTTATCCTGTTTCCGGAGTCTGCGATTTCACTGAGCGCTATGCTTACGGGTGGTGGGTAGGAAGGAGCCTTTCAATCGGTCACTGGCCTTGGCAGCACAATGACTGGTGGTATCAGCACTTCAATGGGACATCTGCTGCAACGCCAGAAGTCGCAGGGCTGGCTGCTATACTCTATCACAAGAGACCGTGGACGAATTATAGCGTAGTCATGAACCGCATCGTGGACACACGTGACGATAGTAAGGCTCGTGGCTATGTCGCCGGGCTTGTTGACTATGATGCAGCACTAACGGGGTGGTAAGCGATGATAAGAATAATTTCATTCGCAACCTGCGTTATTCTTGTGCTCCTGCTAACCGTACTAGTTGGATGTCAACGCCCGATTGGAATTGGCCCACCAAGCCCCATAAATCCCATCGAATATTCTCCCCCCGAAGGTAGCGATCTCTATGAACCAATCAACGGCTGCCCGGTGGTATATTACCCCTTTGTAGAGGAAGTACTGCTGCCTGAAACCATCCGGGAGGGTGAGCCATTTCAGATTGCAGTGAAGGTATCTGCAGAATTTCGTCCTGTTGTGCTTCTTGGATGTCGCTGGCAGTGGACTGGTGTGTTCATGTGGATAGACCCTGACCCGACGGATAACGAGGACAGACAACTTCGGAAAGGGCAGTTCCCTATCCATGGCCCACCGGATGAAGTAGTAGAAGGTTACGGACTGGTTCTTGACCTCCCCAGTGTCGTGGAGAATCCGCCTGGCATCGGGATGAAACGCGACGTTTTTATCCACAACGTTCCGGGGCTGCCTGCGGGAAGACACCTGATTCAGTACCAGAATGTGAAAGAGAGAAGACTCGGCGGGATAGGATATCGGATGAAAGGTCCTCCTAGTCCCTATGGTGGGGGCGATCCTGAAATACTACAAGACCCCTTCGTTATGGTGGCCTTGCCATTCACCGTCCTTCCGACGGAAGGAGGCGGCGAGCAAGAGTAAGATCTGACGGTCGTCGAGTGCCAGCCTGTCTGCTACAATAACCTGTTATGCAGCCAAACGAGCTGGCGGGGAAGCTCTACCGGGACCTTACGCCCCTCATCCAGAACGGCGACACAGAAGGCGTCATCAGAAGCGTGGCCAGGTACCACGTGGAAGGGATGGAGCCGGACGCCCTGTTCGGCATCCTCGTCCGCATAGGCTCGCTTCGATACTCCTACGAGCGTTTCGGAGACGAGCCGCCGCGCAGCTTTCCCGCTATCAACGCCTGCAATAACATCGCCCGCCGCCTTTCGCGCGAAGAGGGCGTGCTTGTTCTGCTGCAGGCAGCCGTTAGAATGGCACAAGAGGCGAAGGTTGCCGTTGACGCGCCGATAACGCCCTATACCGACTTCCCGCAGGATGAGCTGGAGTTCCTCAGCGAGGTGCTGATCAAGGCGATACTTGCCCGCAACCTGGAGCGTGCGGACGGTGCGCTCGAGAAGATGTTGCAGCAGCCCCGCGGGCGTGAATGGGTCGCGGACATGCTGCTTCTCGCGGCTTCGCTCGACCGGCGCGGGAACGGCGCCAAACTGATAATGGCGACCCACGTGCTTGAAAGCGTGAACAAGCTGAAGTGGGAAGTGGGCTTTGGAATGCTTAGGCCGGTAGTGCACTATCTTGCCAGCGGGCATTACGAGAAGCAGAGGCGGTTCCTGGAGAAGTGGGTGGCGGAAACCGACATTGAAGAGCGCACCGCGTTCGCCAACTCGCGTGACCTCACTCTGCGCGAGGCGATTGCCCTGGCGGATGAGATTCTCAGCGGGGATTTTCGGGGGAAGGTCAACCATGCGTTGCGAAACAACGTGTCGCTGAAGAGCCTGGCCGATGTTCTCGTTTTGACGGCTTGCGAGTGGATAGGCCGGGGAGAGCGGGATTCCCTTATGAGCAGCATTGACAAGTTCAACTACTGCCATGCAGTGCGGATGGCGCTGGACTGGCTGGGGAGAGACCCGCTATGGTCGCTTCTAAGCGGCATTGAGTATATGCATGAAGGATGGGAAGGCGGTGAGGTATCGGCAATCGCTACGGAAATGGAGCTTGCCGACCCGCTGGAGTTCTCCCGATGGGTGGCAACGCAGGACGGCGAGACTACCGGCCTGCGCCTGCATATCTTTGCCGATGCCTTTATGCGCGAGGAGCAGGAGCTTCCAGCGGAGTTCAAGCCCTATCTGTTCCGCGCAGCCAATGTAGTTCGTGCGCGCGTAACCGAATCGTTGAGCGTTCAATACACATTCAACGCCCTGGCGGGCTAGGGGCCTTCGCGGTCAAACTGCTCGTAATATCGCTCCCAGGCGGCGTATCGCGGGTGGTTTGGATTTGCCAGGAACTGCTGCAGGCTGCGAAGAAGCGATAGCGGCGCGTCCATTCTGCGCAGCGCGTCATAAGCTGTCTGTTCGCATTCGTATTCCTCGGCGGGCCCGCCGACGTTCAGCCCGACGCGCGCCAGCTCCCGGTGCCGGGCCTCGTGCACCAGCACGCCTGCAAGGTAGAAGACGTCCCGGTCGTAAAGCAGCCCCAATCCGGAGTAGTAAGCGCCGGGGATGCGGACTCCCACGTGTCCTGTTGCGGGCTCCATGTATGCGGCGACGCCGGTCAGGCGTATGACGTGCCCGTCGAACTCGATTGCGCCTTTGGGAATCAGATCGATGGAGGTTACCTCGCGGGTTACCCGCTTATAGTAGCCGGGGGCGCGCGTGTGCAATAGTGCCATGGCGAGTTCCACGCGGCCGACGAAATCCGGTTCGCCCCGGACAGGCATTGGCGCTGGCGGGACTCCAGCCTGCACAAGCTCAGAAATTACTTCTGTGGTGAAGCCCTCGCCGTAATTAAAGAACGCGAGCGTGAAGTAGATGGTGAACGCCAGGACGCCGATTACTACCCCGACGCGCGTGAGGAATGACTTTAGGCTGAACGGCTCCGCGCGCCCGTGCAGCGGCGCCAGGTCCCAGGCGAACGAAAAGCCGCAGTGGGGGCAGATCAGGTTCTTCACGAGCACTGTGCGGCGGCAGTAAGGGCACCGGCTTAAGAAAGGCTCGTTGCCGTAGTCGCGCATGACGTTAGTCGGGTTCAGGCACCTGCGCGCCCGTGATTTCGGCCAGCAGCGACAGGCACGCTCTCGGGAGATGGCCGGTCAGGAACGGGATGTGCACGCGCTCGGCCACGCGGTGAGCGTCCTTGCCCCAGGGGCCTAGGTTGATAACGGGCATCCGCAGCCGGTGCTCCTGGCGCGGCAGTTCGAGGCTTTCCGGCACCGGGCAGTCCTGCAGGAGCGGCGTGAGCCTGGTGTCTCCCGGCAGGCAGACAAAGCTCATATCCGAGATGTACGGATAGAAGTGCCGCTGCTTCAACCGGCCGACCGGCTTGCCTCCACGGCTCGCGCGCGCGGTTTCCCTGGCGGCTGCCAGAAGCTCCCGCGCATCCTCATGAAGCACCACTGAGTATGGCGCATAGAACGGAGGAAGCACTGAGAGCACAATCGTTGGCCGCGTGAGGTTTAGAAGTCCGGTAACCTGCTCTACGACGGCAAGGCAGGCCTCGCGCGGCTCGTTCACGCCTTCCGGCGGCGCCAGGACTTTGCGAAACTCGTCTTTGTCATCCCCGAGCTTTTGCCTTAATCGCTCCTTCAGGGCGCTGAAGTGCACGACTTCCGGGCGGATCAGGTTCCGCGCGATGTCCAGGTTACTCTTCGCGACCATCCGGCGATGCCTTCGTCCCAGTTTCTGCAGGTGCATGCGGCACGCGCGGCGGACCTCCGCCGCTATCAGTCTCAGGTGTTCGCTGTGCGTGTGGTGCAGGAAGAAAAAGTTTACGTAGCCTTTGGCGACTGCCGGGGTCGTGACGCTGTATTCCTTCTGCCGGGCATCGGCAGAGAGCGCGGACGGTGGAGGCGTGAACTGGCCCTTGACGTGCTGGGTCAGCTTCTGGTTGCCCTCCAGATGCGTGACGATGGCGGATAGGAGCGCGGCGGCATTCACGCCCTCAAATGGCGCCCCTGCGTGCGTCTCGGTGCCAAAGACCGTGATGCCCAGCAGCAGCTTGCCTATGGTGCCGGTGTAGATGTAGGAATTCGTATCGCCAGGCGTAAGAGGGCTGGTGTAATCGGAGTTAAGAAGCAGCTTGAGGTCAAAGCCCTCGTCGGCAAGCTCCTTGAGCTTCGGCAGAGCGGATTTAATGCCCCGGCTCTCGGTTTCCTCGTCCGCGGTGAAGAGAACGACGATGTTCCACGGGAAGTCAATTGCGCTGAGATGGCGCAGAAGCTCCACCGCGACGGCGCATCCGCTCTTCATATCCAGCGCGCCGCGCCCGCAGAGCCAGTCGCCGGATGCGAGTTCAGCGTGCAGCTTCTCATCTTCAGGGAAGGTTTCACGCAGCCAGTCGGGCAGCCGGTCCGGGTCAAATGGCATCCGCTCGTCAGCGCCGTATTTCTTCACGTGTTTATCCACGCCGACGGTGTCGATGTGCCCGCAGAGGATGATGGTTTCAGTGGTGCCGGTCTCAAATGGCGCGCGGTAGGTAGCCATCACCGAATGAAGCTCATCGTCTCCCGCGCCGGTCTTGATAATCTGCGCCAGTTGCGGATGTTCGGCGAAGTAGGGAATGGCGCTCAATTCGCGCACCAGGCGGGCTGCTACCTCACGCTGGCCGGCGGCCGTGTCCGACCGGATACCCACCAGCTCGCGCGTAAGTTCCAGCACCCGTTTCCCGAACGCCTCCATCCGCGACTAGTCTAGCACAGGGAACTGATGGCTGTGCTTACAGTGCCCCCTAAGAGTACGCGGTGCTCACCAGCGCCGCTCCTAATCGCCGGGCTGCAATTGACTTCCAGACAAACATTTGTTAGCCTGTTATGTGTCCTACTTCACAGCGGGAGGAATGATGATGGGTGGATATTTCTGGAGAATCTGGGCAGTCTTGTTAGTGCTTTCAATCTTTTGGCTGGGCGCGTGTATCAAGACGTCCCCATCCGCAGAGGCGCAGAACGGCGTCGCGGATGTCATCAAAGCTAAGACCTTTTGCCTGGTGGACGACCAGGGCGAGATACGCGCCATGCTCGGCGTGTCTGCTGACGGCTCACCGAATCTTAGTCTTGCTGACGCTCAGGGAGAGATACGCGCCGTGCTCGTCGTGCTCGCTGACGGCTCACCGGTTCTTAGGCTCTCTGATGCTCTTGGCAATACACGCGCCATGCTCGGCGTGTTTGATGACGGCACACCGAATCTTGGCCTCTTTGACGCTCAGGATAAGCCACGCGCCAGGCTCGCAGTGCTCGCTGATGGCTCACCGCGCCTTGTCCTCGCGGACGTGGAAGGGCGTTCCCTCTTCTCCGCGCCGTAGCTGCGCCAACGTGTCGCCAGCGAATATAACAGGCAGGCGTTGATTATCCTCCTTTGATAATTGTCTGGGTGAATACAACTGTTGACTGCAATATTCTCAAAACAAAATTCGTGAGCCAAATCGCATTCTGCCAAGCAAGAGAATAGTCAACAGCCAAAAGGCCAACAGCTGCAATCACGATAGAAATGAGTTTGTGCTGCCAGATCCATTTCGCCAACTCCCATAACCACCAAAGCGGGTTTGTTATGTGCCAGTAGTTTCTGCTTGGTACAGCTGGGATACTCTCTTGCCGTGACGGGTGCATCGCTTCTCTAAAGCCGTCTTCGGTCATCCCATTCAGCTTTCCCATGATGTAATCTAAATCTTGAATGACAGCATCAACCGATGGACCTACACGGAGTAGAATGTCGCTTGAAAAAGCGTTATGATAGACAAAGTAGTATTCAGGATTAACCCCGTCTCGCTTTCGTGGGTTATTGCCCAATACTAGTATGTATCTTTCAAGCCGACCATACTCTTCATTTAATTCCGAACGCATTTGGGTAATTTGCTGGTGATTGCGTCTTATTTCCCGCATGGCGCTATCCCTCGAATCAAGAAGTAGGCGCCGATAGTTCTGAACCTTGCCACGAAATTCAGTAATTGTCGTATATAGCTCATCGAGTGTCATAGTGTTTTCTAGTTTGAATTTCATACCGTTTTCTCTTAAAACATCGGCAGTATACCAGAACGCGGAGAGTCTGGGACGGCTCTCGCAACTGGGTGTGTTTCGAATAGCAACGGAGGCTGGGTATGATGGTGACACATAGCGCTTGCGCATCGTCCGCGAAGGCACACCGCTGTTCAGCGGTAAGCCGTCAACCCTTAACAAGAGATGAAGCCGGAGCCATGAGCACCCAGTCTCAAAGTATTATCCAGGGGATTTTAGTCTCTCCCTCCATTGACTTGATCTTCCCCAACATCATATCGTCTCGATACAGGTCGGTTTCAACAGCCATAACAAGCTGTCTAATGATGCGGCTTATGTGCTTCTCCGGCTCAGGATTTCCTTTTAGCATTTCAACCGCCCACTTGATGATCTGCGCGGTCTCCACCTTCTTCTCCCCTAGCGAGAGGACCTTAGTTTCTTCCATCTTTGTCTCCTCACAGTACATAGTCAAGCTCGCACACCGCAAGCTTGCTACTCTGATTATACTCAACGTTCCAGGGAGCAAACAAGCCCCGGAGCAAGCCACGTAAACATCCTCCTCCTCCTCCAGATCGACGGCACCTACCCCACCGAGTACGCGGTGCTCACCAGCGCCGCTCCTAACCGCTGGGCTAGTCAGCCCAGCCTACCGCCACCAGACATCAAGGGTGTAGGTGAGTTTGGCTTCGCCGTCGGCGGCCACCGGAACGCGGAACTCGATGGTCGTGGCATCCTTTTTCGTGTAATCAAGGCTGCTCGAAATCACCTTCCAGTTCGCGTAGCCGATGTGGTGCGGCACGAGCACGAAAACGCTCTCGTCCTTGTGGTTGCGCAGCAGGACCTCGTAGCTCGCCTGGTAGCCCCGGTGCTTGTCCAGGTAGTCCGTCTGGGTCTTCTCGCCCTTGATGTCGAATGCGTTGCCCAGCAGCAGTCGCACCATCTCATCCTTAGGCGTGTGGCCGATGTTATCCTCGCCCACTAGCTGCGCCATCCCCTCACTGTCGCGCTTGAACACCCGCACACGCCCGGCGGGCAGCGGAATGCCGATGCCGTTTTGCTCCGAGTTCTTAAACTCGATGCGCACTTCGACGTTGTCCCCGCGCCAATCGGGGTCGTAAGTGTAGATTTTGGTCACAGGGATGTTGTTGCCTGTGAGCAGTGAGATCTGCTTTTCCTGCCGGTCTTTAATCGTGGTGCGGCGCTGCAATGTATACAGGTGATACTCGAAGAACGATTCCTCGGCGAATCCCGCGCCGTCGGCCACCATCGCAGCTTCTTCGAGCATCCTGCCAGCGGCCTTCATCGGCGGGCGTGCCCGGTGGATCTCCCCGGCGACCAGCTTGAGCTTCGCGTTTTCATAGCTTGCGCCGGAGTTGTTCGTCATCGTAACCCAGCCTTCCAGGTCGGCGAGCTTCTCGCTGTCTGAGAGCATCGCAACGTAATCGGCGCTCCACGAAAGGCCACTTGAGAGGTAACTGACCTCGCCGGAAGTGGTGAAAGCCCTGGGCGAAAACACCTGCCATTCCAGCGTGGGCCGCAGCAGCAATCCTCCCGGCAGGCTGGGCAGCTCCAGGCTCCCCGGCGGATTGAGCAGGATCTTGCCCTTGTAGTCTACGACGATGCCATCAGCCACCGATAGGAGGACAACCTGTTTTGCCTCCCCGTTCTCGTCCACGACGGTTATCGTTTGGCCGATGTACTTCTGGAGCAGCTTGTTCCGGCTGACCAGGTCGTAGTCGTAGTTTTGCTCCAGCAGCTCAACTTCGCCCTGGAGCGGCTTGAAGTGGACGCTCGTCGTGTCAATGGCGCTGGGGACGCCGGTGAGCGTGAGGAAGTTCAGGCCTTCCTCAAAGCTGAACGTGCGCACTTCCTTGACCAGCGCGAGATTCTGGTTGTAGACGGTGAGCGCCACGTCATCGACCGTGCCGACTTCCGCCGCTGACGCGATGTTGCATACGATTAGCGCGACAGCGGCTGCAATAGCTGTTAGAAATGTCCTTTTCATAATATCCTCCTGATCTGTCAGGTTTGGTTATTGGTTTGCTCAGCCGCCGGGCGGTTGGCCTTCGGCGGCGAATCGAGTATCCGCAGCAGTGTTCGCCTGACGGCGGCCTGCACGCGGCCTCCTTTCACGCCCAGATAACGGTTCACTGTCTTGATGAACGATGTGAGCTTGCTCTCGGCATTTGCCACGTCACCGAGGTTGAACCAGAACGCGCCGTAGTGGCCGACAGTCTCCCCGCGCTCGTCCTCCGGCACGAACGCCAGTGGCGGGGGGAGCCTCAGCTTGCGCCAGTCTTTCAGGCAGAGGAAGTTGAAGCCTCTTCCCGTCAGGTAACGACCCGCCAGCGCGTAATGGCAGGAGTCGTGCAGCGAAATAAGCTTCTCCAGCGCATCGTACCAGCCGCGTCCAAGCATCGGTAGCTGCTGCGTCACCAGGAGAACGGCGCCGAGTTCCGCAATTTCAGGCTCCTCGGCGGTCGCGTTCGCGTTGTTTTCGCGGCGCGGGACGAACCAGTGCTGACCCGCAGCGAAAGCGCTGTCCTGCGTGCGCGCAACTTGTTCGTCGGGCTTAGCCGGAATTGCGTAGCCTTCTTCGCAGATGCGCCGGAGGTTCGAGGTGAACTGCTCAACGCCGCCCGCAACACTCTCGACGATATCGCGCGCGGGGAAGACTGGCAGCTTCCTGAACTCGCGGGGCGGTGGCGAGACGGAGTGCATCAGGCCTGTCAGGTTGGAGAGCGCATCGTCAAGCGTGTTGCGCATTGGCGGCTTAAGCGCGCTCTGGCTCTCCAGCCAGTGTCGTATTGCGATGTCGCGGTCTCCCATTGCGCCGAGCAGGCAGTAGGGCACGTTCTGCTGTGTGATTTCGTCTCCGTAGAAGCAGCCGGGGATGTCCGCAAGCACCACTTCAGCGCCAGTGGCGAGCATTTCCGGCACGCATTCGAGAGTGTCCAGGTGGTGGTCCACCAGGTGCACCTGGACGCCCGCTTGTGCCGCCGATTCCAGGCCGCGTATAGTCCGGCCGTGGTCGCGGGAGTAAACGGTAATATCCACAAGTACCGCATGGGTGAACCGGCGCTCGTTCGAGACCAGCCGGGGCAGTATGCGCTTCCAGAACTTCCCGTAGTCGCCGGTCTCTTCATAGCCGCATACGGGCATGATATTCTCGACGCCGAGCGTGCGCAGGTGCAGATAAGACGCGGCCATCATTGCCAGGCCGTGGGCGTCAAAGTGGCCCAGCAAAAGCACCTCGTCATTGGGCCCGGGCTGGTTTTCCCTCTCTGTGTATTTCACACGGTGCGAGATTTCCGAGGGCACAGCAGATTTTAGGTCGCGGTCACCGGCCAGGCGTGTGAGGCGAACGGAGCCGTCCGGGTGAGCGGTTACCTGAACGGCGGGGTGGGGCAGAAAGCCGTGCGCGGGTGATTCCGCGAAGATATTCGTGGCGGTCTCTAGCGCCGAACGCCAGCGTTGCAGGTCTTCGTCGGCAGCAACAAGTTCGCCGGTTTGAAGCCTGTCCCATTGCCCGCGCAAATGGCGTGGAAGCTCCGGCCGTGCGTCGCGCAGCGGGGGCATAAGGAAGTGGAAGAAGGGGAACAGCAGTCTGGCGTTGCCCAGAGTGCGTTTGCTTACTCCGAGTGCAGCAAGGAGCGACAGGGCGAACTCGGCAGCTTTCCCGCCGCGCAGAATGCAGTCGTGAGTAAGTTCCGTTAGCCCGCTGTATGTAAACGCGCGGTGGGCGTCGAGCAAAAAGCTGGCAAGTGGTCGGGACACCCGACTATTCTACCGCAGTGCTTCCTCCGCCTTCGCTGGCAAGCTTCCTTCCGCCGCCAAGCCGCTCAACCAGCATATAGACTACCGGTATCACAATCAGTGTAAGCACAGTGGAAAAGAACATCCCGCCAATTACCGCGACCGCCAGCGGGCTGCGGAAATCCGAACCTTCCTGCATACTTATCGCCGTTGGCAGGAGAGCGGCGATTGTGGCGAAGCTCGTCATCAAAATGGGCCGCAACCGCTTGCTGCCTGCGTCTTTCAGCGCGTCGATTACATCAAGTCCCCGTGCCCGCGCCTGATTGGCGAAGTCCACCAGCAGGATGGCATTCTTGGTCACCAGTCCCATCAGTAGAATGAGGCCCAGAAAGCCCATGATGTCGAAACCCTTGCCAGAGATGAGCAGGACGAAAAGTGCGCCGGTAACCGCGAGCGGCAGGCTCATCATAATAGTGAAGGGATGCTTGTAGGAGTTGAACTGGCTCGCCAGCACCATATAGGTGAAGATGATGCCGAGAATGAGCGCGAGCATGAACTGCGTCATCATCCTGCCATACATCCGGGCTTCGCCCAGAGCTGCAATAGTGGTTGTTGCCGGCAGAACGTTTTCCTGCTTCATCCGGCGCTTCCATTCATTGAGGACACTGCCCCCGCCGACACCGGGTAGAATGTCGGCGTAGACGTCGATGGAGCGAATCTTGTTGTAATGCTGGATGGCAGCCGGAGCCTGAGCGAGTTTCAAGTCTGCTACTGTTTCCAGGCTTATAGGTTCTTCTAGCGGGGGACTCCAGAGCTTGAGGGAACGTAGGGATGAAAGATCGTAGCGACTGCTCTGTGGGAACATCAACGTGATGTCGTACTCTTCTCCCCCCTCGCGGTAGGTGCTGAAAGTGGCGCCGTGGTAGAGGATGCGCAGGGTCTGCCCCAGCATCGCAGGATTCATTCCCAGCTCCGCCAGGCGGTCTCGGTGAGGGCGGATGCTAATTTCCAGCTTGCCCGCACGCTCGGAGTTGTCCACATTGATGGTCCCCGGAATCTCCGCAAGAAGCTTCTGTGCATGTGCAGTTACGCTCTTTAGCTTTTCGTAGTCCGGGTCGGTGAACGATAACTGGACTGGGGCAGCCCGCTGTCCCATTTCGGCCATGGCGGAAACGGTTATCTTCGCTCCGGCAATTGGCTTCACACGCTCCCGCATCATTTCTATGAGATCAGACTGTGTGTATTTGTAAGGAACCGGAATGATCCCCCACCACCGCAGGTGAAGTTTCCGTTCTTTCTTAGGGGGCATCACGACGGCAATAGTCGCAAGGTTGGTCTGTCCCGTACTGGACATTGTTGTGACACCGCCGACCAACTGTCCGACCATCGACAGGTAGCCTTTCACTTCCGGGAGTCCGGTGAGCAGTTCTTCCACTTCCCGTACCTTCGCATCAGTGCGCTTCAGACTTGACTCTACCGGAAGTTCCATCGTAATCTGGAATACTCCTGTGTCGTAGGACGGCATGAATCCTTTCTGCATAATCGTGAGAATAGGAAATGCCAGCAGAAAGAAGATCGTAGCCCAGAATATCACCGTTGCGGGTCGTCGAAGCGCAGCATCAAGTATTCTGGCATAAAAGCCTTGCAGCCACTCATAGAATCTGGCAAAGCCGTAGTGCAACGCCATCAGAGGTGCGCCCAGGCGCGTCAGAAACGACCGTGCACCAGCAGCGACACCGAGTCGCAGAGTCTGGGTGGACATCAGCGGGATCAGCGTCAACGAAACCAGTAGGGAAAATATGACGGCGAAGGCAACCGTCAGACCGAACTCCTTGAAGATCTGACCTATCATGCCTTTCATAAAGGCAACCGGCATGAATACCGCGATAAGGGTCGAAGTGCAAGCCAATACTGCAAGCCCCACCTCGGATGTGCCACGTGTTGCCGCTTCATAGGCGTCGCCTGTTTCCTCGTGGACTCTGATGATGCTTTCCTGCACGACAATGGCGTCGTCAATAACTAGACCTATCGCTACTGCCAGTGCCATCAGGCTGATGAAGTTCAGGCTGAATCCGAAGAAATGCATCGGAGAGAAGGCGGCAATGAGCGAAACTAGAATCGACAGCGTAATCGGGATGGCAAAGGAGAGTCGTCCTACAAACAGCCAGACCACAAAGCTTGCCAAGATTGCGCCAAGTAATATTGCTAGCTTCACGTCATCCAATGAGTGAACAACCCATTCAGAGAGGTCATACGCTACCGTAGAATCCACCCCGTGGGGAAAGGTATCCTCTAATTCTCTCATCCTTTGTTTGACGGCGTGTGAGACGCTAACTGAGCTGGCATCGCTCCGCTTGATGACGGTGACAGCTATGGCACTTTTACCGTTGTAGCGCGACTCCATCTCGCGCTCTTTGGTGGAGTCCACAACGGTCGCGACGTCGCCAACCTTGAGTCGTTCACCTCGCTCCGAGAAGATGACCGCCCCAGCTATCTCCTCCACGCTCTGAAACTGCGCCGGTACTTTGAGCACAAACTCCAAGGGCCCCTGCTTCAGAGTGCCCGCCGGGAAATCCACATTTGCGGCAGCGATGGCTCTCCCGACTGCATCCGGTGTCAGTCTGTGCGCCTCCAGCTTCGCCGGATCGACGACCACCCGAATCTCACGTTCGAGCCCCCCTGTGAGCTGCACTTGCGCGACACCGGTTACCTGTTCAAGTGAATCCTTAATCCGTTTGTCCACGAACTCCCTAAGCTCACGTGGCGCCATGGAAGTAGAAGTGATTGAGTACGCCACCACCGGCATAGCGTTGATATCCGCCTTGGTTATCGTCGGATCTTCAGCGTCCTCGGGCAATTCGGGTTTGGCAAGCGCCACTTTGTCTCGCACGTCCTGAGCGGCGATGTCTATATCTCTTCCTTCCTCGAAACTGACAATGAGGACACTTGCGCCCTCAGTTGAATACGAGCTCAGGTCCTCGATTCCCTCTATGACCGAGACGGTATCCTCGAGCTTGTTTGTGACCTGCTCGGCAATCACATCAGGAGAAGCGCCAGGATATATGGTGAGCACTGTGACGATGGGAATCTCCACCTGAGGCATCATATTCAGCACCAGGCGCGAGTAGGAGACGATGCCGATTACAGTGAAGAAGGCAAGAATCATCACCGCGAAAACGTGGCGACGCAGGACGAGAGCTATCCAGTTCACTGGCTACCTCCAGCGTTATCAGGCTTTACCAGGCGCACAGTAGCGCCATCGCTGAGGTAGTTCTGACCGACGACAACCACCTGCTCACCGCCATTCAGTGGCGAGATAATCTCCGCCTCGCGACCGGTGGTGGCGCCAAGTTCAACCATCACCTGACGCGCATTCCCGTCTTCCACGACAAAGATGCGCGGCTGCTCCGTCGCCAAGTCAAGAATCGCCTTGAGCGGCAACACAACATTCCCGCGCCCCTCTTCGCGAAGTATCACCACGTCGGCAAAGCCTCCGGGACGCAAGCCCTGAGTTGCCTCGGGAAGGACTTGCAAGCGCACTTCCACCTGCTTCGACTTCTCGCTGGATGCGGGGAAGATACGGGCGACGGTGGCGCTGCGCACTGCGTGGTCAACCTCGGGGATAAACGATGCGGTGTCACCTAGTGCGAGTTGCTGCACCGACTGTGAGGGCAGGAATATCTGCAGCTCCAGGTTATCCATATCTGCCAGCTCGAAAAGGGGAGCACCCGGAGCGGCGAACTCGCCAACTTCAGTCCTTTTCGCCGTCACCGTGCCGGCAAATGGTGCGCGAATTCGCGTGTAGCTCAGGTTAGTTTGAGCGAGGGCAAGCTGATCCTGCGCCAGCTTCAGTGCCATTTCTAGCGACTTCTTATCCTCCGGACGGGCGCCGGTCTCAGCCATTCGCAGATTCTCCTTCGCCGCTGTGTACTGAGCCTTGGCCCCTTCGTATTGGGATTCGGCAAACTCAAACTGGGCTTCGCTGATGACGCCCTCATCGAACAGCTTCTTATTACGCTCGTGGTTGTTGCGGGCAGTATTGAGAGCGCTCTCGGCGGCTGCCAGGGCAGCCCGTGCCTGCGCGATATTCTCCGGTCTTGCCGACTGCGCCGATGCGAGCTGCGCCCGCGCTGCCTCTGTCTGATGACGTGCCAGCGACACTTGCTCGGCATAGATGGTGTCCTCTATCACTGCCAGCACCGCTCCCTCGTCAACCCGGTCACCCTCGGAAACTGCGACCTCACGGATGGTCCCTGCCACCTTGGCCGATACCATAGCAGAGGGTTCAGCGAGCACGGTTCCTGTATAGCGCAGCTCCTCCATCAGTGGCCGCACTTCGGCGGTAATCACCTCAACCGGAATCACCGCTTTCTCTTCGGGAAGATGCTCGAAGTGGAGTTTCACTGACATGTAAAGGCCTGAAACGACCCCGATGGCGATGAGCAAGAGGATTATCCATAGGGTAGTCCTAGCGGTCCTAGTCATTTTTCGCCTCCTTCTCCATTGAGCGTCGCTCTGGGGCGCGCGCTTTCACTAGCGGCCCGGCATTCGGCCGGGTCAGTTATTCCCCGCATCATCGGAAATAGCCTAACCGCTCTCATCGTTAATCACCTCGTGTACAATTGCGCTCAGGTCACTGGTAGTTGTGGGAAGGTACAGCTCCTCGTCACCGATGCCTAGCGTTTGCAGCAGCGATTGGTAGCTTGTGAGCACCGCCATTCGCTTGCCGAATTCGTTAAGCTCCGCGCCCAGGTATGCGGTGCGGGCGCTAACCAGGTCCGCATGGGCGATGACGCCCTCCGCGTAGCCCAGCCGCGCCATCCGCAGCGCCTCTTCAGCCGATTCGAGAGTGCTTACCGCTGTCGTGTATCCTTGGATAGCAGCGTCCAGATTGCTGACCGCATCCTGCAGGCTCAACCGGAATGCCTGGCGGTATTGCGCAAGTTGAACCCGGGCCCCTTCGGCCTGCGCGGCGAAGCTCTTCTGGGTGCCTTCGGTCTTGCCGCTGTCCCAGAGATTGAATACGCCCGAAATGCCAAACGACCACGAGCGGCGCGCCACGAAGCTGCTGCCTGTTTGCTGCTGGTAGCCCGCATCCAGCGAGAACTGCGGCGAGCGCCGGTACGCCAGAACCTGGTTGTGCAGCATCCCAATCGTGCTTTCCAGAGCGTGGTATGTAGGAGTGCGCTCAACGAACGCGTCCGCCAGCTCATCCGCGTCCAGTTTGGGGTACAGGTCGTCTGATATAAAGCCCACCGACCGGTTGAGAGCCTCCGCGTATTCGACGTCTATCGCCGCCCCGGCGAAGTAATCTTCGGGTACGACTCCCATCGTCAGGTAGAGCGCAGTTTCCGCAAGCTGCTGCCCGTTTCGGGCCTGGATCAGTTCTTCGTTGGCCTGGGACACTGCAACTTCGCCCAGCATAACCTCGAAGCGTGGCGCCATGCCGTTGTCGAACTTGAGGGTAGCGTTGCGCAACTGCTCTTCCGCCAGCGCAAGGCCTTCCTCTGCGACCGCCACCGCGTTTTGCGCCGTCAGGTATCTAACGTAAGCGCTGAATGCATCGGTGATGGTTTGCGCACGCGCTTGGTCTACGCCCGCCAGACGGGCTTGGTAGCCCGACCAGGCGGCGCGCTTCCCGTAGCCAAGATTGCCCATCGGCGAGAGAGGGTAGGAGAATCTCGCGCCGATGCTGGATGTAGTTTCCTTCTGGAACGCAATTTCAGGCGCGTCTTTGCCCGCCGAGAAGCCTTGCACCGGCCCCGCGCGGCTAATCGATCCTGCTATGTTCACCGATGGTCCGGCCATTCCGGTGTATTTGACGTACTCAAAGAAGGCGCTTTCAGCGTCCTTTTGCGCAACGCGAAGGTCGTAGCTGTTTTCCAGTGCGAGCGCGATTATTTCCTGTGCTGTAAGCAGATACTCCACTCCTTCCGCTTCCTTATCGGCGGACACGTCCTCGCTCGCTTCCGCACGCACAAGCGTAACCGTGCCTTCCGCATCGGTTGCGGCAGGTGGAGGTGGTGCGTCTTTCACAGGGATGGAATCTTCGGCTGCCGCCGCGCCTGCGCCCACCAAGAGCGCGATTCCGGCTGCGAACAGAGCCGAAAGCCCGATGATTGGCTTATTTCTTCTTCGTCTTTTCACCTTCGATTTCACCTCCGATGAGCGCCGCCCGAACTATCGCCTCATAGGTTCGCAGGTATTCCTCCGGGTCTACAGCAGCATCTTTGAAGTGGTGTCGCTGGAAGACGTACCCGATCAGTCCGCTGGTAAGCGCAAGGGCGCTCGCTAGTGGTGAAAACGGTGGTTCGCGCCCGGTTTTCGTGCAGTGCTCGGCTATTATCTCCTCGTAGAACTTGACGTGAGAAAACTTCGCGCTAAGAAGTATCTTTTGCTGGGCGGCCGTCAGATGGAGCATGCCCTCGTCAATCAGGACGTTTGGCATATGCTCGATAATCTTCGCGAAGTGGATTCTCATCGCCGCCCGCAGCTTCTCCCACGTGCCTGAAACACCAGATGCCGCCTCACGGACTGCGGCCAGCGTCTCGCCGGACTTCTCAACCACCATCTCCACCAGGATGTCTTCTTTCGTCTTGAAGTACAGGTAAACCGTGCCCTTGGCGACGCCGGCGCTATGCGCGATGTCATCCACGGTTGCGTTCATGATGCCTTTGTCGTGGATGACGGTGAGGGCGGCGTCAATGATGGCCATCCGCTTGTCGCGGACTGCATCTTTAGGAGCATTGTTCTTTCGATTGGTCATTAGTAACTGACTGACCAGTCAGTATTAGCATCCCCGCTGGCTTGTGTCAAGAGGTTTCGCGGGGATTCTCCTGATATAATCCAGTGCCTTGGCTAATCCTAGCAAAGTCCGTGCACGGTGCTATTTCACGGGAATCGTGCAGGGAGTGGGCTTTCGTCCCACACTGCACCGGTTCGCCGCCGAACTCGGTCTGGCCGGCTGGGTGCTCAACTCGACAACGGGCGTGGTCTGCGAAGTTGAGGGTGCGGAGGAGGCTTGCCGAAAATTCTTCCGCCGGATGCATGAGGAAGCGCCACCGCTATCGCGCATTACTTCGAGCTTCATGGAGATTCTGCCACCGGCGGGTCTAGCCGGCTTCCATATCCGCCCGAGCGAAGAGGAGGAAGGCGAGATCACGCTGATTTCGCCGGACACAGCGATATGCGCCGATTGTGCGCGCGAGCTGCTTGACCCGAATGACCGGCGTTATCGCTATCCGTTCATTAACTGCACCAACTGCGGACCCAGATATTCCATCATTGAGGCGCTGCCCTACGACCGCCCGAATACGACGATGCGCGAGTTTGAGATGTGCGAGGAATGCCTTCGCGAGTACGAGGATCCCGAAGACCGCCGCTACCATGCCCAGCCCAATGCCTGTCCAGCCTGTGGCCCTAAAGTATGGCTCGCTAACCGAGCAGGCGAAGTGCTTGCCGAGGGCGACGAAGCCGTTCTGCAGACGGTGCGCCTGCTGGTACAGGGGCGCATCATCGCCGTCAAGGGGCTTGGAGGATTCCACCTTGCCTGCGACGCGCTGAATGAGAAAGCGGTGGAAGAGCTGCGGCTGCGGAAGCGTCGCGCGCGGTTCAAGCCGCTGGCGATAATGGCAAAGGACTTCGCCGTGCTACGCGACCTGGCGCAGCTTACCGAAAAAGAGATGGCGCTGCTGGCATCGCCGATTTCACCCATCATCCTGGCGCGCAAGCGCGATGACACGCCGTATCGCCTTTCCCCGATGGTCGCGCCGCGCACGGGCTTGCTGGGAGTGATGTTGCCCTACACGCCGCTGCACCTGCTGCTATTCAACACGCAGCTCGACGAGCCATCGGCAGGCGGCACTGATACGCTGGAAATGCTTGTGATGACGTCAGCGAACGTTGCCGAGGAGCCGCTGGTTTACGAAAACGGCGCAGCGCTGGAGCGTCTGGCGCATCTGGCGGACGTTTTCCTGATGCACAACCGCCGCATAATCGCGCCTTCGGACGATTCCATTGTGCGGGTGATGGGAGGCGAGGCGCGGGCGATTCGGCTGGGGCGCGGGTATGCGCCGTATCCCGTTGCGCTCTCCCGCGAGCCGCGTGAGCCAACGCCGGAAGGCTGCGTTGTGGGATGGGGGCCGGACATGAAAGCGACCATTGCGATGCAGGCCGGGCGGTATGCAGTCATCGGCCCGCATCTGGGAGACCAGGAGACGCTGGCGGCGCAGGCGTTCCACCGGCGCACTTACGAGCACTTCAGGCGCGTGTTCCAGCAGCAGCCCGACGCCATCGTTGGAGACCTCCATCCGGGCTATTACTCGCGGAGCCTGGCGAAGCAGGAGGCTGAAGCCGGCGGGGCGCAGTTTGCTGACGTGCAGCACCACCACGCGCATCTGGCGTCTGTTGTGCTGGAATGCGGCGTGGAGGGCCAAGTGCTGGCGCTCTCCCTGGACGGCACTGGCTATGGAAGCGACGGCGCAGTGTGGGGTGGGGAGATACTTCTGGGCGATGCCTCGGAGTTCCGCCGCGTGGGCACTTTGCGCACTCTGGCACTGCCCGGCGGTGAGTCCGCCATTGAGCAAACCTGGCGGCTCGCACTCGCAATACTGAACGAGACCGATGCCAAGCTGCTCGATGAAGCCGTCAAACGCCTAAAAGATATGCCGTTCGCACCGGACGTGCCGGTGGTTGCGGAGATGGTGCGCCGAAACATCAACTGCGTGCCTTCCACGTCCCTGGGCAGGCTTTTTGACGCCTTCTCAGCGCTTATGGGGATATGCCTGGAAGCCACCTACGAGGCGCAGGCGGCGATAGAGCTGGAGACTGCGGCGTCCCGCGTTGAAGAGGCCGACGCGCTGCCTATGATAATAAAGCAAGAGCGAGGGCTTCTGGTGATTGACTGGCGGCCCGCTGTCCGTGCCGTTATCGATGCGCTGCGGCAGGAGAAGATGGCGCCTCTGATACTGCCGGAGGAATACTCGGCGCAGGACCCATCGCTAAAGTTGCCGGAAGTATGCTGCCGGCTTTCGCGCGGATTCGTTCAGGGATTAGTGGAAGCCTATGGCGAGACGGCTGTCCGGATCGCTGTGCGTGAAGGTGTAACGCAGGTGGTATTAAGCGGCGGGTGCTTCCAGAACGCGCTGCTCTTTGAAGGGCTCATAGAGCGCCTTGAGAACTCTGGTTTGCGGGTATTCACCCACAGCGGAGTGCCGATGAACGACGCAGGGATTTCGCTGGGACAGCTTGCGCATGGCCTGGCTCGCCGCGCCTAGTCTTTATTTTTCTTCGCGCACTGGCGGCAGACACCGAAGATATGCAGCACGTGGCGCTCAGGAATGAAGCCATGCTCCTGGCAGACCGAGTCCTGCACCTGCTCCAGTTGCGCCGAATGGAACTCGATAATGCGTCCACATTCGCGGCATATCATATGGTCGTGGTGCTCAGTGCCGACGGCCTTCTCGTAACAATTGAATCCCTCTTGAATCCGTTCCCTGCGGACTATGCCGCATTCTTCGAGCAGGGCAAGCGTCCGGTAGACCGTTGAACGGGAGACCTTCCGGCGAGTGCTCTCGTTTACTATAACGACCAGGTCGTCAGCGGTGAAGTGGAAGCGCTCGCGCCCGAGCACCGTCTCCAGTATTCTCATCCGGGGCCGTGTCACCTTCAGCCCCTTCGTGCGCAAGTGCTCCAGGAAGATTTCTCTGGCTTTGCTCACCATTATCATTGTAAGATACAGGAGCGAGTGTGTCAAAAAGGTCTCAGAATGAACGACGGAGCGCATCGCCGTTTGGAGCATGGTTAGTTACCGGTGGCGCGGGCGTCCCGCCCGTGATTCCGCCTCCGCGCTCTGATATAATGCGAACTGACGCATGGAACGCTCCGCAAACCACACATCCGACGATTTTGCCGGCAGGATTCGCGCCTTCTACGCCGAATTAAAGCCGGCGCTTTCGGCTGAGAGCATTTCCACCGCGGCGGCCGACCGCCTGATGTACAGCTTTGACGGCAGCAAGCTTCAGGGGCAGGCCGAGGTAGTGGTCACGCCCGCAACGCAGGACGAAGCTGTAACCACCGTTGCGCTGGCGGGGAAACATGGCATCGCGCTTTACGCGCGCGGCGCAGGCAGCGGTCTCACCGGCGGCGCGGTGCCGACGGAGCGCGGGGTGGTGCTCAACCTCACGCGGCTCAACCGCATCATCGAGATTGACACCGGCAACCTGACGGCGACAGTTGAGCCAGGGGTGCTCTGCGGCGACCTCGACCGCGAAGTGGCGAAGCGCGGGTTGTTCTACCCGCCAAGCCCCGGCAGCGCGGATTACTCAACGCTCGGCGGAAACATTATGGAGAACGCGGGCGGAATGCGCGCCTACAAATACGGCGTGACCCGCGATTACGTGCTGGCTATGAAGTGCGTGCTGCCGTCGGGCGAGGTATTCACCACCGGCTCACACGCGGTGAAAAACGTCACGGGTTATGACATCGCGCGGCTGATGGTGGGCAGCGAGGGCACGCTGGCGGTGATGCTCGAAGCGACTCTGCGGCTCATCCCAATGCCCGCCGAAATCGGGACGGTTCTGGCTCTGTTTTCCGTAGACGAAGACGCGCTGGCGGCGGCGCAGGACATTGTTGCCGCGCCGCTTATGCCGCGCGCGATGGAGTTTATGAACGACGAGACGCTAAAGTGCCTGCGCAACTACCGCGACCTGCCGCAGCTAAAGCCCGAAGCGAACGCCGCGCTGCTGCTGGAAGCGGACGGGCCGTCGGTGGATGACGTGCGGGAGCAGCTTGCGAAGATGATGGATGTATGCAAGGCGCACTCGCCGCTTTCGGTGGAGACGGCGTTTGGCGAAGGGGAGCGGGCGGCGCTGTGGGACGTGCGCGACTCCGTGTCGCCGGCGGCGTTCCATCTTGGCGACTATAAAATTTCCGAGGACATCTCCGTGCCGCGCAACAAATGCCTGGAGTTCGTGCGCGGGCTGAAGGAAATCGTGAAGGGCTATCCCGACCCGCCGGTGGTCTACGGGCACATCGGTGACGGCACGCTGCACGTAACGTTTATGTTCAACGGGCAGAGCGACCCGCGCATTCCGGCTGTCGAGAAGATAGTCGAGGAGATGTTTAAGCTGGCGGTATCGCTCAAGGGGAGCTTGAGCGCCGAGCACGGCATCGGGCTGACCAAGCGCAAGTATCTGGGCATCGAGCTGTCGCCGGTCGAGATTCGCCTGATGAAAGCCCTCAAGCGCGCCTTCGACCCGGCCGGCATCCTGAACCCGGGGAAGATATTTCCGGATGGGTAAGCGCAGTTACCATTCGCCATCCTCAAAGCCCCTAAGAACTTCGTCTAGCTCCTCACTTGAATCCTCATCGACGAATTGCGCAGCAGCTGACTTTGGAACGAATGTGTCGGAACCGATTCTTTTTAGGTGTTTATTGACGTGTGCCGCTATTGTCAGACTGTGAGGATTTATCAGCTTGCGGTATTTGCCTATTTCCACTTGGATGACTAAGAAGGGGACAGGTTTGCCAGTTTCGTGGAACTTGTCTCGAACTATCTTCGCAACGGTCTCAAAGAGGTCCATTGAGGGTTTTTCGTAGCCCCATTCTCTTAGGGCGTACACTCCCTTGATTCCTGTCCAGACTACCCGATTCTCATCCCTTCCGAGAACCGCATGGACGTTATGTTCTGTTGACCACTTATTAGGGAAGAGCCTATTGTAAGCTCGGGCAATCTCGGAGAAGTGAGCAGGGCGACCGATTCGTCTAAGCGCAAACACCGCGCGCTCGAACTTCGTCATTCGCCGATGCGCGTAGTCGCGCAAGAGTGCAGCGATCGTAAGTGCATCTTCCTCAGGCAGCGCTTCACCAAATACTGCAGAAGCTAGGCCAACGAGATTATCCCCCGCAAGAATCGCTTCCTTCAAGTCCTCAATATTGGGCAATCGTAGCTCCTTTGCGCGAAAGCCAACAACCATAAGTGACAGATGCTCGAGTGTTATTGTGGGGACACCACATAAGTCATACAAGAACTTGGCGATGCGACTCCGTTCAGTGCCCGCTTGCGCCACAACACTGCCCTTATCGGCAATGGCAAGGAGAACACACGCCCTTCTCCTGAGAGCTGACTTAGAACTGTGTTTAAGCATATTTATGGCTTTCAATTCAATCTGCCGAATCCGCTCACGTGTAACGTTAAATCGCTGAGCGACCTTTTCTAACGTTAAACGCCCGCCAGACTGCAAGCCGTTTCTTAGGCAGACGACTGCTCGCTGTCTTTCTGACAACAGATTAGTGAGAGTCCCGAGCGCATTCAGAGTAGACTCCCAAGCCATTGTTTGGGATTCGTGCTCGCATATCACTTCAATCATTTCAGAGCTTGGCTCGAAGCGGATGGTCTTGGCTTTGCCCTTGCCCTTGGCAGTAGTCATGTGCTCAACGACCATCGCCAGAGGGAAACAGTAAATTGCTGGACTTGCGGAACGGCGTATCAGCCCTAGATGCTCCCCGAACTCGAATACGCTGTCAGGAAGGCCCTTCCAAAATCTCCAAGAGACTGGGAAGGTGTCACTAAGTAGCAAAGTCATGCTGTGCCGGAAAACGGCGAACTTCTGAGCCAATGCTAAGCGTGCGTTCAGGCTAGCGAACGACCTCGCTAGGGCTCTCTTCGGGATATATGTGTCTCCGCATGAGAAGACTCCCACTCTCATAACCTCTTCGTCGCTTTCAAGTTTTTCACGGAGCAGAGAGTCGGCTTCGCTGTTGAGGAGGAAGGACGCTGCCTGCTCTAGCGAGAACTCACGGGGCCAACTGCGAAAAGACGCCAGTAGCGCATTGACTTCTTCGGATTTCGCATCCACGCCTAGTTGCGCTCCTCTAGAATCCTACGAGCTGATAGCTTGGGCGCATCTCGACACCTAGCCCACGCTAGCTTGCTAGGAATGAGCGCTTTCCGCGGAATGTGCGAGCGGAAGATTATCACCTTTTCTAGCCACATTCGCTTGACAGCCAAGTCCCTGCAAAGATGATCGTAAAGCCCGTCAATCTGAAGTCCTTTCAAGCGCAGTTTCCCTGTAAGCCGTACGACTTGGTCGCCAAGGTCCCACACCCTTCGCGCGGGAATGGGAGTGCGCTGCTTTCGCATTCTGTCCATCTGCGCTTTCATCTTGCGCATGGCTACAGTCGCATCACTGTAAATCTCAGCAGATTTTTCTAGCTTCTTTTCCCAGTCACCCTTCAGGTTCTCTGAACCCTCCAGGCTGAGATATGCTCGGAAGCTATCATCTTCCGGTATGAATCCCACGAATGCCAGGATCTCGTCGGTCATTTCCGTCCCCACGCAGCCATCAGCCTATCGATAAACTCCAAGTCGGGTGTCTCAGCTTCTTTGGCCAGATATCGCTGAATTGCTGAGCCGATTGCAAACATATTATGCAAGCGCATAGTTTTCCCAGCGCTGGAGGATCTCTTATAAGCAGGATGTGCCTTGTTGATGCAGACATAATTGCCATCTACCCAGCTCATTTCACCTTTCTCAGGAGTATCAATGAAAGTGATTTTCGGTCCCCTTTTGGCCTTTCTACTGATGGGCTTAGCTCGTTTTCCCCCGTCTTTTCTTTCCACAATCGCAGTTCCCGGGTCATCTCCTGGCCCAAGGACTCCTTCTGTTCCGTACGACTCTCCATCTCCATCTGGAAGCGTGACTTCGACTCCCTCCTCCTCAGAAGCTGTAACTTTTCCTCTAGCATCTTCACTGAGAACCTTCCTGCTGTCTCTAAAGCCAAAGAAATCCGAAATCTCCGGAATGAATTCGGCTATTCGCTTTAGCTCTCTCTCCAGCGATCTGGATTCAGTGTCGCTCTCAAACTCTAGTGTCTTGACGCCTAATTCTTTCAGCCAGGCTTTGAATTCGTTTCCTATCGGCGTATAAAGCGCGTTGAATTGCCTGTGCTTCCCAAGCTTGATGAAATCAGACTTAGAGGTAGTGAGAAAGTAAATAAGTCCCGGTACTTCAAACAAAGCGAAGATCCTCGGGCCAAACTCGCCAGGGAACTGATTGAACATGTCTGATTTGACATTTTTACCGTAGGTGCTTAGCAGGACCCCAGCTCTGTCACCTCCCACAGGATAGTCTTGGTTGGCGAGGCCAAGCAGACCGAGGCCATAACGCTTTCCCTGACGGCTCTTTACCACTACCCGCTTGAGGTGTGTGAGCTGGAACTTCTCAGCCAGGTCCACTTCTCTCACCGGCTTGCCGTTTACTATGAACTGCATCGAAGGATCATAGACCCTCATTTGGCCGTAGAACTTCAGGAAGCCGGGATCGAAGAGCGGCAAGTAGTGATGGTGAAGCACCCGCAGTATGCCATCGCTATCTTGGTAGTCTGGCGTTTTGCTGGCTTTGAATTTGACCTCGACTCTTGTTCCTCTTCCCTTCAGATTGTGCGGTTCTTGGTCTTCCCAGATGAGTTTCTTGTTCCGCCTTAGATACCAGTTTGAGGCACCTGCGAAATCTCGGCTAACAGTCTCTGTGAGAACTCGGTCTGCTATGTTGAAGCTAATCTTGGCACCGAGTCCAGCAAAGCCTATGCCGCCGCTGCCACGGGTCTTCAATCCGGCAGCGAAGTCATGGTATTCATCAAACTGCCGCTCGTTCATACCATCGCCGTTGTCCTCAACTATGAGAGAATTGCGCTCTTTGTCGAAGCTGACAGCGATTCTTGTTGCCTTAGCATCCAAAGCGTTGGCGACTATCTCAACGAGTACGACCTCGTCCACGGGATACGGATACATCTCCGCGTGGTTCTGAATCAGGTTTTTATAGTTGATGCTGCTTTCGTGTTCACCCACAATGGCCTCCTTAGCTGGCTTGGGGCCAGTACTACCCGCCCCCCAGCAGGCTGCGAGGATTATACCATTTGAGTGAGCGGCGCTGGTCAGCACTCCATAGGCGCGTAAACACCGTGTACTCGGTGAGGACAGGGCGGTGCGGCACGAGACCGCACCCTTGTATATTAGTTGAGCTGGGGAGGCCGTCGCACCCTGAGGCCCATGAGCCTGCGTTGTAGATAGGCCCCCCGCCCGGATATGCCATCCCGAAGAGTATCCAAGGCTTCGA
>JAGGTK010000089.1 GCA_021163765.1 bacterium
GGGGATAACGCAAAAACGGTGGACGGTGGGGCACAAGACCCCACCCTACAGGGGAAATTCACCTCCACGCCGCCAACGGGGGAAATGAACCGGGTGAACGACCTTACCATCCTCGACAACGGCGATGGCACGTTTACGCTTTCGTGGCATTACAGGAATCTCGGCGATTATGACCAGAATGGCAAGGTGGGCATCTCCGACATCACGCCGCTGGCTATGCATTATGGCGAGAGCTATGAGCCAACCGATGCAAACTGCCTGCTTGCGGTCATTGACGGCTCTGGCAATGGGCGCATCGGCATCGAAGACATTACACCGCTGGCGATTCACTTCGCAGTCGATGTGCATCATTACGCTATTGAAGGCGCAGCGGAAGAAGCGGGAGCCTACGAGCTGGTCAGCGAAATCTCGCAGGATGCGGGAATCGGCGAAGGGCGACTTGCGTACAGCGCCATTATCGAATCCCCATCCGCATTGTGGCATCGGGTTGTGCCCTACGATAGCGAAGGCGCGCCGGGCGAGCCGTCAAACGCGGTGCTCAGGCCAAGCAATGAGCCGGTAATCTACGAGGTCAGCCCTACCGAGGGCTACCAGCACGAGGAGCGCACCTTCAGCGCCACCGTAACCGGCGCTGAACCCCTGACCTACGCGTGGGACTTCGGCGGCGGCGCAGAACCCAATCAGTCGTCAGGCGTCGGCGGTCAGCCATCAGCAAGAGTCACGCTCGCCGACGCAGGCGTTTACGCCGCCTCCCTCACCGTCACCAACGCCTATGGCGAAGCCTCCTTCCCCTTCACCCTCACGGTCTCCGAACGCGAGATGTGGGCGCATACCTGGGGTGCTGGCGGGATGGATTATCCTATGGGGATAGCGGTGGACGCGGAAGGAATGATATACGTTATCGGATACTGCCCCGCCTTCGGAGCGGTGCTCCTCAAGTATGACTCCGGCGGCAATCTTCTGCGCGCCCGCACCTGGGGGGGTAAGTCAGATCGAGTCGGTGCTGCTGACCTGTCCATTAGCGCGGATGGCAGTCTCTACATCGTAGGCTCAACCGAGAACTACGGCCCCGGCGAAGTGTCCAGCGCGCTGATAACGAAGTTCGATTCCGACTGCAACCTGCTATGGGCACGAGCCTGGGGCGGGCCGTGGAGAACGATTGCAGGAGGAATCGTGGCTAGTCCAGACGGCGGCTGTTATGTCGCGGGTAGAAGGAGCGAAGTGGCATATGGGCTGGACAATCTCTTTGTCCTGAAACTGGACAGCGAGGGGAACCTTCTTAAGCAAAAGGCCTGGCGACCCAACGGCATTGTGTCTGTGAGCGCGGCAGGAATGGCGACTGACGGTTCGTTTTACATCGCGGGCGGTCTGCTCAACGCGTCCATGAGCAACCTTGATGCCCTGCTCGTGAAGTATGACGCCAACCTTAACTTTCAGTGGGCCCGGCAGTGGGGCGGGGAGGGGGATGACCGTTTCAGAGATTTGGAGATACTTAACGATTGCCGAATCCTGGTTGCAGGTTATACCGAAAACTACAGCCCAGAGCAGGGCAACGCCCTGCTCGCAACCTTCTCTCCAAACGGAGAACCCGACGAAGCCTGGCTGTACTCCACTCCGCTGGGTGACCTTGCGTGGCGCTCGCTGGATGTGATTGGCGACAGGTGGTGTGTTGGAGGGAGAGCGCTTACCGAATACTGGGGATGCTTGGTGGTCGACATACTACCTGATTTCACCATTCGGAGAACGAGATTAGCTACAGGTGGGATATGGGTACCCTATATGGCATCCAGCCAAGAAGAGGACGTCTATATGTTCACTAGCATTTGGCAATCTTCATGGGCATGGTCGGACGGCGCAGAAGTCTCCGGAACTCAGATTGAAGGTTCCGTGAGCGAACCGCAGGGCGAAACTGGTGACTGGGACGGCACATTCGTTGAGCTTGACCTAAAGGCAACCACGCCTGAGGGGCGCATAGACGACTACGATCCAACGTCAGATTCGGGAGACTTGGCTCTAATGAAGAACTTCCCTGACCAGGGATAGTAATAACCACGCCAGGAAGGATTCGAACCTTCGACCTTTGGCTCCGGAGGCCAACGCTCTATCCCCTGAGCTACTGGCGCGCGCACTCAAAGTTAGGGGCAATCGGGCGGGCTGTCAAGTCAGTCGTCAGCGATCGGCTGTCAGTCGCCAGCAAGAGAGAAGCGATTAAGCCAGCTGCCAGCCGTCAGCCGCCAGCCCCGCTATCACTGAAGCTATAGCGGGCAAGCCCTCCACAGGCGGGCAAGCGTCGGCAAGAAAAAGAGCGGCAGTCAATCGCATAAAAAAGGCCAGGGCTCTTTTAGCCCTGGCCCAGCAAGTTAGGGGGGATGGGCAAGGGGGGGTGAAAGTAGTAGGGTTTCACCAACCCTTCCGGCAATGATAGACTGCGCGAAAGCGCATTTGTTCCAGCATTTCGCCGGAATATCCCGCACCGACCAGTACGCTGCGCATCTCCTACCTTGCCCCCTCTTCCGGCGGGCACCTGTTGCAGGCAGCTGATTCATTGTGCTAGAATTCCCTTGCGAGCCACGCGGCCGGTGCGGAAGCGCCAGGCGGGTGTGGGAAAATCGGATGGCCCGAGCGCCCACATAGCTCAGGAGGTAGAGCGCGTCCTTGGTAAGGACGAGGTCACCAGTTCAACTCTGGTTGTGGGCTGTACCTCATCACGCAGCTTCCCCCTGTTGCAGAACCCGCGGAAATATGAGATAATATTCGTTCGCGATTAGCTTGCGCTTTTGCGCGAGCGCCCGCGAGATATCTGTGTAAAAAGATTACCAAGGGGAACGAGAGAAGATGTCCAAGGAGAAATTCGTACGTGACAAACCGCATGTTAATGTCGGCACCATCGGCCACGTCGACCATGGCAAGACAACGCTTACGGCCGCTATGACGAAGGTCTTAGCCACCAAGGGCCAGGCGCAGTTCATCTCCTTTGACGAAATCGACAAGGCGCCGGAGGAGAAGGAGCGCGGCATCACTATCGCCACGGCACACGTGGAATACGAGAGTGACAAGCGCCACTACGCGCACGTGGACTGTCCCGGCCACAAGGACTACATCAAGAACATGATCACCGGCGCGGCGCAGATGGACGGCGCTATCGTGGTGGTTTCGGCCGCCGACGGGGCTATGCCCCAGACGCGCGAGCACATTCTGCTCGCCCGCCAGGTCGGCGTGCCCTGCCTGCTGGTCTTTCTTAACAAGACCGATATGGTCGACGACCCCGACCTTATCGACCTGGCCGAAGAGGATGTCCGCGACCTGCTGAACAAGTACGGCTTCCCCGGCGACGAGACGCCCATCATCCGCGGCAGCGCGCTGAAGGCGCTCGAGACCGACGGGAATCCGGAGGACCCGGCCAACAAGTGCATCCTGGAACTGGTGGAGGCGCTCGATACTTACGTGCCCGAACCTACCCGCGACCTCGACAAGCCGTTCCTGCTCGCGGTGGAAGACGTGTTCTCCATTACCGGGCGCGGCACGGTGGCAACGGGCCGCATCGAGCGCGGCAAGGTGCTTACCGGCGACGAGGTCGAAATCGTCGGCCTTCGCCCCGACAACCGCAAGACGGTGGTCACGGGCGTCGAGATGTTCCGCAAGACCCTGGACGAGGGGCTCGCGGGCGACAACGTGGGCCTGTTGCTTCGCGGCGTTGAGCGCACCGGCATCGAGCGCGGCCAGGTTGTATGCAAACCGGGCAGCATTTCCCCTCATACGAAGTTTGAGGCCAAGGTATACGTGCTAAAAAAGGAGGAGGGCGGACGGCACAAGCCGTTCTTCACCGGCTATCGCCCGCAGTTCTATATGCGAACCACGGACGTGACCGGCATGATCAAGCTGCCTGAGGGCAAGGAAATGGTGCTGCCGGGCGACGAGGTAGACCTCTTCGCCGAGCTCATTGCCCCGGTCGCAATTGAGGAGGGGATGCGCTTCGCGATTCGCGAGGGCGGACGCACCATCGGTGCGGGAGTCGTCACGAAGATCATCGAGTAGGCGCTGCCGGTTCAATGGCCAAGAAGTCTACCAAAGCTAAAAAGGAAAGGCGCGTGCAGGTAATTCTTGCGTGCACCGAGTGCAAGTCGCGCAATTACTACACCAGCCGCAACCGCACCAATACGCCGGGCAAGCTCAAGCTCATGAAGTATTGCCGCCCCTGCCGCAAGCACACGCTGCATGCCGAAACGAAGTAACGCCGGCTTTGGCGGCGCGTCTTAGGCCCATAGCTCAATTGGCAGAGCATTGGTCTCCAAAACCAAAGGTTGTCGGTTCGACTCCGGCTGGGCCTGTTTCTGTTTACAGGATAACTTACGATGGCAAAAGATAACGGGAAAAGCGAGGACTCAAAAGCGCGTCGGCGACAGCGTGCTGAAACCAACGCAATCAGCCGCTACTTCCAGGAACTGAAGATGGAGTGGAAAAAGATAACCTTTCCTGAACGGAAGGAGCTTTACCGCTCAACGGTGGTTGTCTTCATCTTCACCACAGCCGTCACCGCCATAATCTCGCTCTTTGACCTGTTTGTGACCAAGGTGTTCAGCTTTATCCTGCCGATCTAGGAGTAATCCGCCGGGATCTGAGATGCGCTGGTACGTTCTACATACGATGTCTGGTTGCGAAGAAAAAGTGGCGCAAACGCTGCGCCATATGCTCGAACACGACCAGCTCGACGAGAATATCGAGGAGATAGTCGTTCCTTACGAGTTGCGACTGGAATCGATAAAGGGCAAGAAGCGCACCGTTCCCCGCAAAATGTACCCGGGCTATGTCCTGGTACGGATGAATCTGACGAACCAGAACCGGCTGCTGCTGAAACAGGCGCAGGGGGTCATCGGCTTTGTCGGCAGCGCGAACGCACCCCAGCCCCTGTCAGAGGACGAGGTGAACGCCATCTTCGCCCGCATGGAGAGCGAAGAGCCGGTGCTGGAGACCTCGTACAAGGTGAACGACACGGTGAAGGTGCTCTCCGGCCCGTTCGCCGAAGCCATCGGGAAGGTCAAGGATATCGACGCCGAGAAGCGCAAGGTGAAAATCCTGATTTCCCTCTTCGGACGCGACACCCAGGTTGAACTCGACTTCGACCAGGTGGAGCCGTTTGAGCCGGAAGAAGGAGAAGCCCCAAAGGCATAATCGCAGAGGCATACGTATGGCGCGCAAAGAAATCCATAAAATCATCAAGGTCCACCTGAAAGGTGGAGGCGCCAGCCCCGCACCTCCCCTCGGCCCGGCGCTTGCCGCCGCAGGCATTCAGGTGATGGACTTCTGCCGGCAGTTCAACGACGCCACCCGCGAGCGCGCCGAAGAGACTCTGCCGACCGAGATAATCGTCTACAAGGACAAGTCCTGGGAATACAGGATTAAAACCCCCCTGACCCGCGACCTCGTGAAGAAGGAACTGGGGATCGACACTGCGAGTCCCGAACCCAACCGGGTGCGTGTCGGTGAACTGTCCCGCGAACAGCTGGAGCGCATCGCGCGCATCAAGCTCCCCGACCTGAATACTGACGATCTGGAGATGGCTACCCGCATCATCGCCGGCAGCTGCCGTCAGATGGGGGTAAATGTGGAAGGCTACTACTGGGAGATCGCAAAGGGCCCAACCAGGGCCCAAATTGACGCTGCCGAGAAGGCGGCTGCTGCCGCAGCCGCGGCCGCCGCATCCACTGAAGAGGAGGCCGAGGGGGCGCCCGCAGAGGTTTCGCAGGAGAAAGCGGAACCCGGAGGTGAGAAGGAGAAATAATGCGGCGCACCAAGTCCTATCTTATGAAAAAGGAGAAAATCCAACCGCTGGACGGCCCCGTCTCGCTGGAAGATGCCGTGCGCAGGATTAAGCTCGTCGCACGCGACTGGGAGAGCGTGGACGTTGCCGTCCGCCTTGGCGTTGACCCGCGCAAGGCCGACCAGAACGTCCGGAGCACTCTGGCTCTCCCGCACGGCACCGGCCGCACTCCGCGCATCGCAGTCTTCGCCAAAGGCGAGAAGGTTGCGGAGGCGCGCGACGCGGGAGCCGACCTCGTCGGCCTGGAAGAGATAATCGAGCAGGTGCAGAAGGGCATCATTGATTTTGACGTGGCCATCGCTACGCCCGACGTGATGAAGGATGTCTCCAAAACGGCCAAGATACTCGGCCCGCGCGGCCTGATGCCGAACCCCAAGAGCGGCACAACAACATTCGACCTGGCCACCGCAATCAAGGAGTTCAAAGCGGGCAAACTCAGCATCCGCGTTGAGAAGGCCGGGATTGTGCACATCCCCGTCGGCAAGGGCGCTTTTGAGGAACGGCAGCTAATAGAGAATATCGAACACCTGCTGTCGGAGCTCGTCCGGCTGAGGCCGGCATCCGCAAAGGGCCAGTACATCAAGTCTATCGCTGTTTCGGCAACGCAATCGCCAGCCGTCCGCGTGGACCCGCTTGGATTCTAGGAGGATTATCCGGATGCGGCGCAAACAGAAAGAAGGAGTGATGGAACGGTACGCTTCGGCGGTAGCGGAAGCGGGCTTCGCCATCCTGGTAGACGCCACGAGCGTCAACATCCGCGTCATGGACGAGTTCCGCCACCAGCTCGCCGAAAGAGGGGCAAAGACGATACAACTGAAGAACACGCTCGCTAAAATCGTCTTTGAACGCAGCGGGATGGAGGCGGTATGCGAGATTCTCGTGGGCCCCTCCCTGATGATCTGCGGCGCAGAAGATGTCGGAGCAGCCGCCAAGGTTATCCGCCATTATCAGCGGGATTTCCGCAACGCCATTTTGCCGGTCAAGGGCATCTGGTTTAACGGCAAGCTGTATCCGGGCGAGGATTTCAAGACATTCGCGGAGCTGCCGACCAAGGACGAAGCGCGCTCGCAGCTCCTGGGGATCATCCAGGAGCCGGCCCGCCTGGTCGCGGCCCTTACGATGGAGACGTACAGCCGGTTGGCGCGTGTGCTCAACGAATACGCATCAAAACAACCATCAAAACAACGATAACGAAAAGTCTATGCAGTTCTAAGGAGGAACTAATGGCTGACATTGACAAGATAATCGAGCAACTGGAGAAACTCACTGTTGTTGAAGTCAATGAGCTGGTCAAAACGCTTGAAGAGCGCTGGGGCGTCTCCGCCGCCATGGCGGTGGCGCCGGCAGCAATGGCTGCCGGCGGTGCCGGTGACGCTGGCGCAGAGGAGGAGAAAACCAGCTTTGATATCGTATTGAAGGACCCGGGCGATTCCAAACTTCAGGTCATCAAGATCATCCGCGAAATCACCAGCCTGGGCATCAAAGAAGCCAAAGAGCTGGCAGACAATGCTCCCAAGCCCATTAAAACCGGCGTCCCCAAAGAGGAGGCCGAGGGCCTAAGAGACCGCCTCGTTGAGGTAGGAGCGATTGTCGAATTAGCGTAGTTATCAAACAAACGGCGCGTGCGGGCTACGGGGTTTGCCCTGCGGCTCCGCACAATTAGTATCCGGGAGGTTGCTGCCTTGGCAAAGATTAAAGAGGACAGGTTCGCCATAAGTGACGTGCAGCCGTACCCGCTGCCGCCGCTCCTGGAGATTCAGACGAAGTCCTACGAATGGTTCATCTTCGAAGGACTCGACGCGGTGTTCCGCGAAATAATGCCCATTGTCAGTAACGACGGCAACTTTGAGCTGAGATTCAATCGCGTAGTCATCAATCTGCCCAAAAGCACTATCGAGGAATGCCTCAGAAAAGACCTCACCCACACCTGCACCGTCAACGCAACGATGGCGTTTTTCAATAACCGGACCGGCGAGATCAAGGAGCAGGAGGTATTCATCACCGAGTTGCCGTTCATGACCCGGGACGGGACGTTCATTATCAACGGAGTCGAGCGGGTAATTGTCAGCCAGCTCGTGCGGGCGCCGGGCGTCTACCTCACGCATGGAGAGCGCCGGACACCCAACGAGAGCGCGCATATGGTGAAGATCATACCTTACCGGGGCGCGTGGCTGCGCTTTGAGTATGACATCAAGAGCGAAGCCTACCAGGTGCGCCTGGACAGCCCCCGGCGCGTTATTAAGGTACCGATGATCGACTTCCTGATGGCGCTCGGATTTGTGGTTGACACGGAGCGGGAACAGATATACCTGCCACCAGAAGAAGTGGAATTCGCCCGCGAGCGCTATGGCTTCAATCTCTCATCCGATGCGTGGCCGACGCCGCATTTCAAGCTGGAAGACCGCATCAACCCCACGCTCCGAATGCGCTCGCAGCACGTCCGCAGCAAGGGAGACGCCCAGAAAGAGATCTGGCGTAAACTTCATCCAACGGACCCCTACAGCAAGGAGATGCTGGCGGATATGCTGCCGTCGCGCTTCTTTGACCCGCGCCGGTATGACCTTGCTCCTGTTGGCCGCTACGTGCTCAACGAGAAGCTCGGACTGGGCATACCCCAAGACCTCACTACGCTCACGCACGCGGATATCCTGGAAGCGTTCCGCTCTCTGTTTATGCTTCAGGAGTACGCTGACCGCCCGGTAGACGACGTAGACCACCTTAATCTGGAGAATCGCCGCGTTGAGCACATAGGCGAGCTACTGGTGTCCCAGTTCCGCAAGGGGCTGCTGCGGATGGAGCGCATCGTGCGCGAAAAGATGATGCTGCCCGACGCCGACAAGGAAACACCCAAGACGCTGGTCAACACACGACCCATTATCGGCGTCGTCAAGGAGTTCTTCGGCAGCTCCCAGATGTCGCAGTTTATGGAGAACCACAATCCTCTGTCAGCTCTCACGCACAAGCGACGCCTTTCGGCGCTCGGCCCGAAGGGGCTTACCCGTGAAGCGGCGCGGTTTGACTTCCGCGATGTCCACCATTCCCATTACGGAAGAATCTGCCCTATCGAATCGCCGGAGGGCCCCAACATCGGGCTTATCAGCTCGCTGGCCACCTTTGCGCGGGTGAACGAGTACGGCTTCCTCGAAACGCCCTACTTCGTGGTCAAGGACGGCAAGGTCACCAGCGATGTCCGCTACTTAACCGCGTATGAGGAAGCCGGGCAGTCCATCGCTTCGTCAATGGTCAAGACCGCCAAGGACGGCACTATCCTGCAGAAAGTCCTCTATGTCCGCCGGCACGGTTCGTACGAACAGGTGCGCACGGAGAACGTCGCGTTCGTCGAGGTTTCTCCCCAGCAGTTCATCTCCGTCACCACGTCTCTCATTCCTTTCCTGGAGCACGACGACCCCATCCGCGCCCTTATGGGCTCGAATATGCAGCGCCAGGCTGTGCCGCTCCTCTTTCCGGAAGCGCCCGTAGTCGGAACAGGCATTGAAAAGAAAATCGCCGAAGACGCCGGCTCACTGCTGATTTCACCGTTCTGCGGCGAGGTTATCGACGTGGACAGCGAGCGCATACGGTTGCGGAAAGGCGTAGTCTACGACAAGCAAAGCGGCGAGATATTCGACTTCCCGAACCTGGAGAAAGTCGAGCGCGAGGAAGAGCTCACCAAGGACAAGTTCGATTACCTCTTTAGCCCTCCTGATGTGAGGACGTCGCTCTACAGAGCGGTGCCGTTTCCCGACCGGGCGGTCCGCCGCCTGCGCAAGGATTCCGAGATCGAGGAACAGATCATTCTGCGAAAGTTCCAGCGCAGCAACCAGGGCACGCTGATCAACAACCGCCCGCGCGTGCGGCAGGGCGACCCCGTCATCAAGGGCGACCTCCTTGCGGACACAAGCTCCACCCAGGACGGCGAGCTGGCACTGGGGCAGAATGTGCTCGTTGCGTTCATGTCGTGGCGCGGCTACAACTACGAGGACGCTATCCTGGTTGGCGAGCAGCTCATCAAGAAGGATGTATACACCAGCATCCACATCGAGAAATTCGAGTGTGAGGCTCGCAGCACAAAGCTGGGACCGGAAAAGATCACCCGTGAGATAACGGGAATCCACGAGGAGTACCTGGAGAAGAACCTCGACGACCGGGGGATAGTGCGAATCGGCGCCGAGGTTAAATCCGGTGATGTCCTGGTGGGCAAAATCACGCCCCGCGGCGAAAGCGACCTGACCGGCGAGGAAAAGCTCATCCGGGCCGTCTTCGGCGATAAAGGCAAGGGCTACAAGAATACGCCGCTGAAAGTCCCCCATGGGCAGGAAGGCGTTGTCATCGACACCGCCTACTACTCGCGGAACGACGATATCGACCTGCCCCACAACGTGGTGGAGATGGCGCGCGTTTTCGTAGCCAAGAAGCGCCGCCTTTCCGTCGGCGACAAGATGGCCGGGCGCCACGGCAACAAGGGTGTGGTCAGCAACATCCTGCCGGAAGAGGATATGCCGTTCCTTCCTGACGGCAATCCGGTGGATGTGGTCTTCAACCCGCTCGGCGTGCCCTCGCGAATGAACATCGGGCAGCTCCTCGAAACCCACCTGGGGCTGGCTGCGATAACCGCCGACCGCGACGATGACAAGCTTATCAGGGCCATTCGCAAGGCGCCGGACGACGACGGCCTGGAGCGGCACAAGATGGAGGTCCCCACCGAAATCAGGGAAATCCGCTACAAGCGCGCGGCACACCCGCTAAAGGTGGAAAGCCCTGTGTTCCAGTCGCTCAGCGAGGCCAAGATACGCGCTATGTTCAGTCGCCTTGACCTTCCGCTGGACGGCAAGACCATACTCTACGACGGGCTGTCCGGCGAGCCGTTCAAGGAACGCGTGACTGTCGGCGTGATGTACGTGATGAAGCTCAACCACCTGGTGGACGATAAAGTCCACGCACGCTCCACGGGTTCGTACGCCCTGATTACCCAGCAGCCGCTGGGCGGCAAGGCGCAATTCGGCGGACAGCGGCTGGGCGAGATGGAAGTCTGGGCCCTTGAAGGTTACGGCGCCGCCCACCTGCTTAAGGAGATGCTCACCGTGAAGAGCGATGACGTCGTGGGGCGCAACCGAACCTACAAGGCCATCGTCGATGGTGAGGTAATCCCTGAACCGGGCGTGCCCGAGTCGTTCCACGTGATGATGAACGAGCTCAAGAGCCTGGGGCTTGACGTCTCAATAATCTACGAAGACGAGGAGGACAACATCCTGCTCGCCGAGACCGAAAGCGAGACCCTCGAGGCCGCAAAGCTGAAAAAGGGGGAGGATATCTTTGAATAGCTACCGAATGCCATTAAGGTCGCGGGAACGGCAGCCGGAAGGGCGCCATATAAGGGCTATTCGAATCGGCCTCGCTTCGCCCGAGCGAATCCTTGAATGGTCCCACGGCGAGGTGAAGAAGCCGGAGACTTTCAACTACCGAACGTACAAGCCGGAAAAGGACGGGCTGTTCTGCGAGCGCATATTCGGGCCGACCAAGGACTACGAGTGCGCCTGCGGCAAGTACCGCAAACTGCGCTACAAGGGCACGGTGTGCGAGCGCTGCGGCGTGGAGGTTACATCCTCGCGCGTCCGGCGCGAGCGGATGGGCCACATCCGGCTTGCCAGCCCGGTCGCGCATATCTGGTTTACAAAGTCCATCCCCAACCGCTTCTCGGCGCTGCTCGGCATTAACGGCAAAGAAGTCGAGAAGGTCATCTACTTCGTCAACTGGCTCGTTGTCTCCAAGGACGACGAGTGGCTCAGCAAACACCTTCCGCTGATTGGGGATGAAGTCGACAAACGTGTCTCCCAGCTAACTGCCGAGCGAGACAACCTGCGCGACGTGAACCTGGTCTCCTTTTTTGACCTTGCGCGCTCGGCACCGCACCTGAAGCCGGCAGAAAAGCGGCAGATGACTGAGCTGGAGAAAACCATCAAGGCCACCCGCGCCAAGAAGTACGACGAGAAGACTCAGGCCCGCCTGAAGAACCTTGTCCAGCATATCAGCAAGCACGAGTACATCAAAGATTACGACGTGCGTGAGACCGTCCGGGACAAAGAGACCGGAGAGATCCTAGCGGTCGAGCAGGACTGCGGCCCGTTTACGATTCCGCTGCTCAAAAAACTCATAATGCTGCGGCGCTTCTCCCTTCGACTGGAGAACCGCAAGAAGACAATTGAGACCGAGAAGCGCCTGGAGGACATTGAGCGCGAGACACGCCAGCTCAAGCAGGCTCTTGAATTGCTCCGAAGCATCAAAAACCTCGACCGCCTTACCGACCCGCAGCACGAAGACATAAAAGCTCTAATGCGGCTCCTGGAGATCAAAGGCATCTGCGACCTCTCGGCGCACCTCAGCATCACCATCGGGGCCCAGGCGATCAAGGAGGTCCTCGCTTCACTGGACCTCGTGCGACTCGAAGCCGACCTGCGACAGGAGCTTGAGGGCGCGTCAAGCCAGAAGCGGCAGAAGCTGACAAAGCGCCTGAAGATCGTGCGCGCTTTCATCAAGTCGGGCAACCGGCCCGAATGCATGGTGCTCGATATCCTGCCGGTGCTGCCGCCTGAGCTAAGACCGATGGTGGAGCTGGAAGGCGGGCGGTTTGCCAGTTCCGACCTCAACGACCTTTACCGGCGGGTGATTAACCGCAACAACCGGCTGAAGAAGCTCATAGATATACGCGCGCCGGAGAGCATCCTGCGCAACGAACGCCGCATGCTGCAAGAAGCCGTGGACTCGCTGATAGACAACGGCCGGCGCGGACGCAGCGCGGTCTCGGTGAACAACAGGGCCCTTAAGTCGCTTTCGGACATGCTCAAGGGCAAGCAGGGGAGATTCCGCCAGAATCTCCTGGGCAAGCGGGTGGATTATTCCGGACGCTCCGTGATAGTCGTCGGCCCCAAACTGCGGCTGCACCAGTGCGGCCTGCCGAAATACATGGCGCTTGAGCTGTTCAAGCCGTTCGTCCTCCATAAGCTGGTTGACCCGGACGAGCCGTCCCAGAACATCGCTACAGCGCGCAAGATGCTGGAGAAGGCCGAGGACGACCGGGTATGGGACGCGCTCGAGGAGATATGCCAGGCCCACCCGGTTCTGCTCAACCGCGCGCCGACCCTGCACAGGCTGTCCATGCAGGCCTTCGAGCCGGTGCTTATTGAGGGCAAAGCGATACAACTCCACCCGCTGGTGTGCGCCGCCTACAACGCGGACTTCGACGGAGACCAGATGGCGGTTCACGTTCCGCTCTCCACGGCAGCCCAGGCGGAAGCCCGCACCCTGATGCTGTCGGCGAACAACCTGTTCCTCCCCGCTGACGGAAAACCCATCATCAGCCCAACGCACGATATGGTGCTTGGCACTTACTACATCACCCAGACACCCGACGGCGCACAGCCCCACGCCGAGGCGGCCAAGAGCTTCACGTCCACCAACGAAGCACTCACAGCCTACGCAAACGGCGTTATTACAATCCACGAGCCGATCAAGGTGCTCATCCCCCTGCCGCTGATGTTCGAAGACGACTTCACTGTCCCGCCGGCCGCACAGGATACTCCCGCTTTCACTATTGCCGGCCGCGTTATCTTTAACGACGCCCTAATCAGCCTGCAGGACGAGCTGGACATCCCCGAAGACGAGCGCCTGCCTTACTTCAACTACGCCATCGATCGTGGCGCACTGGCCAACATAATCTCTCACGCCTACCAGAAGCTGGGGCAGAGGTTTACCGTGATGCTCGTGGACACGCTCAAGAACCTCGGATTTGAGATGGCCACGGTTGGCGGCGTCACTATCGGCATACATGACATCACCATACCAGCGAGCAAGGAAAGCATCCTGGAGAAGGCGCAGAAGCTGTCCGATGAAGTCTGGAGCAAATTCCACAAGGAACTCATCACGCGCAAAGAGAAGGACGACGAGGTTACCCGCACGTGGGACCAAGCGACGAAGGAACTCACAAAGGCGATGAAGGAGAACTTCGCGGTCCTGAATCCCGTGTTTATGATGGAAGAATCCGGCGCGCGCGGCAAGATTGACCAGGTGCGGCAGCTTGCGGCGATGCGCGGCCTGCTCGTCGGCCCAACCGGCCGCGTGCTGGATATTCCCATCCGCAGCAACTTCCGCGAGGGCCTCTCGGTCTTCGAGTACTTCATCTCGACGCACGGCGGGCGCAAGGGCCTGGTGGACACGGCACTGAAAACCGCAGACTCGGGATACCTCACGCGGCGTCTCGTTGACGTGGCCGTCGATGTGTCAGTCACGGAGGCGGACTGCAAGACGCGCGACGGAATCGAGATTGAACTTCACGGCGCCCGCATGGACAGTGTCAAGAAGGCCAGGAAAGCCCTCGTCGGGCGAGTGCTTGCCGAGGCCCTCAAGAAACCGAAGACGGGAAAAGTGCTGTTCAAGCGGGGAACCGAACTCACGCCAGCGATAGTTGACCAGATTTACGCCTGCGGAGCCGCCTCGGTGAAGGTGCGCTCGGTTCTAACCTGCGCTTCGCCCAAGGGCGTATGCGCTAAATGCTATGGCTGGGACCTTGCAGCCGGGCACCTGGCGGAGATTGGAGACCCCGTCGGGGTCATTGCGGCCCAGAGCATCGGCGAGCCGGGAACCCAGCTTACGATGCGCACGTTCCACACCGGCGGCGTTAAAGGCCGCGACATCACACAGGGCTTGCCCTACGTGGAGAGCCTGTTTGAAGTGCGCGGGGCAAAGGAGCCCAGCATCCTCGCTGAACGCGAGGGCGTGGTGAAGGATATCACCAAGGTGCTTTATGAGCGCGTTATCATCCAAGACCCGGAGGGTTATTCCGAGCGCGCCTATGTCATCCTGCGCGATGAAGATGAAAGGCTGCCTATCACGTTCCGCAAGCCAGTGAAACGCGGCGACCCGCTCGACCCACACGGGGAAATCCTCACGGACATCGGCGGCATAGTTACCCAGCTCTACACGGACTACAAGCGGACTTTCCACCGGATCACCGTCGAGCATCCTGACGGCACGGAGAAAATCTACGAGACTCCGCACGAAAACCGCCAGCCCATCAACAAAGAAAGGATGCCACTCAGAGTCGGCGATCTCATTGAGCGGGCCCAGCCGCTGTGCGAGGGCAACCTGGATGTGAAAAAGTACCACCAGCTCGTCAGTGACCTCAAGACCCAGCATTACCTGGTCAACACGGTCCAGGATATTTACGAATCGCAGAACGTCAACACCAACTCCAAGCATATCGAGATCATCGCCAAGCAGATGATCAAGTATGTCGAAATCACCTCCCGCGGCGACTGCGTGGACTACTTTGAAGGAGATATCATACCGCGAACGAAGTTCGATGCCATCTGCGAAATGCTGAAGCAGAAAGGCCTTAAGCTGCCCAAGGCGAAGAGCCTCTTGCAGGGCATCTCCAAGGCCTCGCTTACCACAGACTCCTGGCTTGCCGGCGCGTCCTTCCAGGAGACAACTCGCGTCCTGACCCGGGCGGCCATCGAGGGCATGAGAGACGAGCTGCGAGGCATCAAGGAGAATGTCATCATCGGCTCCCTTATCCCCGTTGGCACGGGCCTTAAGCAGCGAGAGGTACGCGCCGAACTGCGCCGCGGCTCGCCAATCAGCAGGGAGGTTCTCACGGAGTTCTTCGCTGCAGAAGAGAAGGAGCCGCCGCCGGAGGTGGACGAAACCTCCATATTCTAAGATACGGCTGGATTATGGGCATCTGGGTTGCCATACTGCGGTTCTTCGGCCTGGTGGAACCGGCCGAAGAAGAGGTGATAGATTATCCCGCGCCGGAGCCCAAGCCTCCGCCTGAGCCCGCACCGCAGGTGCTGGACTACAAGAAGGAGGCACTCAAGCCCCAACCGGTGCGCATCGCTGTTGTCCGACCCGAGCTGAACCGGCACGGTCGGGTGACATTCTCACTCTCGGTATACACGGAAAACCTGCGCGAAGGATACATATTGCTGGTGGACGTCGGCAAGATAGTAAACCAGAACCGTGAGGAAGCGCGCCGCATCATAAACTTCCTCTCCGGGGTCGTCCAGGCTATTAACGGAAGGCGGCGCGAGATCGGGCCAAACCTTTACCTCTTCGCACCGCCAAACGTCCAAATCAAAGGAGACATTCTTCGTGACGAGGAGCCCTGATACAGGCTGACGCAATGGGGAAGAACAAAAAAATTCGGCTGGTCTGCCTTGGCGGGATCGGGGAAATAGGGAAAAACTGCAACGTTGTTGAATACGGCAACAGCGCAGTGCTTGTCGACTGCGGACTGAGTTTCCCCGATGCCCACATGCTCGGCGTTGATCTCGTAATCCCGGACTTCACCTACCTGCTGCGCAACCGCCATAAGCTGAAGGCGGTTGTCCTGACGCACGGCCATGAGGATCACATCGGCGCCCTGCCGTACCTGTTGCAGGATATGGTGCCACCGGCAATCTACGGAACGACGCTAACCCTGGGGCTGGTGCGCTCGAAGCTGAGCGAATTCACGCTTCCGGACGTGGATATCCCGTTTCACGAGATTGAAGCGGGCGACCGCATTGATATCGATGACCGGCTCCAGATTGAGACGTTCCACGTCGCACACTCCATCCCCGACGGCCTAGCGCTGGCCATCCACACTCCAGGCGGAACCATCGTTCATTCGGGCGATTTCAAGCTGGACCGCAGTCCTATCGACAACCTGCCAACCGACATTGAGGGCATCGAAAAGGTCTGCAAGGAACGCGATATCCTCGCCCTGATGGTCGACACCACGAACATCGAGCGCCCCGGATGGACCGGCTCGGAAGCCGAAGTCGGACCTGCACTCGCGGAACACTTCAGCACGCACAAAGGCCGCATCTTTATCACCACCTTTGCCAGCAACATACACCGCATCCAGCAGGTGTTGGACCTGGCCGAGGAATTCGGGCGCAAGGTGTTCCTTGCCGGCCGCACCATGCTCAAGAACGTCGAAATGGCTCGTGCTCAGGGCTACCTCCGCGTACCGGAGAACATCCTGATTCACCCGGACGAGCTCAACAACATCCCGCCGCGCAGAGTCGTAGTTCTGGCCACAGGCAGCCAGGGCGAGCCTATGGCAGCGCTCTCACAGATCTCGCGTGACGAGCACCGCTTTGTGAGCATCCACGACGACGATCTGGTCATATTCTCCGCCAGCCCCATCCCCGGCAACGAGACCTACATCTTCACGGTCATCAATGACCTGTTCAAGCTAGGAGCAGAGGTCGTCTACGGGCTGGAAGCCGGAGTCCACGTCTCCGGCCACGCCTCGCGCGAAGAGATAAAGATGCTGTTTGAGGCGGTAAAGCCGCGTTACGTCATACCTGTCCATTCGCAGTTCCGCCATCAGATGTTATTCCGCAAGCTGGTGGAGGATTGGAATCACAAGCCTCAAAGCGTAATCATCATGGGAGTGGGCGACGTCCTGGCGATGGACAAGAGCGAATACGAAATGACCGAGAAGGTGAAGGCCGGAGAGATCTTCATTGACGGCCTGTCGGTGGGCAGCGTGAGCTCGCGCATCCTTAACGAGCGCTCAATGCTGGCCGAGGACGGAGTGGTGCTCTACACTCTCGTGCTTGATGAATCGGGCGACCACATTCTCAGCGGGCCGACACTGAAGTCGCGCGGCTTCCTGCAAGAACGCCAGAATCCCGAACTTTACGAGGAATTGCGCCAGGTGCTGTCAGAATCGCTGTTCCATAACCGCCTGAGGAGCCGGGCCCACCAGTTGCAGTTGCGCAACAACCTGGCAAACGCCCTTCAGCGCCATATCTTCCGCAGGCTGGGACTCAACCCGACCATCGTCGGGACCGTGCTGCACCTGCGACCGGACAAGCCGGGCAAGAACCCGCCGGACGGCGGAGATGACTAGTGGGCAGCTATTTCCAGTTGCTGGTACTGGGCATTGTCCAGGGGCTGACCGAATTCCTGCCGGTCAGTTCCTCGGGCCACCTGGTGCTGGCGCAAAATCTGACCGGTTTCGATCCTCCCGGCGTACTGACAGAAGTATCCCTGCACATGGCGACGCTCATCGCAGTGCTAGCCTATTTCCGCCGCGACCTGGCCGCGCTATTCCTGGTGCGCCGCGAGACCATAGCGCTCCGGGGCACCTACCTTTTTTATCTCGGCCTCGCCACGACGGCCACGCTGGCGCTGATCTACCCCTTCCGGCACCTGCTGGAGGCTCTGACGGAAGGGCGCACGGCGATGCTGGCCCTGGTGGCCACGTTTACCGCAACCGCAGCAGTGATGTTCGCCATTGACGCCCTGCTGCGCTCACCGCGCGCACGGGTAAGCGAGGTCACGCGGCTGGGCTGGCTTCCGACCGTCGTCATCGGGCTGACCCAGGGGGTCGCGGCGCTGCCGGGCATCTCCCGGAGCGGCACCACCATCTTTATGGGCGTGCTCCTGGGGCTGAAGCGCGAGGAGGCGGCGCGTTTTTCCTTCCTGCTGTTCATACCGGCGGCGGTTGTGGCGATGGCGTACGAGCTCTTTCAGGTCGGCTCAGGCGAACTTGCATTCCCCAGGGAACTCGTCGGCCCGCTGCTCCTGGGCTGCCTGGCGGCACTGGCAAGCGGCATTGCGGCAATTCACCTTCTTCTGATGCTCCTTCAGCGTGCAAGGCTGCGATGGTTCGGCGTCTATCTGCTGATTCTTGCGGCGTTTACGCTCCTGAGAACGCTGTAGCCGGATGCGCCGAATCCACCTTCCCGAGACGCCTAAAGCATGAAAATGCGTTCGCAAATCACTATCCTGAGTGCTAAGATTCGTCCGTTGGCGGAATCTCTTGACGTACTCGGGCTCCCGGTATTCGTCGGGAGCAGGCAGAAGGCGCTCATTGCCATCGGTGACCGGATGGCCGAGGGCATCAGTACGCATATCGTAACCCTGAACTCAGAGATGGTCGTGAACGCACGCAAGGAACCCCAGTTCAGGGAGATCCTGCGCAGCGCCGATATCATCATGCCCGACGGCGTGGGCGTTGTCTGGGCCGCGAGATTCCTGCGCCGCAAGCGGCTGCCCCGCCTCCCCGGCATAGACCTCGCCGAGGGAATTCTGCGCACAGCGGAACTGGCCGGACAGTCGGTGTATCTGCTCGGAGCACGGCCAAACATCAACACCGCAGCACGCCAGCGCGTGGAGTCGCAATACCCGCGCCTGCGCATTGTCGGCAGCCATCACGGGTACTTCCAGGGCCAGGAAGAGAAGGTAATACAGGATATCATCGAGAGCCGCGCCGAAATACTGCTTGTGGGAATGGGCTCGCCGGGGCAGGAGTACTTTATCGCCCGCACGCGGAATCGCCTTCCGTGCCTGCTTATGATGGGCATCGGGGGCAGTTTTGACGTGTGGGCGGGCCACCGCAGGCGCGCCGCAAGGTGGATGCGGTCCCTGGGACTGGAGTGGCTGCATCGTACAATAGTTGATGTGCGACGCTGGCGGCGGCTCGGATTTATACCATCCTTCCTCTGGATGGTGTTCACCGCCAAGCTCTCCGGACGGCAGGCCGCATGATAAAGTTTGTTGACGTACATCTGGCCTACTCCGCTAGCACGCCAGCGTTACGCGGCATCGACCTGCACATCCAGAAACAGGATTTCGTCTTCCTCGTCGGCAGCACCGGAGGCGGCAAGAGCTCGCTGCTGAGGTGTGTTTATCGAGAGATAGTGCCGCAGAGCGGGAAAGTCTTTGTGTTTAAAAAAGACCTGACGAAGATGCCCTTACGAGAGATACCCTTTCTTCGGCGGCGCATCGGCGTTATCTTCCAGGATTTCCTGCTGCTTCCCCAGAAGACCGTCTACGGCAACGTGTCGTACGCGCTGGAGGTGCGCGGCGCGCCTATGAAGGTGCTGCGGCAGCGCGTGCCGGAAGTTCTCGAATGGGTCGGGCTGTCGCGCAAGCTGAAGTCCTATCCGGACGAGCTTTCGGGCGGCGAGCAGCAACGCGTCTGCATCGCCCGCGCGCTGGTAAACAAGCCCGACATTCTCCTCGCCGACGAGCCCACCGGCAACCTCGATCCGGAAACCAGCATCGGCATCGTAGAGATCCTGCAGCGGGTGAACGTACGCGGCACGACGCTTATTGTCGCCACGCATGACGAAAACATCGTGAACCAGTTCCGCACCCGAACCGTCCGATTAGAGCATGGCAAAATAACCTCTGACAGGCACGAAGGTGGTTACTAGCTTTTCCGGCATACGGTTTTTCTTCAAGGAGTTCGCCGAGAACCTCCGGCGCAATCCCTTCGTTGGCCTGACGCACGGCTTGCAGGTTATCATCTCGCTCATGGTGCTCGGCTTCTTCATCATGCTTATGGTGTTTATCGGAGCGTTTTTGTTCTCGCTGCGCAATATGGTGGAAGTTTACGCCTTCCTGCAGACGGACCTGCCGGCCGAACGCTACGTGGAGATCGACAAGATGCTGCGCGATATGCCAAACGTGAAGGAGTTGCAGTATATCAGCCGGGAGGACGCGCTTAAGAAGTTCTCCGAGAGCTACCACATCAGCGTCGAAGATATCCTCGAATACAACCCGCTGCCGCCGACCTACATCCTGCGCCCAATAGACGTGACTAAAATCGAGAGTCTTGCGTCCCAGCTTGAAGACATTGACGGGATGTGGCAGGTGCGCTACGGGCGCAAGGAAGTGACCTCCCTGATGAAGGTGCTCGTGGGCGTGCAAATCGTGTTCGCACTCACAATGATACTGCTGCTCTCAGCCACATTCTCGTCCATAAACAATATCATTCGGATGTCTGTCTACAGCCGCCGCCGGGAAATCCGGATTATGCAGCTTGTCGGGGCGACGAACTGGTTCATCAGGTGGCCGTTTATTATTGAGGGCGCATTCTTCGGAGTCATCGGCGCGCTGGCGGCTGTGCTCATCATCTACCTGATAGGGGAAGCGGTCTACTCGTTACTGGCCACGCTCCAGATATTCCTTCCCACCCTGGTGGATGTGAAAGTCATGTTCGGCCTGCTGGCGCTGGGCATGGTGGTGGCGGGGCTGCTCATCGGGGTCGTAAGCAGCCTGACCGCGTCCAACCGCTTCCTCAGCACCGAGATGCGCCGCATCGAAGAAATGCGCAACCTGGAGGTTGTATGATGGCAGCTTCCATCGGAAAGAGACTTCTGGCAGGCCTGCTGGTTGTGGTTTTGGGTTCCGCGCTTGCCAGTTCCCCGCTGGGAGCCGCTTCGTCGTACACCTCCGGCAGCGCCAAGCAGCGGCAGAACGAAATCCGGAGCCAGAAGAAAAGGATTGAGAGCAAGATCCGCCAGTTGCGGCGCGAAGAAACCTCCCTGTCCGACCAGATGCGGGAGCTCGACGAGCGCGCGGCCAGCCTGGACCTGAGCCTGCAGCAGCTCAATCACGACCTCAAGGTGAAACAGGACGAACTCGAGACAATCAAGGAAGAGCTCGCTGAGGTTAAGACTGAACTTGAACGGCGCAAACGACTGGTCGCCGAGCGCGTTACAAACATCTATATGCAGGGGGAGCTGACTTACCTCGATCTGCTGTTTAACGCCAAGGACTTCCGCGAGTTCATAAACCGGGCGTTTTACCTTAACCTCATTTTCGAGAAGGACCAGGAGCTGTACGACAGCGTCCGGATCAAGAAGGAAGAGGTTGCCCGGAGCAAGCTGGAGATGGAATCGGCCATCACGGAAATCGCTTCAGACCGCGACAAGCTACAGGAGCAGAATCTGGAGATAAGCCGCGTCCGGGAGGAAAAATCGGCCCTGCTTCGAACAATCTCTCGGGATAAGGTTCTCGCTGAGAGACAGATCAGGGAGCTGGAAGAAGAGAGCAAGCGCATCACCCGGTTCCTGCAATCGCTCACCGGAGGATACACCGGCAAGTGGACGAGCAAGTTCTTAAAGCCCTGCAGCGGGCGCATCACCAGCCCCTACGGCTGGCGCATCCACCCGATCACAAAAAGGCGGCAGTTCCATACCGGTATTGATATCGCTGCACCTTACCGGACGCCAATCAAGGCGGGAGGAGACGGAAAGGTCGTCTACGTTGGACGGCGAGGAGGCTACGGGAACACGGTTATCATCGACCACGGCGGCGGCCTGGCTACGCTTTACGGCCATTGTAGCGGCTTTGCAGTATCGAATGGGACTATAGTCAAAGCCGGCCAGGTTATCGCCTATGTGGGAAGCACCGGCATGTCAACCGGCAACCACGTCCATTTCGAAGTTCGCAGAAACGGCCATCATGTAGACCCAATGTCGGTTATGTAACGATATGCCGCCGGAGACGACAGACCACTGGAGTGAGTAATGAAACTGGACGATAGAAAATTGCTGAAGCTCTTACTGGGAGTCCTTATCGTTGTGGTAGTTTTCACCTCATACGTCCTGGGCCAGGTCAGCGTCGCAAAAGGCTCAGACAGTATGTGGGACTTCATGTTCCGCCCGCGCGCAGAGTCCAAACTCGACCTTGTCGGGCGGACGCTGGCGATAATCATGACCCAGTACCAGACGCCCATCGAGGACGACTCACAGCTCATCTATGGCGCGATTGAAGGGATGATGAACACCCTCCACAAACCCCCGTGGGATGATCCATATTCGGGTTTCCTGGGCCCTGAGACCTGGCATTCCCTCAAAGCGACCACCGAGGGAAGCTACGCGGGCGTAGGAATCCTCATCGGCTACGACCTGTATCGCCCGTTCCCGGCTATAGTAACGGTTTTCCCCGATGGCCCCGCGGACACCGAGGGCGTTCACGAAAAGGACCTAATCATTGAAGTCGACGGCGTGAGCACTCAGGACATGCTGCTGGACGAAGTCGCGGCGCTCATCCGCGGCGAAGTCGGCACTGAAGTGACGATCACCGTCACGCGGGAAAATGTGCCTGAGCCAGTGCCCTTCGTCCTTGAACGCGCTCTTGTTGACGTCCACACCGTTACCGAGCACCGTGTGCTGGAGGACGGCGCGGGCTACATCCGTATCGCAACATTCGGTGAGACGACGCCAGCGGAGGTTGAAGAGGTCGTCGCCGGCTTCGCCGACAGCGGCGTCGAACGCCTTATCATCGACCTGCGCAACAATGGCGGCGGCTTGCTCCTGGGAGCCGTTGGTGTTGCCAACCTATTCATCAAGGACGGCCTGATAGTGAGCGTGGAGTCTCGAAATGCCCCGCCCAAACGCCATATGGCCGATCCCGAAAGCAAGAAATACGACTTCGCTATCGCAGTCCTTACGAGCCCGCACACTGCAAGCGCCTCGGAAGTCCTTGCAGGCGCACTGCGCGATCACGGCCTTGCCACGCTTGTCGGCGAGCAGACCTTCGGTAAAGGTGTCGTACAGGAAGTGAGCCCGCTGGATGACGACAATGTAGCCCTGGCGCTGACCATCGGCCGCTACCTCACGCCGCTGGGGCACGACCTGGGCGGCACGGGCCTTGAGCCTGATATAGTGCTCAGTTACGAAGACTACAAGGAACGAGACCCCAAGCTGGCGCGGCTGGAGGCGAAGGTGCAAGGCAAGCAGGAGGAGCTGCTCGCGGTCACCGACGAGCTTATGCAGCACCTGCAGGCGAACGACTACCAGCTTAAAGCGGCGCAGGAATCGCTGCTGGAGCGACCCGGAAATCAGTCTGACATAGTCACCTAGACATGGAGGAATCCAATGGATGAAATGAAAACCCCGTCGGATATAGGCATCCTGGAAGACCAGCGCATTGCCATACTTATCGACGTGCAGAATATGTTTTATTCCGCGCTCAACATCTACAAGAAAAAGCTCAACTTTGAGGAGCTTTTGAAGGTAACGATCCGCGGTCGCCGGCCTACGCGCGCCATCGCGTACATCGTGCAATCGCCTGAGGTTGACCAGAGCAAGTTCAAGGACTTCCTGCTCAGCATCGGCGTTGAGATAAAGAGCAAGAAGCTGAAAGTCCGCCCTGACGGGACAACCAAGGGCGACTGGGATATGGGGATGGCAATCGACGCGATCAACCTGGCACAGAAGGTTGACGTCATCGCCCTCGTAAGCGGCGACGGCGACTTCGTGGCGCTGGTGGAGAAACTGAAGGCGCTGGGAGTGCGCGTGGAAGTCTATTCCTTTCCCAGCTCCACCGCGGATGAGCTGCGCGACTCCGCCGATTACCACCATCCGCTGGATGCGGAGGTGTTGCTGTACTCGTGAGGCTACGCGTTCTTACACCATCCCTGGCGCTCGCCGCAGCGCTAGCGCTGCCTATGGCGCATCCCTCGGCTGACACCGGAAGCGGGCGACAACCCCGCCTGGAAATAGTCCGCGCTGCGACTGCGCGCATAGTATTCCGCGAGGGGCAGCATATGGCGCTCTTCACAGGAGCAGAGCTGGCCTACGGCGAGCTGACGCTCATTGCTGAGAGGATTGAGCACAACTCGCTTGAGCAAACCGTGACGCTCAGCGGCGCGGTCCGACTTCACACGTCTGAATACACGCTAAACACGGCTGAGTGTTCCGTTGACCTTGCGACAGGACACGTGTCCGCGGACAGCGGCCTGGAACTTATTAATACCGCCGAAGGCGTGACGCTGACAGCGGAGCGCGGCAGCTTCTGGGCGGAGCCGGCTGGTAACCGCGTGCTGCGCGCCGAGCTTGCGGGCGGCATCATTGCCCAATGGGACAAGGGCATCACGCTGCAAGGCGGCCTGCTTGAATCGGACTTCGTAAGGCGCGAGCATTTTCTGGCGGGCGGCTTCACCGCGACTGTAAGCCCGGCGCTGCTCCCGCCACCGCTTAGCAAACTTTCAGGTGGCGAGCTGATTCTCGCCGGCAGGGATCTGACTGCACGGCTGGAAGAGGGGATGCCTGAGAGATTCCACGTCGCCGCCAGCGCAGTCAGGATAGACGGGGAAAAGCTGGGGCTTTGCGGCCCCGATCTGAAAGCGCGGCTCACGCTCGCCGATGATGGCGAGCCGCTGGCGGAGAATGGGATGCTCTGCCTGTCCGGTTCGGCAGGCGAGCCCGTGTCAGGCTGGCTCCTGGACGAGCAGGGGGAACGCGTTTCCTTCTCGGCGCAAAGCATTGAGAAGGCCGCCGGGTCGAACGAGCTTGTCCTTAAAAAAGATGTCCTTGTGACTGGCCCGGATTTTAGCCTGCGCGCCCAGGCCGTGTCGGTTTTTCAGGAAGAGCAGGGCTTCAGGGTGACGATACCGCAGCGGTTTCGCGTGGTTATATCACCTAAGGCCTTGCAGATGCGCAGCAGCCTAAGCGACCGTTCCAAGGACGCTTAAGCGCCGAGCTGTTCTTCAATCAGCGAGCCCTCGTCTTCCCGGGCTGCTTCGGCTTTTTCAACGCCCTCCGCCGGCGACTGGGCTTCCGTTCCGGTTTCCCCGCGTTCCGCGGGCGTTTCCTCACGCCCCGCCGGTTCCTGGTGTTCCGGCGGTTCCTTAACCGCTCCCGGCTGAGCGCTCTCGTCCACAACTTCAACGGTAACCGTTGCCTCTATTTCCGTGCCGCCCTTAAGCTTTACCTCGTACGTGCCCAGATACCTGATGGGTTCCTCAAGCGCTATATACCGCCGGTCAATCTCAAGGTCGAACAGCTCCTTTATCTTCTCGGACAGCAGCAAAGAGGTCACAGCACCGAATATCTTGGTCTCGCCGCCGACCTTCATAGGCACGGCTATCGTCTTACCGTCAACCGCTGCAATCTTGTCCTTGACTTCCGAGACACGCTTCATGCGCCGGACCTCACCCGCCCGGCGTATGCTCTCAATGCGGTTCAGGCCGTCGCGCGTCGCCAGCTGCGCGTATCCCTTCGGGATGAGGAAGTTGCGTCCGTAACCGTCCTTTACCCTGACGATGTCGCCCGCTTCGCCCAAGCCTAGAACATCATCAAGCAGGATTACCTCCATCGCGTTCTCTCCTTTCAGCCTTCGGCTAGCGTTTAGTGTACGGGAGCAGCGCCATATAGCGCGCTTGCTTAATCGCCCGCACCAGCATCCGCTGGTGCTTCGCGCAGACACCGGTGCGGCGGCGCGGCATCAGCTTGCCGCGGTCGCTGATAAATTTCTGCAACAGCGCGACCACCTTGTAATCTATCGGAAGTTGCGGCTCGACGCAGAACGTACAGACTTTCGACTGGCGGAAACGGCGGAAGGTAGCACGCATTACTTATCCTCTCCCTTCGCCTTGGCACGCACCATTCCCGGATATTTGGCCACATCAAGGACCAGATAACGCAGGCACTGCTCGTCGTAGCGCAGCAGATAATCAAGATCCGGCAGCAGCGCTTTGTCAGCAACGAAGCGCAGGACCACATAGAGCCCTTCTTCGTGCTTCTTTACGGGGAATGCGAGCCGGCGCTTCTTCCAGCGATTCACCGACGTCATCTTGCCGCCGTGCTCGCCGATTACGGACTCCATCCGCTTAACGCGCTCCCCGATAGCCTCATCGTCGAGGTCCGGGTTGAACAGTGCAATTGTCTCGTATAGTTTAGCCCCAGTGTCCGCCAAGAACGTTCTCCTGTGCGCAAGGCGCGAACGAGTTATATATCACACTTGAGCCGCCGCTTCAAGCGCGGCAGTGCGGGAGATTGACTTTGCCGCCTTGAAGCGTATAATAGCGCCGCACTCTTTTGAGGCAAATATGGCGAACACCAAGAGCGCAAAGAAGAGTATTCTGATTTACCAGCGCAACAATGCGCGCAACAAGCACTTCCGCACGGCCATGCGCACCGCTGTGAAGAAGTTCCTTGCGGTGCTTGAAACGACGTCAGACCCCGCCGAAGCACGCGCAGCGCTGCGCAACGCCCAGCGGGTCATCAACCGGACGGTCAGCAAGGGAGTAATCAAGAAGCAGACTTCGGCCCGCAAGATCTCGCGGCTGCAGAAGCACTTTAATGCGAAGTTCGGACAGGCCGCGAAGCCGGGCTAGCTGCTGCCTCCGTCACCCTCGTAAACCCTCACTTCCCCGTCAGCGCGGATAGACAGCTCCTTTTTCCCTGACTGCGTGAAGAATGCTGTCCGACCGGTGAAATGCAGCAGGTTTTGCGGCACGCCGCCCCTTCCCTGAAGGATAACCGCATCAAGGCGGTGCGTACCCAGGAAATCGCTGAGCGCACCCAGAGAGCTGCGCGCCGCGCTCCCGGGCACCACCATAACGCGGCAGCCGCCCAGTGCCTCGCGCGCCGGGATGTCCGCGCTTAAGCGCTCGGCCAGCCTGTCCGCAACCGGCAGGAGAATCGCAGCTTTACTTGCGCCATTAAGTGCAACTGACAGAACGCCAGGCGCGCCTTCGGGCGTCGCATAGCAGCTTAAGGCACGGGGCAATGCCGGGTTGCCGTCTCTTCCCCGAATTGCGCCGGACACCGTATCAACGACCAGCCCGGGGCTAAACGGGAGCGCCTCCCAGAGGCCCTTTTCCTGCGTGCCGCCGGTTATTACAACAGTGCTCACGCCGCGGGCGCCGCCTCGCACCAGTAGCCAGTAGCAGTTCGCAAGCATTGAAACCTGCCGCTCCCTGCTGGGCGGCAGCGTTGCGAACAGCGTCGCCCTCCTGCTCTCGTCCACAAGCGCGCTGGCAGCGCCCGATGTAACGTAAAGCACCCTAAAATGCGGCAGGCCATTCTGGTAGCTGCGCCCGGCCAGAGCCAGCAGCAGGACAACCAGCGATATGCAGACTAAAGACACCATCCGCTGCGCGCGATTGTGCCCCCAGCCGAAATAGATGAAGCCAAGGAGAATCAGGCCAAGCAGGGCGGCCAGCAAGGGCCCGGAAAGCGGGACGAAATGCAGGTCCGACCCGGGCAACCGGCTGAAAAGCTGCGCCCAACCGTGCATAGCGCCCACCAGCGCCTGTACCACCCAGGCAACGGCGGGGCCGAGCACGGGAATGCCGGACAGGAGGTAAAACGCTATGCCCAGCAGCAGAATCAACGATGCAAGTGGGATGGCAACGAGGTTGCTTACCAGCCCCCAGGGGGAGAACTGGTTGAAGTATCGTATTAGCAGCGGGAAAACCATCACCTGCGCCCCGGCCGTGCAGAAAAGGATACCCAGAAGCCACCTGGCACCTCGCGGATAATTCTGAATGAGCGGGAGAAATACCTTCAACGCGAGGATAAGACCCAGGGTCGCGGAGAAGGTGAGCTGGAAGCTGATGGAGTAGGCCTCGTACGGGTGAATCAATAGCAGTATGATACCGGCCTGCCCCAGCAAATTGAGCCCTTCGGTCTCGTAGTATAAGTAGTGCGCAACAAGAACGAGCACGATTACGACGAAGGCGCGGCGAATCGAGGGCTCATACCCCGTGAGTACCGCATACGTGAAGATTACGCCGAGAATGGCCGCGTACTTGGCCACATTCAGCACCCGCCCGACTCTCGTAAGCGGCGCTTCCGCCCGCAGGAATACCAGTCCCACAAGCAGGAAAAGCAGCGAGACCTGCGAGCCCGAGACCACAAGCAAATGGGTAAGGCCCGCCACCCGGAACGTGTCTTTGAGCTCGCGCGGGAAGTAGATGGCGCTGTCCCCTATAAGCAGTCCCAGGAACAGCTCCCGCCCCGGACTCGAGAGCATCGACTCCGCCCTCGCCACCATCCTGCGCTTCATCCCATACAGGAACCGGCTCCACTGACCCGCCGGCTCCGCTTCGTCGACGAATTCCGGGCCGGGAACGATTATCTCGTGCTCCACCCCAAAGGGGCGAAGGTACTCCCGCATGGAGAACCCGCCCTGGTTTCGCGCTTCACGCGCCGCCGACAGGCCTCCGCGCAGGCGCACCTGGTACTGGTAGGAAATCGGCAGCTCACGGCCCTGGCGAACAAAGACGTATATCCGCCCCAACCCGCGCCGGTCACGCAGCGCCAGCGACGCTGTTTCAATGCGCCGCACCCGCACGAAAAAACTCATCCCGTTCTCGGTCAGCCGGGGAAAGCTGTCCACGAGACCCTCTATCTCCACATCCTCGCCAGCAAAAGGAACGAGCACGGATGAGGAAACCATCCGGTCGTTGTACGCTGCGTACGCCATTCCCCCCACAACCACCAGCGCGAAAAACGCCGCCATGCGCGGCCCCGGCCTGCCCCTAAGGTAAAACAGCAGGAACAAAAAAGCGGCAAGCGATGCGACTATCGCAGCCATCGCCATTCCGGCCGGCAAAGCCCAGAGCGGCGTTATTCGCGACAGGTATATCGCACCGAGATAGACAATGAACAGCGTGAAGTAGAGATATCTGCCAAAGAAGGTGCGGATGGCGCCCAAGGATGGTTGCTCCAAGCGCTAGCCGTTGACCAGGTGGTTTAGCAGCCAGGCTATGATTATCTCGTCCAGCCCCTCGTGTGTGCGGAGCAGCGCAGTCCCGTGGTCGCCACCCTTGTAGACTTTCAGTTTGAGCGGGCTTGCCAGCCTGGCTGCTTCTTTTATCTTCCTGCAGCTTTCGTAGGAATAGGCGTCCCCCTCCGCCACGACCATAAACAGTGCGCGCTTGTCGTAGGTTTCAACATAGGGGAGGGTCTTCAGGCTCCGGTAGTTCAGCCCTGGCGAGAGCATCACTACCGTGCGCACCTGCATATCCTCGGCAGCGTATTGCAGCGAGAGATTTGCGCCTATCGACGCGCCGATTACCGCCAGGCGGCCCCCGTTGACGTCCTTCCGTCCCCGAAGATACGCCGCCGCAGCCCGGACATCCTTAATCATCGCGCTGTAATCCGCGTCGCTGAAGTCCTTGTACGTCCGGGTCGACTCGCCAAACGCGGTGCTGCCGCCGTGACCCCTCAGGTCTATCGCGAGAACGGCGTAGTTGTTTCCGGTGAGCTTATGCGCAAGCGCGTTCCACGCATGCCGGTCGCCGCCCAGTTGATGCAGGAGAATAACCGCGGGAACCCGTGCCCGACCCTTCGGATGGGAAAATGTAGCCTGGATGCTGACACCGTCGCTTGTGGTGAAGCTCACTTCCTCCGAAGCGTTCGCCCCGGTCGCCGTAAACGCGGCGCCACAGGCCAGCGCCAGAGCCAGTATTGAACGAAGAACCGCTTTTGGGTCAAGCATCAGCCACCCTCCTCCGCAAGAGCCGGATGCCATTCTAGCATAAGGAAGCTGCGCGCCCGGAGGGATTCGAACCCCCAACCTGCGGATCCGAAGTCCGCTGCTCTATCCATTGAGCCACGGGCGCACGCATCTATTATACGCGCCCTGATGGGCGCAACGGTGTATCAGGTCAGCCTGCTCTCCACGTCGAACGCGACAGGAAACTCGCGGGCGCCCAGCTTGAGCCACAGGAGATACGCCATCATCTCCGCGTTGTCCATCGCAAGACGCGGTTCGGGGAACCGAAAACTTAACCCGCGCTCGCCGCCACGCTCCGAGAGGTAGTCCCTGAACAGCCCGTTCATCGCCACTCCGCCGCTCACGGAAATGACACTGATCCCGAATTCCCCGGCCGCCTGCTTGACTTTGAGCCAGATCGATTCCCAGACGCTTCGCATCAGCGACGCCGAGAACTCCGCGTCGAATCCATCCGCCGACCGGCGGCGGGACGCAATCATCCGAACGGCTGCGGTTTTCAGGCCTGAGAAGCTGAAGTTAAGGTCTCCGCTGTCGCGCATGGGAACAGGAAGCCCAAGCCCGCCGCGTATGGGACGCGAGCCGTGCTCGCGCGCCAGCTCTTCCAGCTTTGCGCCGCCGGGATAGCCATGGCCCAACCGCTGCGATATCTTGTCGAACAGCTCTCCCGCGGCGTCATCCAGCGTCTGGCCAACGACCTCGCCCTCCCCAAAACGCTGCACCAGATAAAGCACCGTGTTGCCGCCGGAAACCACCAGCCCCAGGAGCGGGAATGGTATCTCCTCCAGCGACCGGCCGAAGAATGGAGAGTAGAGATGGCCTTCCAGGTGATTCAGGCCGTAAAGCCGCGCGTCAAGGGCGTAAGCCAGCCCCCTCGCAAAAGCCACACCCGCAAGTAGACAGCCCGGAAGGCCCGGCCCTTTCGTAACGCCTATAGCCGAGACTCCCGCGAGCGCATCCGGGTGCTTATCCCGCATGAATGCAAGCATTGCCGGAAGGTTGGTCAGATGCTCCCGCGCCGCTATTTCGGGCACCACGCCGCCGTATTCGGCATGCAGCTCCACAGACGAAGAAAGCCCGGATGCCACGACCGAGCCGTTATCAGCCAGCAGCGCAAGGCCGGTGTCATCAAAGCTCGTTTCAATCGCCAGCAGCATCATCTGGTATCTCGCCTTCTATCCCTTCCACATCAAAGCGGGAAGCCCCGGGGAATTCTATCTCCGTGGCCCCGCAGCTATCACAGCGGGTGGGCAGCGGTGCACCCTCCGGGTTGTGCCAGATCTCGCGAAAACCCAGCTCCGGCGGCTCTATCGCTTTTTCAGAACCGCAGCGACGACAGCGGACGCTCAGCGGCTGGTATGAGAACACGACTTCAGGCCGGCCGATGCCGTACTCCTGCGCGACCTCGTCGAAGAGAAAGCGCAGCGTCTCCTCGTGAACCACGGCAAGCGGACCGACCGCAAGGACGATGCGCTCAATGGTGATTAGCCCGTGCGCGTCGGCTGTCTCTCGGCAGATCTCGGCGATGGAGCAAGCCAGGCTATACTCGTGCATCCACTATAGCCGAGGCAGCGGGCGATGATGCAGTTCCACATCGCTCTCCGCGTCTATTTCACCGAACTGCGTCCATACGCGCGCGTGCCCGCGTATCTTCATCACCGAAACGTGCTCGGTGAACTGGGCAACGAGCACTTCGCCGCGCTCCAGTTTCTCGGAATGCAGGAATTTGGTTTCCTCGCCGCGCGTCAGGCCAGCGACACTCACGCCGCTTTCCAGCGCCTTAATTACAACGTAGTCCTGTACCAGGTTGAAATCCATTGGGGAGTAGTCCTCCTCTTGACTGACACTACTTTTAGGCGGCGAAAAGGATACCACTTTTTCGCGGCGGTTACAATTCCGAGTATTGTTCCTTGTAGTAATCCTTGAATCTGCCCTCTCTGATCGGACGCCACCAAGCTTCGTTATTCCGATACCAGAAAATAGTGCGCCTGAGCCCGTCGTCCAACCTGGTCTCGCTCCTTATATTCAGTTCCCGCTCTATCTTGTCCGCATTCAGCGGATAAGAGAAATCGTGGCCGGGCCGGTCGGCTACCATCTTAAGGCTCTCCTCCTCTTCCAGCCGCATTACGCTCAGCACCTTGCGCGCGAGCTCGATGTTGGGAATAAGGCCGCTGCCCGCAACGTTGTATACCGACCCCGGCTCGGCGCGCTCGGCCAGCCCGACGAGCGCCTTGCACGTATCCTCGACATAGAGCCAGTCGCGCATCTGCTGGCCCGTGCCGTATACAGGCACTTTATTGCCCTGCATGAGGTTTGTCAGCATAAGGGGAAGGAACTTCTCAGGGTGCTGGTATGGGCCGTAGTTGTTAGCCGCCCGGACGATGACAACAGGCATATCGCGTGAGGAATGAGCCACCTGGCACAGCAGGTCGGCGCCGGCTTTCGTCGCCGAGTACGGATTGCGGGGCTTTAGCGGCGAATCCTCGGTGAAAACCTCGTCGCTCCCCCTGGGAACAGCCCCGTAAACCTCGTCTGTACTCATATAGATGAACTTTTCGACGCCCTCCGCGCGGGCGATATCCAGGAGGACCGCAGTTCCCTCAACGTTCGCGCGGATAAACGGCACAGCATCCTTCAGCGAGCGGTCAACATGCGTCTCCGCGGCTAAATGGAATACGTATTTGACCTTGCGGCGCGCCCATACGCGAGAAAGCATAGCTCTGTCGGCAACATCGCCCTTAACAAAGCTGTAATAAGGCCCCACCTCAATGCCTGCAAGGTTATTCAGGTTACCAGCATAGGTTAGCTTGTCGATATTGAAGATTCGCCAGTCCTTGCGCTCCCGCCGCAGGTAGCGAACCAGGTTTGAGCCTATGAATCCCGCCCCTCCAGTAACAAGAACCGTGGTCACCATCACACCTCGCTCGTTGGGCTGGGGCAGATATTATCACAGAAGTCCTCACCCGCGAGTTCCCCGGTCCCGGAAACGCCCAGGCACGCAGCCACAGTCGCCCCCGCATCGGCAAAGGAATTCCGCGTTCCCAGGTCTCGAACTGCGCCGGTGTTCGATGCATGCGAGTGGTACACCAGAAGCGGCACGAACTCGCGCGTGTGGTCGGTAGAAGCTGTTGTGGGGTCATTGCCGTGATCAGCCGTCAGGATGAGCAGGTCGCCCCGGCGCCAGCCGGCGAGGAAGCCGGCCAGCCAGCCGTCGAACTCGTTCAGCGCGCGTGCATAACCGGCAACGTCGTTCCTGTGGCCGTAGAGCATATCGAAATCGATGAAGTTGGCGAAGTAAAAGCCGCCTGCCCCGGTATCCTTCAGCCCCATGAGCGCGCTGCCCGTTTCAGCATTGCAGGTTGTATGCAGGCTGCGCCGATACCCGCGACCCGCGAAAATGTCGTCCAGCTTGCCCACGAGCGTTACGCACACCTCCGCTTCAATCATCGCGTCCAGGTAGTTGAACGGCGGCGGCAGGCTGTAATCACGGCGCTCCGGCGTGCGCGTGAAGCCTGCCTTTGCGCTCCCGACGAAAGGGCGCGCGATTACGCGATCCACCTGGAATTCGCCATGCGTCAGCTCCCGCGCCACCCGGCAGATGCGGTACAGCTCTTCAAGCGGCATAACGTCTTTGTGCGCGGCAACCTGAAACACCGAATCCGCGCTTGTGTAAACGATGACTGAGCCTGTGCGCAAGTGCTCCGGTCCCAGCTCGGCAATAATCTCCGTGCCCGACGCCGCCCTGTTACCCAGGACGCCACGCCCGATCCGGCGTGAGAACTCCTCAATGAGCTCCGGCGGGAAACCATCAGGATATGTCGGGGGCGCGCACCGACGGATAGCGCCCATCATCTCCCAGTGGCCGGTTGTCGTGTCCTTGGCCGGGCTTACCTCCGCCATACGCCCATAGAACCCGAGGGGATGCTCAACCGCCCGCAGGCCGGGCGCCGGCGCAACGATATTCCCCAGGCCCAGAGACAGCAGCGTGGGCAGCCGGAGTTCGGCCTGCCCGGCGATATGCCCCAGCGTGCAGCATCCTTCATCCCCGAAGTCCGCCGCGTCGGGGGCCTCGCCGACACCCACGCTGTCCATAACTAGCAAAAAGATGCGCTTGAAGTGCTTCATCGGAACGCCCTGTAAAATCCCACAACACATATTAGCAGAGCGTGGTCTGCTAAAATGACCTGCACCAATTCTTTAGGAGCGCGACGATGGAACCGCTAATCGGAATAATTGCCGGCAGCAAGAGCGACCTTCCGCATGTTGATGACTGCACGGAAATCCTGGATGAGTTCGGAGTCCCCTACAGGGCTGTCGTTGCTTCGGCACACCGCGCGCCGGACTTCCTTGAGAAGACCGTTGGCGAGATGGAGAAGCAGGTCGAGGTCTACATCGCCTTCGCGGGAATGGCGGCCCATCTTCCAGGCATTGTGGCAAGCAAGACGGTAAAGCCGGTTATTGGCGTGCCTATTTCCGTGTCGCTCTCAGGGCTCGACGCGCTTTTATCCATCGTCCAGATGCCGCCCGGAGTCCCTGTCGGCGCTATGGCCATTGACGGCGCGAAGAACGCTGCCATCTTCGCCATAGGCATACTGGCAACCACCGAGCGGGGCAAGGAACTCAAGTTGGGTGACAAGCTCACGCAGATGCGCGCCAAGCGTGCCGCAGAAAACTTCGCGGCTCGCGAAGGGGAACCGACTCCCGACGTGCCTACAGTCTGACGGCGAACCCGCTCAATTCCTCGCCAAGACCTGTGAGCGCGTGAATTTCAACGCCGGACACGCGCGACGCCGGCGGGCCTTTCTTTAGCGCACCCACCAGCGCGTTAAGGCTCTCCTCTTCTTCAAGCTGAACCACCACTTCAACCGTGCCGTCGGGCAGGTTTCGCACGTAGCCAGCCACGCCAAGCCGCCGCGCGATGCCTAAAACGAAGTGGCGATACCCCACGCCCTGCACTATGCCGCTTACAACTAGGCGCTTAGTCTCCATCGCCTGATTCCTTTAGAGCCTGATGAACCTTCACCGCGTCCACCGCTGGTGCGACATCATGAACGCGCAGGATTTCCACCCCCTGCAGCAGCAGGGCGACATTCGCGGCAGTTGTGCCGTGAAGCCGGCCATCTGCTTCGCGGCCCAGCAGGTGTCCCAGAAAGGACTTGCGCGACACGCCGAAGAGAAGCGGCCTGTCCGCGGCCCGCAACTTCGACGCGTGCGCTATCAGCGCCAGGTTGTCCTCAGGGCGCTTGCCGAATCCTATTCCCGGATCTGTAACGACGCTCTCGCGTCCTATCCCGTGCGCATCCAGCACAGCCAAGCGCTCCTGGAAGAACCCGCGGATTTCACCAACCACGTCGCTGTAGTTCGGCGACACCTGCATCGTATCCGGAGTTCCCAGCATGTGCATCAGGACATAGCCGCACCCGTCCTCAGCAACGAGGGGAAGCAGTTCCTCATCCATTCTTCCGGCTGAAATGTCATTTACTATCGCCGCGCCGCCTGCGAGTGCTTTCTCCGCCACCCGCGCCTTATACGTGTCAATCGAGATAAGGGCGTCCGGCCTCCGGGCCCTCAGCTCCTCAACAACCGGCAGCACCCGCGCCAGCTCTTCGTCCCTGTCAAGCCGCCGACTTCCGGGGCGCGTGCTTTCCCCTCCGATATCCACAATGTCAGCGCCCTCGTCGAGCATTTTCTCCGCGTGCGACACGGCGCCCGGAACGTCAGGGAAATGCCGGCCGCCGTCGAAAAAGGAGTCGGGAGTTAAGTTGAGTATCCCCATCACCAGAGGACGCGTCAGCTCAAGCGCCCTGCCGCGCACCAGCCATCCGCGGGTTTGAACCATCTCCATCAGCTTAACAAAAAGCGGAGGCCCCCATAAGTGGAAGCCCCCGCTGAAATGTTCGCTTTCCCAGGGTTAGAAAACTTCCTCAGCGATGCCGTACATCTCAATCGGACGGTCGCTGAGCTGGTATACACCGGTGAATTGCTTGCTTGCCCGGCGATAGAACAGTTGCGAGGTGATATACACCGAGCCGGTTACACCGGATACGTCTATCTCGTAGTCCTCCGCCACCGTCTCTCCGGGCGGGATGCGCGTATCGTACTCGATGAAGTCAGCCTCCCAGTAAGGTATCTCGGCGCGATAGTCGAACGTGCGCCCCAGCTTCTTTTCGTAGATGCGGATGTCTTCAAAGAAAATGTTGCCTTCTGCGTCTTCCCCGCGAACAATCAAAACGAGCTGGTGGAACGGAAGCCCGGTCGGCAGCATATGGCCCGCACCCGTATTGGTGACTTCAACCGTCGCAGTGACCAGGTCGCCTTCGCGTTCGGCAGTGAGGGAGAGCTCCGCCGCATCGCGCAGGAATTCAGGCTGCGTGCCGCGGAAATCGTGGAAGTGGAACTCCCTGCGGTCCGGCCCGTGCTTGGACGGCGGCATACGCCCCAAACCGAGAGATTCGGAGGACGGCATATGACAGCTCTGGCACGTCTCGTAGGAGGGACCCGGTATTGCGTAATCGCTTCTCAGCCACTCGTTGTAGGTATCCTGCACGATAACGCCGTAACCGTTCACCTCCTGGTGGCATGGTGCGCACATACGAGAGTCGGTGTATACGGCGGAATAGCGGATCGTGTGAGCTGAAGTCGGCGCCTCGTCGAGGGGCCCGAACTTTTGCAGTCCGAACCTGTGCTCGTACGACAGGCCGTAGTACTGGTTGTAAAGCTCAGGGAACTTCACCTGGGTCCGGTCTGTCGGCAATCCCATTCGGCTGATGGTGTGGCAGAAGTCGCAGCTTACGCCATCCTTGACGTAGTCGTTCAACCGCTGCCAGTAGTTCAACTGCTCGCGGATTGCGATATCAGAGTTCGGCCAAGTATCCTTGCGAACGCCAAGTGTGGGATCCACCTCGCCCGAAGCTACATCCTTCAGTCTCGGAACGTAACCCTCGCGCATAGCTTTCAGAAACTCAACCAGCGGCTTGTTAGTGCTGTGCTGAATTTCCGCGTTGATGGCGGGAGCGTGGCAGGACAGGCAGTCCACCCTTTCCGGCATCTGGGCGCTTGTCGGAAGGATGTCGTCTTCCCACAGCTCACCAAGGCGACGCATGTTCTTGATGTTTTTCTCCGTGAAGTCGTAAAACTCCCGGTATTCCGCTGCTGCCTGCTGATAAAAAGGCTCAGTGTAAGCGGTGCCGTGGGCGGAATACTGCCACTGCTTGTAATAATCGGTGTGGCACAGTGAGCATGACTCGGAGTAGTCGAGAAGGGGAACGTATGGCACGTCCGGAGTCTCGACGCCGTACTTAGCCATGTTCTGCTCGAACAGTTGCCGCCAGGGCCGCTTATACTTTTTCGGACGCGCCTCTCCGCGTTGCTGTGCAATCGCGGTCAGGCTGAAAGCCAACAGCAAACCGATGAGTAAGACGATTCCCAGGACCCTCTCACTCCGACAAAGGATCTTCTTCATCAGCTGCTCCAATAGGTGGTTTGTCTTGGCCCGTCAGCCAAGATGTCAAGACCAGAGTATACAGACCGGATATGCAAAAGTCAAATAATAAACCGCTTGCGCGCATAAGGGGCATTACAGGACTTCGCTGTGCCCCTGTATCAGCCGAAACAGCTCCGCCCGGGAGGCCGGATTAATGTGGAATATGCCCCTAAGGGCCGACGTGGTGACAATGCTACCCCGCTTTTTAACCCCCCTTAGTTCCATGCACAGATGCCGCGCTTCCAGCACCACGGCAACCCCGTGAGGGCGCATGGTCGCCTGAAGCATATCAGCCATCTGCCATGTCAGCCGCTCCTGCACCTGCGGGCGCCGGCATAGATGTGAGAACGCACGCACAATCTTTGAGAGACCGCAGATGGTGCCTTTTGGTATGTAAGCGATATGGGCTTTGCCCATAAACGGCATCAGATGGTGCTCGCAGATGGAGTAGAAGTCTATATCGCGCAGGAGAACAAGCTCCTCGTGCCGCTCGTGGTAGACCGACGACCGGATAAGCTCGTACCCATCCTCCTCGACTCCGCCGAGTATCTCCTCGTACATCTGGGCGACCCGTCCGGGCGTTCCGAGAAGACCTTCGCGTTCAGGGTCTTCGCCAATCGCCTCAAGTATCTCGCGGACTGCCCTGGCGATGCGCTCCCGGTCTATCAGCCTTTTGCTCATGCGCCACTCCCGCTCAGCCCGATGCTTAGCGAACCAGGGGAGGTTTCTGAGGTCGCCTGATCCGAGATGCCGGTCGCATCGCCGCCCTGCGGACTCTCGTCGAAATCCTTCATGATTTCCTCAAACTCACGCCTTTCAAGGGTCTCTCGCTCAATGAGAACCTTGCTGAGGCGATCCAGCGCAGCGCGATTCTCATCGAGTATCTGCGTCGCCTTCTCGTGGCATTCGCTCACAATGCGCCTGACTTCCTCATCAATGACCGCCGCTATCTCTTCAGAGTAGTTGCGGTCTTCCGCCAGGGCTTTACCCAGGAAGATGTTCTGGTGCTTGCTGCCAAAGGCCAGCGGCCCCAGCTTTTCACTCATACCGAAGCGAGTAACCATCTCCCGGGCAATCTCGGTCGCATGCTCGATATCATTCCGCGCACCCGTCGTAATCTCGTCTCCCCCGAAGATGACTTCTTCCGCTGAGCGCCCGCCCATCATCACGCAGATCTTGTTCAACAACTGATGCCGCGTCTCGTTGAGCCGGTCTTCTTCCGGCAGGTATAGCACATAGCCCAGCGACATGCCCCGGGGAAGTATCGATATTTTGTGCACCGGGTCCGCGCCCGGCAGCCGATAGGCCACCACCGCGTGGCCCAGCTCGTGGTAGGCCGTCAGCCGCTTTTCCTTCTCCGTCATAATCCGGCTGCGCCGCTCCGGCCCCGCCACCACTCGCTCAGCCGCCTCAGCCAGCTCGCCCATAGTAATCCTGTCCAGCCCTCTCCGTGCGGCCAGCAGCGCGGCCTCGTTCGCAACATTGTGCAGGTCTGCACCGGAGAATCCGGGCGTGCGCTGCGCGATGGCCTTTATGTCCACGCTGGAGTCAATCGGCTTGTTCTTCAGGTGGATTTTAAGAATCTCCTCCCGCCCTTTCGAATCGGGGCTGTCAACGACGACGCGCCGGTCGAATCGCCCCGGGCGCAGCAGGGCCGGATCGAGCACGTCGGGCCTGTTCGTTGCGGCAAGCACGATTACCCCCGAATTCGGCTCGAAGCCGTCCAGCTCAACCAGCAGTTGGTTAAGGGTCTGCTCGCGCTCATCGTGCCCCCCGCCAATGCCCGACCCGCGATGACGACCCACCGCGTCCAGCTCGTCAACGAACACCAGGCACGGCGCTCGGCGCTTGGCCTGGTCAAACAGATCTCGCACGCGCGCCGCGCCCACGCCAACAAACATCTCAACGAAGTCACTCCCGCTGATGAAGAAGAACGGCACGCCGGCCTCACCCGCAACCGCCTTTGCCAGCAGTGTCTTGCCGCATCCTGGCGGCCCGAGCAGTATCACGCCCTTGGGTATCTCCGCGCCCAGCCGCTGATACTTGGCCGGGTCCTTCAGGAAGTCCACAACTTCCCGGAGTTCATCCACGACTTCTTCCAGCCCCGCAACGTCCTTGAAGGTTGTGCGAGTCTTCTCCGGGTTCATCATACGCGCCCTGGACTTGCCGAAATTGAATGCTTGCGACTGGCCACCAGCCTGAGCGGAGCGCGAGAAAATGAACCAGATGAAGGCGATGGGCAAAAGGAGCATCAGTATCCAGATTATTGTCGTAGGGTTAAACAGCAGCGACAGCCCCGAAGGCTTCACTATCTCGACACTCACGCCGTGCTCACCCGCAACCGCAAGAACATCAGCATATTCGGGTGGCAGATTCGCCTTATACCTGCCAGTAGTCTCGTTTCCTTCTGTGTCCGTGGTCGGAAGGAAATCGCCTTCCGCTGTGTCCGTATCGCTGTTTATGCTGATCGTCGCCACATTGCCAGACTCAATGTGCGAGATGAGCTCTGTGTATGAGAGCTCTTCAACCCCCATCTGCCCCACGCGGGAAAAGAACACCGCGGCAAGCACGATGAAGAGAAGAATGAGGGCAATCTGTACAAACCTGCTTCCCACATCAATCACCAGCGCCCGCCGAGCGACCGGACGCGCGACACTATGTTAGCACAGCTTTCCCTCCGGCTCACTTATTGCATCGAATCCTATCCGCCAGGCCTGAACTCGGACAGGTCCAGCTCGCCGAGCACCACTACCACTTTCTTTAGCTTGTCCTTGCTGCCGCCGCGAGCTACCAGCAGGGTAACCTTGTCACCCACCTTGTGGCGGTCTATCTCTGTAATAAGCTCGTCGGTGGTGCGGATCTCCACGTCATCCAGTTTAAGGATCACGTCGCCAGCCTCAATGTGAGCCCTGTCAGCCGGACTGCCGACATTCACCTGCACGACGTACGCCCCGCGGGTTACATCTATCCTGAGCTCTTCGTGGTTGTCTTCGGTGACATCCTGCACCGTCACGCCTATGCCGGGATAGCTGATTTTGCCCTCCTTGATAATCTGCTCAATCGTGCCCTTAACTTCGTTTATTGGTATCGCAAATCCGATTCCCCGGGCGTACGGCAGGATGGCCTGGTTGACGCCGATAACCTCTCCCCTGGCATTGAGCAACGGGCCGCCTGAGTTTCCCTGATTGATCGATGCGTCAGTCTGGATGAGCTTCTTCACCCGGCGTGCGTCCATCTCCATAGCGAGTTCGCGCGGGTCACGACCGGTCGTGGAGATAATTCCCTGAGTAACTGTCGCTTCCAGCCCGAACGGGCTGCCGATTGCCACCGCGGGCTCCCCTATTCGCACGGCTTCCGAGTCACCCAGCGGGGCGACAGGAAGGTCCCTTGCATCGATTTTCAATACCGCAATGTCCTTCAGGTTGTCGGTTCCAACGAGTGTCGCCTTAAACTCGCGACCGTCACTCAGCGTTATTGTGATTTCATCCATTCCCTGCACCACGTGAGCGTTGGTCACTATATGTCCCCTCTCAGACACTATGAACCCGCTGGCAACCCCCTGCATTGGCGGCTTTTGGTAATTGGGTTCAGGAATGTCGAGCCAGGGGAACTGCTCCCGGAACCATTCGAAGGAATCCCCTTGCCCCCACCTTTGGCCGCCTTCCGGAAGCTCCTTATACATACCCGGGCCGTCATCCGCTTTAGCATCCGACCCGGCGTCAGGCCTTGTGGAGGTCTTGACGTTTACGACAAAAGGCAGTGCCTTTTCAACCAGGTCGGCGACCCAGTAAATGTTGCCGCTCAGGTCTTCGCCCTTCATCAACGGCGCACGGAACGAAGCCGGCTGCGAGTAGTTGGCCTGATAGTTCCCCCTGGCACGAAGCTCCGCCGTGCTGTGGCCAAGATAGATGACCAAGCCAACCAATACGACGATCAGCCCCAGAGCCAGTATCTTCCAAAACCTATCGCCGGTGTTAAGCATTTTCACGAACCTCCAAATATCCGTTCAGGATTGCATATCCATTCTACTTTGACCGGGCGGCGAAGGCAATCCGCGCTTGTCGCCCGGCATCAAGTAGGATGCTCAAACGACCAAAATGTTCGATTTCCCGGAGTGTAACGGATTCTCTGCCTTTATTTCATACCACATACAATAGACGCCCGAAATGACGGGTAAATAAGCTTAGTCGCGCCACATTAGATTATATGATGGTGTGCTTGACAGATTATCGAATTTGGGGTATATTAGTGCTCCAAGAAATTTCGGAGAGGTTGATTTATGACCAACGTAATAGGCATTGACCTGGGAACAACAAACTCTTGTCTGGCGGTGATGGAGGCTGGTGAGGCCAAGATTATCACCAACTCTGAAGGCGGAAGAACAACGCCGTCGGTTGTGCACATCTCCCGTGAGGGCGAACGAATCGTGGGAGTCGCTGCCAAGCGCCAGCTGATTACTCATCCTGAGCGAACAATTGCTTCAATCAAACGGAAAATGGGCTCCGATTTCAAGGTGACGATTGACGGACGCGACTATACTCCCCAGGAGATCTCCGCGATGATTCTGGGCAAGCTCAAGCGCGACGCGGAGTCCTATCTGGGAGAGCCGGTAACCCAGGCTGTCATTACGGTACCGGCTTACTTTGAGGACGCCCAGAAGCGCGCGACACGCGACGCAGGCAAGATCGCGGGGCTGGAAGTGCTCCGCATCATCAACGAGCCCACTGCGGCCGCCCTGGCATACGGTCTCGACAAGGCGGAAAAAGAGCAGACCGTGATGGTTTACGACCTTGGCGGCGGAACATTCGACGTGTCCATTCTTGAAATCGGCGAGGGCGTATTTGAGGTCAAAGCCACTAGCGGCAACAACCACCTAGGCGGCGATGACTTCGACCAGCGCATTGCAGAATGGCTAGCGGACAACTTCCAGCGCGAACAGGGCATCGACCTGCGCGATGACCCGCGAGCCATGCAGCGCCTGCGTGAAGGCGCCGAAAAAGCCAAGATCGAGCTTTCCACCGCCATGACCACTGATATCGGCCTGCCGTTCATCACCGCAGACGCTGACGGCCCGAAGCACCTGGACACAACCCTCTCCCGCAGCAAGTTTGAAGAGCTCATTGACGACCTGCTGGAGAAAACGGTCGCGCCGGTAAAGCAGGCTATGAGCGACGCAGGCGTGTCCGCAGGCGATATTGACCAAATACTGCTCGTCGGCGGCTCCACCCGCATCCCCGCGGTGCAGAAGCTCGTCAAGCAACTCGCCGGCAAAGAACCAAGCAAGAACGTTAATCCCGACGAGGTCGTCGCCATCGGCGCAGCCATCCAGGCCGCGGTGCTTAAGGGCGAGGTTAAAGACGTATTGCTCCTGGACGTGACACCGCTGAGCCTCGGCATCGAAACTCTCGGCGGCGTTTTCACCAAGATGATTCCCCGCAACACCACCATCCCGACACGCAAAAGCGAGATTTTCTCCACGGCGGCGGACAACCAGACTACGGTGGAGATTCACGTACTGCAGGGCGAGCGCGAGATGGCTACCTACAACAAGAGCCTGGGCCGCTTCCACCTCGTAGGTATTCCGCCGGCCCCCCGCGGCATCCCGCAGATCGAGGTGACGTTCGATATCGACGCCAATGGCATCGTTAACGTGAGCGCAAAGGACCTGGCAACCAACAAGGAGCAGAAGATTACTATCACGGGCACGTCCAACCTCAATGACGATGACATCAGCCAGATGGTCAAGGACGCCGAAGCGCACGCGCAAGAAGACCGGCGACGCCGCGAAGAGGTCGAAGCGGTCAACAAGGCCGACAGCCTTATTTACCAAACGCAGAAGACGCTGCGCGAACACGGCAGCAAAATCACCAGTTCGGACCGTAACGCGACCGAGAAGGCGCTTGAAGAGCTCAAGAAGGCCGTGGAAAACAAAAACGTTGAGGACATCAAGGCTAAGACTGACCTGCTGCTGCAGGCAAGCTACCGGCTCGCGGAGTATATGTACCAGGAGGCCGGAGCGGGCAGAGAAGGGGCGGGTGGAGCCGTGCCTGAGCCTGAAACCCCTCTGGACAATGAAGGCGATAACGTGGTTGACGCCGACTTCAAGGAAGTCGACTAGGCCCGATACACATATAACTAACTAAAAAGGAGGTAACTAACAATGGCACTTCTAAGAAGGTATGGAGCTGATTTCCCAGCGCGAAGCCTGCGCAGGGAAATGGAGCAGTTGTTTGAGGACTTCTTCGGGACATCGACCGAAGGTGCCAAGCTTACGGAATGGTCACCTCTGGTCGATATCAAGGAAGAGGACAACGGGTTCAAGGTCAAGGTTGACCTTCCGGGGATGGATAAGGACGACATCTGCATCGAAGTGGATGGCAACCGGCTGGCTATCAGCGGCGAACGCAAGTTCGAGCAGGAGGAAAAGAAGGAAAATTACCACTTCGTCGAACGCAGTTACGGCAAGTTCTACCGCTCCTTCACGCTCCCCGCAATTGTCCAAGCGGACAAGATTGACGCTACCTACAAGGACGGCGTGCTAGAGGTCAACCTGCCCAAGAAGGAAGAGGTCAAACCCAAGAAAGTGACCATCAAGTAAACCAGCTACCGGCGGGGCCGGGCTATCCCGGCTCCGCCCCCAATAACATACGGGTGAAAAAAGATATGACAACTGGGAACGGGGAGAACCTGGAAGCCGAGGGCATGGACAGCGCTGAACGCCCATCCGACGCTGAAAGCCCGCCGAAGCCCGATACTGACGGCCTGCCAAAGGACGCGGACGAAACGGTGGCCGATGATGAAGCTGCGCTCGAACCTGAGGCAGACGACCTCCCGGCAGCCATCGAATCCGAAGCGTCCGTCTTTCTGGAACTGGAGAAAGCTCGTGCTGAAGCCAGCGAATACCTGCAGTTAGCGCAACGCACGCAAGCTGACCTTATAAACTACCGAAAGCGCGTTGAGAGCGAGCGTGAATCCTACAAGCAGTTTGCCATTGAGGATTTAATCTTCGAGCTGGTACCCGTTCTCGACAGCCTGGCTCAAGCGGAGCACCTTTACAAGGACACCGCGCCTGGCGAAAATCCCCTCCTTGACGGCGTCCGAAAAACCAGAGAACTGCTCCAGAAGATATTCATGGAGCACGGCATCGAGACGATATCCGAAACTAAAATCCCGTTTAACCCATCTATGCACCAGCCGCTGCACTCCGAACCCTCGCCCGACGTTGTTGTCGAAATGGTCGCCGAAGTCTACCAGCAGGGCGTGCGCATTGGAGACCGCGTCATCAAACCTGCAATGGTGCGGGTTTTAACGCCGCTCAAGGAGGAGGAGAAGGACAAAGACGAGCCTGCCGAAGAAGAGCCAGGGGAGGATGCCCCCAGCGAGGAGAAGTAAGTGGCACCGGAAAAGGACCTCTACGAAGTGCTCGGCATTGAGCGCGGGGCGACCGAGAAGGAAATCAAGGCAGCCCACCGGCGGCTCGCGCGCAAGTACCATCCCGACGTGAACCCGGGCAATCCCGAAGCCGAGCAGCGCTTCAAGGAGATCCAGGCCGCATACAATGTCCTGTCGGACAAGGAAAAGCGCAAGCAGTATGACACGTACGGCAGCAGTTTCTTCTCGCCTCACGGCGGCCCCGGCGGCGGGCCGGGAATGGAATGGGACGAGTTCGTGCGCCAGTTCGCCTCAAGAGGAATGCGAGTTGAATTCGGCGGGAGTGGCTTTGATGTGTTCGGCGACCTGTTCGGGCGCGCCGGCGCGACCCAAACCCGCGCTGATACAACTCCGCGCCGGGGTGAGGACGTTTATCAACCTGTCACCATCGACTTTCTGGAGGCAGCTAAAGGAACAACGGTCATAATGGAGCTCGTGCGGGAAATTACGTGCGACCGCTGTAACGGAAGCGGCGCTGACCCGGACGCAGCCTGGAATGTGTGTCCCACCTGCAACGGGACCGGTCAGATTTCGCGTGGGGCTTCGTTTTTCAGGCAAACCACGGAGTGCCCCCATTGCCGGGGAAAGGGCAGCATTCCAAGCAAGAACTGCATGCGCTGCCGGGGCAGCGGCCTCATAACAAAGCGGGAGCGCATCGAAGTGAAGATACCGGCCGGAATCGACACCGGAAGCAAGGTTCGAGTTCCGGGCAAGGGCAGTCCGGGGCGAAACGGCGGCCCATACGGCGATTTGCTGCTAAACGTGACCGTGCGACCCCACCCTTATTTCCACCGCCAGGACTCCAACGTCACCCTTGAAGTCCCCATAACAATAGCCGAGGCCCTGCTCGGCGGCGAAATCGAGATACCAACTCTCGACAAGCACGTGCGAATGAAGATACCGCCGGGGACCGACTCAGGCAGGGAATTCCGCCTGAAAGGCAAGGGGTTTCCCCGGCTTTCCCGCGCTGGCAGAGGAGATCTGCTGGTGCGTGTGAAGATAGTGACCCCAAAGCGCGTCAGCGCGCGGGGCCGCGAGCTCATTAGCGAGTTCGCGGAGGACAACCCGATTAACCCGAGATTGAAAATGTTTGGCTTCTAAACGATGGCACAGAACCAACGAAACGGAGATAAACAAGAGCCGCTGCTTACCATCGGCACGGTCGCGCAGATGCTCGACCTGCACCAGCAGACTCTGCGCAAGTACGAGGAAGAAGGGCTCATCTCGCCCGAACGCACGAAGGGAGGCACAAGGATGTACTCCCGAAGCGACGTTGAGCGGCTGAGCATTATCGTCAGCTTGACCCGCGAACTCGGAGTGAACCTTGCGGGCGTAGAGGTCATCTTTCGGATGAGAGAGCAGCTTGAAGAGATGAAGCGAATGCTGGACCTTATACTGCAGCAGCTTGACCCGCCGGTGCGCGAACAGATGCTATCAGTCCTCAGGGGAACAGAATTCGGGCTGGTGCCCACCAAGCGCACCGGAACCGGACTGGTGCTGCATTCACTGCTCAGAACGGCAGCGGGGGAGGGAAAAGGAGAGAAAGAATGATTCCCTACGAAAAATTCACTGAACACGCCAAACTGGCTCTACAGAAGGCCCAGGACGTACTCCTTGAGACCAAACAGGTTCAGTTTGACACGGAACATGTGCTGTACGGCCTGGCTTTCGTTGAGAACTCGCTGGCCGTGGAAGTATTCAGCCTGGCGGGCGTTGACCGCGAGAAGGCTCTTGGCAGGATAAAGAACGCCGTGTTGCACAGGCCGCAGGTGGAAACAGGCGGCGGCATCGGCCAGATATACGTAACACCGCAAACGGCCAAATTGTTTGACCTCGCGTACGACGAGGCAAAACAGATGGGCGACGAGTTCATCGGCACGGAACACCTGCTGCTGTCATTCTTCGAGCTGAGGGAAGGCGCAGGGCTGAGAGTGTTAAGCGCCCTGGGCCTGACCAAGGAGAAGGTCCTACAGGCCTTAAAGGAAGTCCGCGGACACCGCCGCGTGGATTCGGCCCAGGCAGAAGACACATACCAGGCACTGAAACGCTTCACCATCGATCTGACCGACAAGGCCAGCAGCGGCAAGATTGATCCCGTCATCGGGCGGGACCAGGAGACTGACCGTGTTATCGAGGTTCTGTCCCGGCGACAGAAGAATAACCCTGTGCTCATCGGTGACCCGGGAGTCGGCAAGACGGCCATCGTTGAAGGCCTTGCGCTGCGCATCGCCCAGAAACGGGTGCCCGAGCCGCTGATGGACAAGCGCGTCCTGCAGCTCGATATGGCCCGGCTCATCGCCGGTTCCAAGTTTCGCGGCGAGTTCGAAGACCGGCTCAAGGCTGTACTGGACGAGATTGAGAAGGGCAAGCGCAACGTGATCCTGTTCATCGACGAGATGCACACGGTGGTAGGGGCCGGCGCCGCGGAAGGGGCAATGGATGCCTCCAACATACTCAAGCCCGCCCTGTCCCGGGGGGACCTGCAGGCTATCGGCGCCACCACCGTGACGGAATACCGCAAGTATGTGGAAAAGGATCCCGCGCTGGAGCGCAGATTCCAGCCCGTCCTGG
>JAGGTK010000054.1 GCA_021163765.1 bacterium
TCCCCACACCATCCAGTCGGGGAAGCCCGCGCCGGAGTAGATCTCGGTGAAGCTGAACAGGCGCTTGAAGCCGTCCAGTGACTGTCCCTCTTGCACCAGGACGAGAGAGCCAGGGCGTTCCGGATTGGGGTAGACGAATTTTGCTGCCAGGTCGCGCCCGGGAATCCACCGCCCGCCCACAAGGATACCGTCGTCGCGCATAACAATGGGCAGGCCTGCCTCAAGCCGCGCGGTAACGGCGTTCATATTCGCTCCGCCAAGAAGAATTAGGTTCGGTGGCTCCTTGATCTCGGGTATTGTGTCGGTATCAGCTATGATCCATGCGCGCGCGTTCGCCCGGTACCACCATGCGTGCGCGTAAGACCTCGCCAGCGCAAGCGTCCACTCATCCTCCTCGTCCGTCCCCTGGGTACCGTAGACGATTACGAAGGGACGCATAAACGCCTGCTTCCATGGCCCGTAAAGTGCTCGCGTTTTTGCGCCCTTCGGCACCACGACTTCGCCAGCCTCCCATATTCCCTGCTTCCCCCGGTGGAAGCTGTAGGTGCCGTCAGCCAGCGGATTGAGCACAAGACGCACGCCGTCAAGGTTCACTATAACTCTGCCACCGTGCGCAGCGCCCGCTTCGGGCATAGCCTTGACACCTCCGATGAGTTCTTCCGGCAGTCTGAGCGTCAAGCCCTCTATATTGACCGTCTCGACTTTCACCGTGCGCGGCGCGGTGACCTCTGCTTCCACTTTGATGTCGCGATAAGCTTTCAGCGGCCGGTCAATGGTGACCCAGTAAGCGTGGTTGTTGACCGAGTAATTATGCGTGCGGTAAACGACCCTCTTTGGCCACGGGTTACGCTCGTGCTTCTGCCAGAACTCGTTGATCCAGCTTGCATCCACGCAATCGGTGCCCGGAGTGTCGGGGTCGTTCCACCAGTGGCCCATTCCAGGAACTTCCTTGTAACTCACGTCGTAGCCTCGGCGTGTGAGCAGGTCAACCAGCATCTTCGGTTGCTGCGGCGGCACGTTATCATCAGCGCTGCCCTCAACCGCCAGTATCGGTAGATTGAGCGCGTTTTCGGTCAGCATCAGGGTATTCTCCTCGCGCAATCCCAGGTTCCAGATTAGCTGCGCCCGCGGCTCGCCCATGGTCACATTCTTGCGCAGGAACATCGGCACATAAAGGCCGAACGTAGTCCAGCCCGCGCTTGGAACCGCATCGGCCCACATACCAGGGTAGACGAATGCGTTGAACCAGGTGCCGTGTCCACCCATCGAGTGGCCGGTAAGATGAACGAGGTTCTCATCGATGGGATAGCGCTCCTCGACTGCCGTCAGGGTTTCAAGAACATTTATACTACCCCAGTCCTGCCAGTCAAATCCGAAGCGCCGGCAATTGGTTGCCGCGACGACAAACGCCCAGTACTTGGCTTCGTAACAGTCCACCTGCCCCTGTGCCTCGCAGCCAGCGCCATGCAAAGAAAGCACGAGCGCGTATTTTTTATGCGGGCCGAAGTCTATCGGCTCCTTGAGCGCGTAGTACTGAACTGAGTACGTGCTCGCCGACCAGAAGGTCTCGCGCCGCGATTGGGATGTGTCGCGCACCCGGAACTTGAGGACGTCGCTTCCCAGCACCGCGCCGTCCGGACCGTCAAGGAACTCCACCTTTACCTCAACTTCGTCGGCTTCGTAGTCCAGAGGAACGTCCGGCGTCGGTCCAACAGGCACCTGGAAGCTTTGCACACCAAGCGGCGGAACAGGTATCGGCGCGCCGAACAGCCCTTCAAGCCCCGGCATGTCGCTGCTCAGGCGGACGAAAGGTTCCTTCAGCCAGCGGGTCGTCGCGTTGACGATGGGCACGGAGAACATAATCCGCCGGTTCCACCCGCGCACCAGATCCGGCAGTGTCGCGTCCTTGGCGACGAACGTCACGTCGTCTCCCACCGGCAATATGCGCATTTTGAAGGAGCCCCGATAGCTGAATCCAACGCGGAACTCGTTACGCCCCTGTTGCAGCACAACCGGTTGTTTCCACATATTGTGGCCGTAGGAGTCGCCCTGGTAGGGAATTCCGTTCAGGCGAAAACCCCCTGAGTTCTGAAGGTCAATCAACGCCCGCCTTGGCCCGTTCTCAATTTCGATAGCTCCGAAGGCAAGTCCCCGATAGAGCGCACCCGCAAATCCCCATTCGCCGGTAATGAGTTCCCAGTCGTCTTCGGTGACTTCGGGGTATTCAATGGTGACATTCCCCTCATCGTTGCTCTCGACATACTTCCAGCGCACCGTGCAGCCGGGGACCAGGTAACTGGGAAAGGAACCCTTCAGTAGCGGTTCTTTAAACGGCTGTTCGCCGAAGTACGCCAGCGCGTCAGTTCCCGCTTCCCGCACACCCAACGGGAATGGCCCGATCGTTCTCCAGCGCGGGACGACGATGGGCTCGTCAATGCTCGGAAGAGCTTCGGCACGGGCAACCATGGCAAGAGCGGTAAGTGCAAACATGGAAAGGATGCTGGCCAGAAGCAAGCTTACGAGAAACTTTCGGTTCATAATATCTTCCCCCTGTGTGATGCGCCGATTATAACACCGTAGATGGCTTGTGGGCTTGCTTGACACCACTGGCAGCGATTCCGTATAGTAAGCACTCGTGCGGAAGTAGTTCAGTGGTAGAACATCACCTTGCCAAGGTGGGGGTCGCGGGTTCGAATCCCGTCTTCCGCTCTTTTTTCTCCACTAAACCCATTTATTCTGCTTCTGCTACGGTATAATTTGATGCTAGTTGGTAACCGATGGCACGTGGAGAAAAAGTAACCGCTAACGACGAGGAGCTTGCCAACGCGACCGGCAAATCCACGGACGAGTGGATTCAGATATTGCAGGACCTCGATTTCGACTGCCGGAACCGAACCGCCGTTGTGCAGCACCTGATGGACGAATACGAGCTCCAGATGTACTGGGCGCACTGCATATCGCACAAGTACTGCGGATAGCACACGCGGCATAAGCTCTACGCTGCATCCAGGGGGGAGTAACTATGGCTAATCCCGAACTCCTTGAATTCATCATCCAGTCATTAGCCCGGTTACAGCCAGAGGATGAAATCAGCGCCGCGCTTCAAGGTAAGGGCTGGAGCAAAGAGGAGATAGACGAAGCCCTGGCCAGAGCGGCCCAGATGCTGGATCCCGGAGCAGCTCCGCCGCAGGCTCCGGCGAAGCCCGTCCGCCTAGCGGCTTCTCCCGCCGTAGACCTGTCCCGCGTCACGGCAGCGCGCATATTTCTTTTCCTCGGCGCCGTGGTCATCGTAAGCGCGGCAGTATTCTTCATCTCCATCAACTGGGAAGAATGGTCTGGACTTCAGCGCTTCGGGTCCATTCTCGTGCCGATGCTGGTCTGTGCTGCTGCTGGCCTGGTGCTGTGGTTTATTAGCCAGCGGGCGGTTGCGGTTTACTTTCTGCTCACAGCGGGCATGCTCGCTCCGTTCGTAACCTACATGGCTATCTGGGGACCATCGGCGGGGCAGCCGGAATACTATCTGGAGCAGCCCGTGCTGCTGCACTGGGGGTTCTCCCTCGGCGCGGGCACCATAATCTACTTACTGTGCAGGCGCTTCCTGCCTCATCCGTCCTGGTCGCTGCTGGCGGGGCTGGGCTTTGTGCTCTGCACGGCTTTTTCAATCGCGGGTATCCTGAAGAATGACCCGGAGCTGACCGTTCACCGCTTCGCACTGGTCGCCAGCGTCCTGGTGCTGCTTGTGGGGCTTTACGCTGAACGCGGACGCCATACGGTTGATGCTATGCTGCTTTACCTGGTTGGGTGGGTGGGCCTCGTATTCTCGCTGCTCGTGCTAGGCTTCTCCGGCGGGATGCTTCCCGAGGATATCGTGGATAATTATGCAGTCGGCGGAGCCGTGGCCAACATTTACGGAATCTCGACGGTTCTCGCAGGCATAATCGGCCTGGTCCTGGCGTACCTGACGCGCTTCCTGTCAGGCATTGGCTTCGCCGGGCTGGCCGTATATCGCGGAATTCTGGGCTTCTTCGGCTGCGGGATGCTGCTCTCGGGCGCGTTCCTTACCGGAGTAGACGACGAGCTGCCGGTGTACGAGACCGCCCTTCTGCTGCTTTCGCTCGCCGCCATCTTCATCGGCCAGCGGATACGGGTCCGCTCGTTTCTATATCTGGGGACATTATTCTTGATTATCTACGTCTTTTCAACGGGTTTCGAATACTTCGAGGACCAGGTGGGCTGGCCCATCATCCTGTTCTGTACCGGTCTGGTTTCGATGGTCATAGGATTCGCAGTCGACCGCTGGTCACGCGTCTCCGTGGGGCGCGGTGGCGAAGGAGCGAGCTAGCCGAAGCTGGATTTGCCCAATACTCCTGTGTGGAGTATAATGATTGCCCCGATTGGTTGTTTTCAGCCAACGGAAACGTGGCAACGGGAGGGAGTCAATGAGAAAAGTTATTCTCATCATTATCGCACTAGGGTTACTTATCACCCTCGCGCTGGCGCTCACGGCCTGCCCGAGAACCACTGAACTCAAGCCCGGTCAGGGCGATGTCGTAACCGAACCTGCAATGCCGGCAATACAAGAGTCGGAAACTGAAATTCCACCAGAGGGCATTGCAACCACTCCGGAGGAGATGGAAGCACTCGAGCCCGTGGAGGAGGAAGGCGCCGAGGCCGGTGACGAAGAGGCTGTTGAGCCTGAAGACGGGGGAGAGGCAACATCCTCCGACGAAGAGGACAACAACGGCGAGGAAGCCGAAGAAGCCGGGGACGAAGAGGCAACCGAGTAGTTTCTAATCCGGTGCGAACCTTATCACAGCGAGTGGTGCTGCGGCGCCATTCGCTGTCACATACTCGGCCGAGCTGCTCCACCCAAGGGCGGCAACGACTGCGCCCGAGCTAAAAGCGCACCGATCGCCACGGTATATATACAGCTCTGGTAGAATCGTGTCGTGGAAAAGCCCGCTCGCATAGCCCCGCTCGTGTACTACTCCCTTTGGGTTGCGCTATCGCGGTACGATATGGAGTATTGCCGGGAGCTTGAAAACCGATACCGGGTCACTGTGGATGCCGTTGAGCGCACAAAAGGCATCGGCCAGCTCTCGGCCATTCCCGTAAGCGAGTTGCGTGACGACCTGTTGGAAAGCGAATTTTACAGCGATGTCGCCCGGTTCGCCGGCGAGGTGGCTCTTGACGACTTGACCAGGGGCTTCGCCAGGCCGAAGCGGCGAGCCCGTCGAAAGGCGCTCAGTGAAGCGCTATCATCCCTTGCTTCTCTCCTTCCCGACACCCGCTTTGAAGTCGACGAGGTCGGGCAGGGGCACATTTTCCACTGCCGCCGGTCGCCTTTTGTAAAGCCCGGCTGCGCCAAAGCCACCTGCGGTTTTATCAGCGGATTCGTCAGCGCGTCAATGGCTTGGTCTGGCCATTCCGGGGCAAAGGCTGAGGAGAGCGTGTGCATGAGCCTGACGCCGGAGGCGAGATTCTGCGTGTTTGAGCTCAAATGATGGTCGGAAGCAATAACAGACTGAAGCTGCTCCCTGTGCTCTGCGGATGGCTAGCGCTGCTGGCGGTGGCTGTGCTGATGGTCGCTTGCCTTCCCGCGCGGGGAGGCAGTGCGCTGGAGATACACGGAGTTGTCGTCTCCGCCGAGACCGGGGAGCCCCTTGCACGCATCCCTGTTGGCGCGGTCAGCAAAGGCGCGCTGCGCGGCCTGCCCGAAGATGCGACCGTGCGCCCGCAGGCAAAAACCGTGACGAACAATCTGGGCGAATTCAGCCTGGTGTCATCGCAGTTTGCAGGAGGCGCCGGGGAATTTTATGTTTTCACCACGGATCCGCTCTACCGCAACATGGCCAGCGGCGGGGTTAAGCTCGATGGACAACTTCCGCTTCGTAAGGAGCTGACTTCAGCCCGGCCTGTATCTATTGGTAACGCCGCAGCGCTAGAGTTCAGATTAGCCTTGGCGCTTGAGGTGAAGGACGGGCTGCGAATCCCGATGCGGGACGGCGCTGAGCTTGCAGCCACGCTCGTGCTGCCTGAGGAAGGCGGAGCTTTCCCGGCGATACTAATGCGCACCCCGTACGGTCGGGACAGCACACGGGACTACATTGCGCTGGCCCGTGAGGGATACGCCTTTGTCGCCCAGGATATGCGCGGGAGGTTCGACTCGGAAGGTGACAGCCTGGCATTCGTAAACGACGGCTGGGGCGAACTCCGTGATGGCTACGACACGGTAGAGTGGATTGCCGCGCAGGAATGGTGTGACGGCCGCGTGGGCACCATCGGAGCGTCAGCGCTGGGCATCGCCCAGAATATGCTCGCCGGCGCAGCCCCGCCTTCCCTGAAAGCGCAGGTGATAATCGTTGCCGCCGCAAGCATCTACCACGACGCCGCGTACGTGGGCGGAGTGCTGCGCGAATCGCAGGTGGAGGACTGGTTGAGCAGCAACGAGTGGGATCCGGAGAATCTCCGGCTCATGCGTGAGCATCCTTTCTACGACGACTACTGGCGGATGCTTGACCTCACCACGCGTGCCAAAGTCGCGTTCCCACCGGCGCTATACTTCGGAGGATGGTACGACACGTTTGCCGAAGGCACGCTGCGCGGCTACGACCTGCGCCGCCACCGTGCGCCGAACGGCTCGCCCGGTGACACTTATCTTGTTATGGGCCCGTGGACCCACGGGACGATGTTTGACGCCGCAACGGGCGGGATTGAACTTCCGCCCCAGGCCGCTGGCGATTTCATCCCGGACGTGATTGCATTCTTCGATTACTACCTCAAGGGCGAGGACAACGGCTTCGCAAAGCGATACCCCCGCGTCCAGTACTACGCAACGGGCAGTCTTGTGGGGCGCAATGCGCCGGGCAACTCCTGGGTCACCGCCGATGACTTTCCGCCGGAAGCAGAAGAAGCGACCATGTTTCTTGCGCCGGAAGGCAGGCTCGAGTCCACACTGCCGGAAGTATCCAAGCACAGCGTGAAGCTCACCTTTGATCCTTCGAGTCCCGTGCCCACGAAGGGCGGGCGCAATCTGACCATTCCCGCCGGCCCCGCCGACCAGCGTGATGTCGAGCAACGCACGGATGTCATCTCGTTTACGAGCGACAAGCTTTCGCGCCCGATGCCGATAGTCGGCCTGGTAACCGCGCAGATAGCAATGGCTGTAGACGCGCCGGACGCAGATATTTCCGTGCGGCTTTCCGACGTCTATCCCGACGGAACCTCATTTCTCATTCTCGACGGCATCGCGCGAATGTCGCTGCCTTATCCGTACACGACGCCACGAAAGGTAACGCCCGGCGAGTTTTACCGAATACCGGTGGAACTGGGGCATACAGCCTATGTTGTTGATGCGGGCCACAAGCTTCGCGTGGCACTGGCAGCGAGCAACCATCCGCGTTTCGAACTCAACCCCACTCTCGCAGCGATGGATAATCCCGTCGACCTGCGAATCTCGCTGGGCGGGGATATGCCATCATCGCTGCATTTTCCGGTTTACGCCGGATTATTACACGATGGATAGCTACGATCTACACGGCTTGCTCTACGGCCGGGACGACACGCAACGCATCGTCGGGCTGGGCTGTGACGCCGCGACCAGCAAAATCTACATCTACCGCCGGGAAAGCGACCGCGTGGCGGAGGAAGCAGCCGAATTCGCGCCATACCTCTATCTGGACGGGCGGGAGATTCTTGAGCGCGCCGAAGTGGGCTGTGAAACCGTGGAGCTGGCGGGCGATACGGGATTCCATCTGCTTGCGAGATTCGCGAGCTGCAACGACTACGCGAATGCGCTAAGGGAAATAGCGTCGTATTACAGGTCGCACAGGAAAGATTTTTCTCAGCAGCCCTACTACGAGGTGAAGGAATTCGCCCACCAGCATATGCTCGCCACGGGCGCAACCCACTTTCTCGGTATGGGCTGGACGGATGTCCGCACGCTGCATCTGGAGCTAAGGCTCAACGTCAGCGATGAGCTTGCCGATCCCAGGAATAAGGAGCACCGGATCCTGGAGCTCGGCCTTAAGTGTGGCGATAGCACAGTGCTTCTGGACGGCGAGACGCTGGGCGAGGGCAAGCTGCTGGGCAGGTTTGTTGAGCTTACGCAGGAGTTCGATCCCGATGTGATATGCGGCCACAATCTCTACAAGCATATCCTTTTCTTCCTCTCCGCGCGCGCCAGGAAGAATAAGGTCCCGCTCAACCTCGGTCGCGGCGGGCGCGAGGCGTGGAGCGAGCGTTACACTATGCCCCTGGCCGAGAGGAGGCTGGAGTTTCCCCGCCTGCGCGTTTTCGGCCGAAGCCTGCTGGACACCTGGATACTCGCCCAGGGCTACGACATTTTCAAGCGCGAGATGGACAGCTACGACCTGCCGTATCTCGCGGCTTACCTGGGCCTGCGCGATAGCGAGCGCGAAGAGCCCGACACGCAGGCGGCGCTTGACGAGACCGCAGATGTTGCGGCTACGCTGGTGCAGAACTACTTCCACTTGAGCCGGATGCTGCCCTACGACCTTGAAGAAAGTGTTATCAAGGGAAATGCAACCAAGATAAACAGCCTGCTGCTGCGCGAATATTACAACAAGGCTGCCGCGCTGCCATATCCGGCGGAAGGCCGCGTGTTCCCCGGCGGCTACACCGACGTGCGAGTCACCGGAGTCGTGCGCCCGGTGATAAATGTGGATATCGCAAGCCTGTACCCCTCTCTCATCCTCACGCACAACCTGTTCCCGCAGGGTGACAGGCTTGGCGTTTTCGAGAAGGTGCTGCGTGAACTTCTCTCCCAGCGGCTGGAAATCAAGCGAAAGCTGAAATCGCTCAGTGATCCGCGCGAATTTTCGCAACTGGACGCGCGGCAGGGGGCGTTCAAGATAATCATCAACAGCTTTTACGGGTATCTGGGCACGGCGCGGATGAACTTCGCCGACCTTAATGCCGCGGAGGAAGTGACCCGCCTGGGGCAGGAGACAGTCAAGACGATGGCAGGTGTTGTTGAGAAGCTAGGCGGGCGCATCATTGAGGTGGACACCGACGGGATTTACCTGGAGCCGCCGGAGGAGTTCCGCCGGCCGGGTGGCTATGATAAGTTTGCTCAAAAGGTCGACGACCAGATGCCGGAGGGCATATCGGTGGAGCTTGGCGGGCAGTTCGATGCCATGCTCTCGTATAAAGTAAAGAACTACGCGCTGCTGTCGCCCGATGGCGAACTGACCATCAAGGGCAGCGGGATGAAATCACGCGGCCTGGAACCGTTCCTGCGCCGCTTTATCGAGGACAGCATCCGCCTGATACTGGAAGATAGGGCTGGCGAGATGAAAGCGCTTTACGAGCAGGTGAAGCGCGACCTGACCGAAGGCAGGATACCGGTGAAGAAGCTGGCGAAAACCGCGATACTTGTGGACTCGCTTGCGACGTACCGGAAAAAGCTGGAAACCACCCGCCGCAGCCGGCAGGCGCAGTATGAAGTCGCACTGCGCAACCCGGACCGATTCAAGCCCGGCGACCCGGTCAGCTACTACATCAGCGGCGACAGTGCGAAAGTCAAGGCCTATGAGGTGGCGAAGCTCGTTGGCGAGTATAACCCCGAAGCTCCTGATGCGAATATCCCGTACTACCAGAAGCGGCTGGCTGAAACCTATAAGCGCGTGCAGCAATTCATTGGTGGCTAGCGCCTCCGGCTGCGCGGCGAAAACGCGCTGCGCGCTCCTGTTAAAGCATCTCTTTGCTATAATCAGAAGTCGTGATGGTCGCTGAGCAAACTATGAAGGGCAGGTCCCAAAAGATGATACGCGTGGTCGTCGCCAAGCCGGGGCTTGACGGGCACGACCGGGGCGCCCGCGTGATAGCGCGCGCGCTGCGCGATGCGGGAATGGAGGTTGTTTACACCGGCCTGCACCAGACGCCCGAGGATATCGTAAACACCTGCGTGCAGGAGGACGCCGACGTCTGCGCTCTCTCCATCCTTTCAGGCGCGCATATGGCGCTCGTGCCGCGTGTGATGCAACTGCTGAAAGAACGGGATGCCGCGGACATCATCGTGATGGCCGGGGGAATCATCCCCGAAGACGACGTGTCCACGCTCCTGGACGCCGGCGTCGCCTCGGTGATGGGGCCGGGAACACCCACCGACAGTATCATCGAAACAATCCGCACGCTGGTGGCGCAGCGTGGCGGGGCCGCCTCAGGCGGGTAGGCTGGAAGCGGCCGCTGGAGCCGAACGTGAAACGTATACCCATCATTCTTCCCCCTATCGGCATGAAAAGCGACGAGATTGCGTTCGGCGCTTGGCTTATCGAGGCGGGAGCCAAAGTGTCCGAGGGCGACGAGCTGTTTGAGGTTGAGGCGGACAAAGCTTCGGTGGTCTTTGAAGCCGAAGCATCAGGAACGCTGGGTGAAATCCTGGTGACTGAAGGTGCGGTAAAAGAAGGAGACCTGCTGGGATATATATATGCTGGATAGAAAAAAGCTGCGTGACGATCCTGAGTTTGTCAAAGCGAAGCTTGCAGCGCGCGGCGAGGAGTATCCCGCCATCGTTGACCGGATTCTTGAACTTGACGCCGAGGAGCGCAAAACGCAGGTCGAGCTGGACGACCTCAGGCGCGAGCGCAAGGAGCTGTCCAAGGAGATAGGCAAGCTGATGCAGGCCGGTGACAGGGCACAGGCTGACGGGAAGAAGGCCTTCGTCAAGGCTGTAAACGAAAAAACTGCCACAGTCGAAGCCCGCTTCAACACCATCCAGGACGAGCGCGTCAGCCTGCTCTCAACGCTGCCCAACCTGCCCGACGATTCGGTCCCCGTCGGTGGCGAGGACGCAAGGCAGCTTATCAAGGAACACGGCGAGCAGCGCAGCCTTGCGTTTGACGGCAAAGACCACGTGGAGCTTGCGGCAAGCCTTAACCTGATCGATTTCGCGGCAGCGGGGCGCATCTCGGGTTCAGGATTTCAATTCTATGTGGGATTGGGCGCCGAACTCCAGCGCGCGCTGATAAATCTGATGCTTGATATCCACATCAGCGAGCACGGCTACCGGGAAATGCGCCCGCCCTTTATGGTGAAACCCGAAGCTCCTTACGGCACGGGACAGCTCCCTAAGTTCAACGAAGAGATGTACCACGTGTTCACGCCGCTTGAGCAGGTGGTGCACGATCCTGGCGGGCAGCCCGATTACTACCTCATCCCGACCGCCGAGGTGCCGGTATGCAACTACTACGGCGGCTGCATACTGCCCGCCGAGGCGCTGCCGGTAAAGCTCGCAGCCTACACCCCCTGCTGGCGGGTCGAAGCCGGGCACTACGGCCACGAAGCGCGGGGGCTCAGGCGCGTGCACCAGTTTGAGAAAGTCGAGATAGTCACCATGTGCGCGCCCGAGGACAGCGATGATGCGCTGGAACGCATGACCGGGGAAGCGGAGCACATTCTGGAGCTGCTGGAGCTGCCGTACCGCCGCGTGCTGCTGCCGACGGGCGATATGACGTTCGCGTCGGCGAAGACCTATGACCTGGATGTATACTCTGTCGTCTCCGGCGAATGGCTGGAAGTGAGCTCGGCCTCCAACACCCGTGACTTCCAGGCGCGCCGCGCGAGCATCCGCTTCCGGCGCGATGCAAAGGCCAAGCCGGAGTTCGTGCATATGCTCAACGCGTCCGGCCTGGCGCTGCCGCGAATCGTGATTGCGCTGCTGGAGAACAACCAGCTAGAAGACGGGACGGTAACCGTGCCCGCACCGCTGCGAAAATATTTGAGGGGCGTTGAGCGCCTTAAGCCGCCGGAGAATCCGCTGCCGTTCTTCGACTGAACCCGCGCTAACTTCGCTTCGTTTCCTCCAACTGCTCGCCTGCACGATACGAGCTGCGCACGAGCGGGCCGCTGGCAACTCCCGCGAAGCCCATGCCACGGGCAATCTCCGAGTAAGCATCAAACTCAGCGGGCTCAACATAGCGCGCCACGTCACAGTGCGCGCCTGAGCTTCGGGGTTTGAGGTACTGCCCGATGGTCACTAGGTCAACGCCCGCGCCGCGCAGATCACCCAGCACCACTATAACCTCGTCGAACGTCTCGCCCAGCCCGACCATCAGGCCGCTCTTTACCAGCGTCCTGCGGTTGCCCTCAGATTGCGCGAAGCTGCGCGCCTGCGCCAGGACGCCGACCGACCTCCCATAATCAGCCTCTGGGCGCACGCGGGGGTACAGGCGCGGGACGGTTTCCACATTGTGGTTGAAAACGTCGGGATGCGCGGCCAGCACAACATTGAGCGCGTCCGGATCGCCCTGAAAGTCGGGCGTGAGCAATTCCACCGAAGGTGCAGGCTCCATGCGCCGCAGCTCCTCGGTGCACGCGACGAAGTGCGCCGCTCCCCCGTCGGGCAAATCGTCCCGGGTGACGCTTGTGATGACGACATGCTTGAGCCCAAGCTCGGCAGCGGCTCGCGCCAGCCTTGCCGGTTCTCCCTGGTCAAGCGGCTCCGGCTTCCCGTGCTCCACCATGCAAAAAGCGCAGTTGCGGGTACACTTGTCCCCCATAATCATAAAAGTCGCCGTGCCGCGCGTGAAGCACTCGCCGATGTTGGGGCAATTCGCTTCCTCGCAGACGGTATGCAGCCCCGCGAGCGTCCGCGACATTAGCTCACGGGTCTTTGGATCAAGGGCTTTTACACGTAGCCAGCGGGGTTTGCGCGGCCGCTCACTCATCCGGCTGGTCTCCGATTGGCTCGATCTCGCGGCGGTACTTGAGAGCCTGGCCCAGCGTATCTTCGTCCGCATAGTCAATTTCTGCGCCGACCGGAAGCCCCCGCGCCAGCCGCGTGAACTTAACGCCCTCGGCCCCGAGTTCCTCCACCAGCACCGTCGCCGTGGCTTCGCCTTCAAACGAGAAATCCAGCGCCAGCAGAACCTCCTTGACCTCGCCCTCGCCAAGCCGCGCTTTCAGCTCCGGCGTCCGCAGGCTTTCGAGCATCCTCCCCTTGAGCGGGTCCACCAGCCCGCCGAGAACGAAGTAGTAGCCGTTAAAGCCGCCTGTGCTCTCAATAGGGTAAATGTCCAGCGGGTCCGCGACCACGCACAGCAGCGCAGAATCCCGCGACTTATCCGTGCAGAACGCGCACATTCCGCTTGACGAGAACCCGCCGCAGCGGGGGCAGGTTTCCACCATCTCCTTAGCGGTGCCGATGCTTTCCGCGAGCTGCTTGAGGTAACTCTCGTCCTGCTCCAGGAGATAGAGCGCGATGCGCTGCGCGCTGCGCGGGCCCAGTCCGGGAAGCTGGGAGAGAAGCTGTACCAGTTGATTCAGCGCTTCTGGCAGCATATTCCGCTCCGCAGGTTAGTTAGCCGAGGCCGTGTGGCAGGTCTCCCATAAGACCGCCCAGGTCCATTCCTCCGGTAGCCTCGCTCATTTTGCGCTCGTGGAGCTCGCCTGCCTGCGCAAGAGCGGAGTTCAGCGCGGCGTAGATGAGGTCCTCCAGATTCTCGATGTTCTCGCTGGCATCCTCGAGCGCTTCAGGCTTCACGCTCACGCGCTTAAGCTCGCGGTGGCCGTTCAGTTCGATCTCGACCAGCCCGCCGCCCGCGCTGCCAATGACGGATTCGGAGGAGAGCTCCTGTTCTATCTCCCGAATCCGCTCCTGCACCTGCTTTTGCATTTTCTGCATATCCGCCAGCAACTTGTTCATATCCATTTTCATCGCGTCAGGGATTTTAGCACAGGGGGAACGAACAGCGACGGGAATGGACTGCCACGTGATATAATGTCCACGGGAAGGAGGAAGCGATGTCTGTCGCTCTATTCGAGACTGAAAGGCGCACTTTTCAAGACCATCGCGATAAGCTGATCGCGAACGCCCTTGGCAAATTTGTCCTCATCAAGGGGGAGGAAGTTGTGGGAATCTACGATGCCGAGGGAGACGCGGTGAGAGAAGGATACAAGCGGTTTGGCAACGTCCCCTTCTTTGTGAAGCTTATAGTGGAAGTTGAGGTCCCCCTTACTTTCACCCGCAGTATATTCTAGGACCAATGCCGTCATCCACAACGCAAGTGAGCAATCTGCTCCTGTACGGGCCGGTTCTTCAGGTGCAGGTGGTAGTAGGGAGCGCATTGGAGGAAGCCCTGAAGACAAGGGGAGAAATGCTACCGGAGCCTGTCGTAATTCAAGCCTTGGTTGATACCGGTGCGACTGGCACCGTCATCCGCAAAGACATACCTGAGAAACTGGGGATTCACCCTATAGGACAGCAAGAAATCGCGACGGCGACGCAGGAACGGATTCGCTCCGAGACCTATATGGTCAGGCTTGTCCTACCAGACAGAGTCATCGTTGAAGTTAAAGCGGTGGCGGCAGAAATGCCAGGACAGCCGATACAGTGCCTGATCGGGCGGGATGTGCTTGCTCGTGGTGTGTTAATCTATATCGGATATGTGAATAGCTTCACGCTCAGTTTCTAGAGAATAGACAATGGCTGATGTCCTAATTCGGAAACAGCTTTCGGGTTTTTATGTCTTCCTTATTAAGTTCGCGCAGATTGCGCTTGACTTCGGGGGCGGTCCGGTGGACTACCTGCTGGGGCGGGATGTGCTTGCTCTATGCTCGTTTGCCTACGACGGGCCTAACGGTTCATATTCTCTATCGTTCTAAGGCTATGGCTCTCTATTTCGCATACGGCTCGAATATGCTCTCCCGGCAGATGGAGCAGCGCTGTCCCGGCGCAAAGCCCGTGGATGTCGGGCTGCTTCGCGGCTGGAGGTTCCTAATCAACCGCCGGGGCGTCGCGAGCATCGTTGCTGACGAAGCTGGGAGCGTCCGGGGCGTGGTCTGGGAGCTTACGGATGGCCACCTGCGCTCCCTCGATGGCTATGAAGGCGTGCCCGACTGGTATCGCCGCCGGATGGTGGATGTAGAGCTGCCCGAACGCGGCGAGGTTGCGTGCGTAACCTACATTGACGAAAGCGAAGGCGGCGACGTGCCCGGCCCGCCGCGCGAAGGCTACCTGGAAAAGATTGTGGAAGGCGCCATAAACTTCCGCCTGCCGCCGGCCTACATCTCGTTCCTCCGCTCGTTTGGCGTAGCGCCCGAAGACGACACCTAAGACCCACTTGGCGCCTCGCAGCGGGGCTACTTCGGAAACAGCTTACCTGTTTTCAGGTCTTCTTTTTTGAGTTCGCGCAGGTTTCGCTTGATTTCCGCTAGCTCGTCGGCGGTTATCCGGTAGAGCTTCGCCACCAACAGGTCAATCTGGGCTTCGACTTCGGCAAGCTCCTGCCATTCCTCGTCGTCAGCGAGCCTGTGCGCCTTTTCGGATAGCTCGGCAAGCTGGCGGTGGAGGGTCTTTCTGCGGCTGAACTTGTCGATGCGGATGTTTTCCATGATTTGGGGAGTTGCGAAGCTCTTGCCACCTCGCTGAGCGTATGCCTGTGCTGCAAGATTCAGCGGTGAACTGTTGAAGATAGCGGTGAAGTAATGAGCTTCGGCTGTTGAGCCAGCAACGATGAACGAGTGCACATGTTCTGGCAGCATAGGCTTCTTCTGAGCACAAAGCACTGCTGCGTTTAAGGACGACGCCATTCCCTGCCATGCAACTCTGTACTTCAAGAAGGTATATTCGCCAACATTGAACATTGAGTAGAATGGGCCGGTTTCGGTTACCTTGCCGGTTTTCTTCTCCTTACGGGTGAAGTAACGCTTGAAAGCGGCGCGTTCCCGAAGCTCCTTCTCGAAGCTCTTTAGATAGCTCCAGGCGTGCGAGTACTCCTGCTGCATCGTGTCTTCATCAATCCCCCGGCGAGTCCTTGCGTCCTGCACCATCAGAATCCACGCTGAAGGCTTTGCCTGCCAGCGCTTCACGTCTCTCCCGCGCAGCAGTGGATATACAAGCTCTTCTTCCAGCAGCACCGGGTCTTGAAGCTGGTAGATGCCGCTCTTCTGACCTTCGGTGAGATTGAACGCCCGCACGAGCTTTTTGCCCGTGTGAGGGTCCTTACCCGCTGGCTCCACATCTCGGAGCCAGTAGACAGCGTTCAAGCCACCGGAGTAAACACCCGCTCGCGCCTGATAGTCAGACTCGCCAAGCACGTTTTTGAGCGCTTCAAGCGCCTTGGGCCGCGCAGTGATCCACGCCGAAGTTGTGTCCTTCACATCCACCGGTTTCGCGTGATATGGCAGCCTGCGGGTTGCTTTCTTCACTTCATCAAGCGTTGAGTCAGATCGAATGCGCTTTCCGGGCTTCTTTTGCCAGACCGTGTAGTGCTTCATCGGGTAGGCCATCGGGACTCCCCGGCGCAGGACAATCATCGCCGTCCGGTTCGTCGCAGCCTCAAATGGCTGGAAGTCGGTGAAGTCATCGGCGGATTCGACGCGTAGCGGGATTTCTCCCGGGCACAATGGGTCCTGGGTGCCGAACCTGAACTGGCGGAATCCCTGGGCCGCGCCGGAGGTCTTGAAGACTGATTGGGTTATTACGAAACCCAGCTTCCCGCCGTCTTTCAAATACCGCCGCATGGCTTCAAATGCCATCAGCGTTGAGAGGTCCTTCTTGCCCTTGCCCAGTATGGTATCCATCCCTTTGTGCACGAACAGCCCCGCATTCTCCCAGAGGTGTTTCGTTTCGGAGCGATACTTATCTGGCAGGCTCTCCCAGTTGACCCACGGCGGATTGCCGGCTATGTAGCCGAAGTCCTTGAGGAACAGCGGCATATAAGCGTTCTTGATAATGGTCGCCCAGATGCTGTTTCGCTCCTGCGCTTTCAGGTCGTTGAGCTGTTTGTAGAGCTTACGGAATATGTTAACATTTTGCTCGGCGACTTCGCCGCTGTTGTCAAACAGGTCTTCGTCAACGAAATCGCGGCTGCGCTTGAGCCGCTCTATAAAACTCTCAAAAGAGAGGTCGTCTTCGACATGGTCGTGCAGGAACTGCGCCACGTAGCTCATTCCCTGCTCAGTGTGCACGTCAATAGGAAAATCAAACTCGCCGACCACAGTATGGAATGTGCGGACATTTGGATTGTTGACATCTTTGGATGACTTTGGCGGATAGATGGAATCCGCCAGATACACGGGTATCTCTCGCCCGTGCGGGTAATATGCCAGCAGCTCGTCAATGGCGAATATGTAGTTGGCCCGCGCGGCGGTGACTGCCAGTGGATTGAGGTCTATGCCCTTCACTGTTTCGAGGATGGCTTTTAGCAGGGTTTCGTCGCTAAGGCGCTCCTCGCTTCTGCAGTATCCCATCTTCCGCCTGATGGCGTGAACGAGGAATGTGCCCGAACCGCAGGCCGGATCCAGGAGCTTTTCTTTCGGGCGCCCTTCGTAGCCGACTCTATTGAGCGTAAGTTCAGCCAGCCAGTCCGGCGTGTAGTATTCGCCCAGGTCGTGGCGGATGTCGCCCGGTATCAAATACTGGTAGAGCTTTTTCAGCAGGTCGCGCGCCGCTTCGGGCTTCTGGCGGAAAGTGGTCGGGTCGTAACCGCTGAGAGCGTCGGCAAGCCGCCGTACCGCTTCCGCGAGATCGTCATTCCAGACTAGCAGATACCACGTGAAGAACGGGTCTTCCGGGAAATTGCGGATCCCCCAGTAGCTGGTAAATCCCGTTCCCGCCTCTAAATCCTTCAGTCGCCGGTGAAGCTCTTCAGTGGTCATTATGGGAATCATTGAGAGTGGATTCCCGCCGTTGGTTTTCTTCGAGACAAGCACGGCGTAGGCAATGAGCTTGATGAGGAATGCGTAGTAAGTATGGACGGCGAAGATAAGCTTCCCCACGTCCACGCCCTTGTAAGTCACTCCCATATCTGAGCAGAATTTCTGCAAGGTTTTCTTGCGCTTGAGCTTCGCCGAGCCTTCCTCATAACTGCACGTTTCCCCGAAGAACATTCTCCATTGATTGAAGATGCACCCGGCAAGCGTTTTGGGGTCCTTCTGGGCAAGGTCGTGGAGCAAAGCTCCGAACCTCTTTGCATGGTCAGAACCCGCGCCGAAGTCCTTTATTAGATTGTCGGGCGTAAGGGCTTTGCCATAAGCCGATGCTGCGAGAATTCGCAGGAGCTTCTCTATGGATACGGCATTGACCTCCGCTGGCGCTTCGGCAATCCAGCCGTAGTGGTCCACGTAGCGCACGAAGACAATGAGATACCCGTCAAGAACGACGCCGAAAAGCTGGGATTTCGCCGGGGCAGGAGCGAGATGTGACAGCTCCTTGTGGAAGCCATCCAAGTATCCCTCTATCTGTCTTACCGCCTTTTGTGTTTCTGAACCGTCAAGGCTCGTATCAAGGATTCCGTCCTTTCTGAACTTGAATTCGAGAATAAGATGGGAGAAGTTGGCGTCCATTCTTCCAGTATCGAGGACGAGGCGCTCTTGCCTGACGTCAGTTTTCAACCCATGTTTCTCAACGATTTTCTCCAGCGCGACGACGACATAATGCCGGAACTCGGTCTCGTTGTCCGCTTTTCTGGCAGCCTCGCTAATTGACCGTGTCAGAGGCATCGCCTCGGCAATGAGATCGTCTAGCTTTCCAAATAGCTTCTCCATCTGCTATCTCAACAGGGCGATGTCGGTGCGGTACTGAGCGCCTTCGAAGTGGATGTTGCCTACGGCCTCGTATGCCAGGCGCCGGGCCGCCGAAAGGTCTTCCCCTCTCGCGGTAACGGCCAGCACCCGCCCGCCGGTTGCCAGCAGGACTTCCTCGTCATCTTCCTGCCGCCCAACGCCCGCGAAGAACACGCTCACCCTAGGCAGCCGCCTGAAGATGCTCCCGCTTGAAGGGCTGCCACCGTTGTTGAACTGCGCAATCCGCTCCAGGCCTTCGATTCGCGCCGGGGGTGAGCTACCGTACGGGTAGTTGGCGCTTGCCAGCACCACCGTAACGGTCGCCTCGTCGCTGAAGCTCGCGCGCAGCGCATCCAGCGTCCCGCTCTCCATCGCCGCCAGCACGTCCACGAAGTCGTTTTGCAAAAGCGGCATCTGCGCCTGCGCCTCGGGGTCGCCCATCCGCACGTTGAATTCCAGCACCTTCAGCCCGTCTTCCGTCACCATTGTGCCGAAGTAGACAACTCCCCGGTAATCAAAGCCGTCTTCCTGGCATCCTTTGATGAACGGTTGCAGCACCTTTTCGCGCCATTCGGCCACAACCTCAGGCGTGGCGTAGGGCGAAGGGCACATGCAGCCCATCCCGCCGGTGTTGGGGCCCTCGTCTCCGTTTTTAAGGCGCTTGTAATCGGAAACAGGCGGCATAGGCACGGCCGTTTTGCCGTCGAAGAAGCAGAAAAACGAGATCTCCGGGCCGGTAAGGCACTCCTCGAAGAGCACCTTTTTCCCCGCGCCCTTGAACTTGTCCTCGACCATCATCTGTTCAAGCGCCGCGCGGGCGGCATCCCGCTCCGGACAGATGACAACGCCCTTGCCGGCGGCCAGGCCGTCCGCTTTCAACACCAGCGGATACGCCGCGCTGTCCAGGTGTTTTGCGGCTTCCCTGAAGTCCGTGAACGCTTCAGCCCCGCCAGTCGGAATCCCGTGCCGCAGCATAAAATCCTTGGCGAAGCTCTTCTCCGCTTCAAGGCGGGCCGCCTTGCGGTCGGGGCCGACGATGCGAAATCCACGTTCGCGGAAAACATCGACAATCCCCGCCGCAAGCGGATTCTCCGGGCCGACGACGGTGAGGTCCGTCTCGCACTCCTCTGCGAGCTTCAGCAGGCCGTCTATGTCCATCACGTTCAGATCTTCCCGTCGGACTCTGTTCTCATCAAATGGGTCGCGCACGCCCCAGTTTGCGGGCGTGATACACAGTTCACTTACTTTGGGGGAAAGCAGCAGCGCGTTCGCCATGGCGCATTCGCGCCCGCCGTTGCCAACAACCAGGATATTCAAGACGAAACCTCCATTCAGAAATCGGGCAGTACAACGTCCTCGCCGGAGAAGGCTTCAAACCTGGTGAATGGCCTCAGATAGGTCAGGTTCAGGAATCCGGTGGGGCCGTTGCGGTGCTTGGCGATATTAATCTCGACTTTGGACGCCGCCGAGATGCCCAGGGCCTCGCCCTTCTGCTGCTCGTAATAATCTCCACGATACATCAGGATGACGATATCGGCGTCCTGCTCGATGCTTCCGCTCTCGCGCAGGTCAGAGAGCATCGGGCGTTTGCTCTCGCGGCGCTCGGTCTGCCGCGAGAGCTGGGAGCAAGCGATGAAGGGGACGTGCAGCTCTCGCGCTATCTGCTTCATCCCCCGCGAAATCTCCGAGACTTCCTGGACGCGCCCGGCGTCCCCGCCCGGCCTCATCCCGTCCATCATCTGCAGGTAGTCCAGCATGATGATATCGACCTTGTGCTGCTGCACTATACGGCGGGCACGGTTGCGCAGGGCGCGGATGTTTAGCGTTGACGCGTCGTCGATGTAGATTGGAAGCTCGGCCAGGGCGTCGTAGGCGATGCCCAGGCGCGTAAGTTCGTCCTCGCTGAAGTCCCCCTGGTCGATGCGGTTGGTGGGGATACTCGACGCTATGGAAAGCATGCGCATCGCGAGCTGCTCCTTGCTCATCTCGAGAGAGAAGAACGCGACGCGCTTCCCGTTGATGGCCATGCGGTGCGCGAAGTTCGTCATCAGCGCTGTCTTGCCGACACCGGGGCGCGCCGCGACTATGGTCAGGTCGCCCTTTTTGAATCCGCCGAGAATCCTGTCCAGGTCGTCATATCCGGTGGTGATTCCCCTAATTTTTTTGAGCGTCGTGCGCATCTCGCCGTCCGGCCCTGCAACATCCTCCGTCTCGAAGGTGTCCCAGAAGCAGCGGATGGCGTCGTTGATACCGGAGAACCTGCCGGTTGCCATGCGCAGGTCAATTTGCAGTATCTGGCGCTCAGCGTGGTCGAGCAGGTCCTGCACATCCTGGCCCTGCTCATAGGCGCGGCTGAGAAGCTCGTTGCACTCCTTGATTAAGCTGCGGAGCAGGTACTTCTCGTTAAGCACCTGCGAATGCGCTTCAACCGCAGACGCGTTTGGCACCGCAGCCAGGACCCGGTACACGTAAGTCTCGCCGCCGACAATGTCCAGCCGGTCTAGTTCGCGCAGCTCCGCGATAACAGCGACGTGGTCGGGCGGGATGCCCCGGGTGTGGAGCCTTGTCATCGCATCCCAGATGGCCTGGTGAGCTTCAAGGTAGAAGGTCTCGCGGGTAAGCAGCTCCATCGCGGCCGCCATCGCGTCCTGCGGTTCCTGCAGGACTGCCGATAGCACCGCCTCCTCAAGCTCGCGGGAGTGCGGCGGCACACGTTTTAGAAATTCAAGGCTATCCGGTTGAACATCCACAATCGGCGTATTGTCCTTTCGCGCGCAGCCTTATTGATGCGCAATAGCAATGGAAGACGCCATCTCCCCGGACTGTCGGCTAATCCCCCGTTCGCGTCTCATTCTAAATTCACTGTTACAGCATGGCAAGGGGTTTTCAGTTAAGAACGCTGCACATACTGACGGCGAGTTCTGCTCGTTTTATCAACGAGACAATCAGCCAATATCAAAGAGCCACGAGTCCGGTGACTCGTCACATCGAGCTGCCCCAGAAATACCCGATGGCCGCCAGGTCCGCTTCGTCAACCGCGCCGTTTGCGTTGGTATCGTACCATGGCCGGTACAGGGGACTTCCCGGCGTTAGGCCTAGCAGCCCGATCAGCGAGTCGCGGTCGCTTTCGCCAACAGACCCGTCACCATCCACGTCGCCGATCAGGTTGTACACCCAAACCGGCACTTCAAGCACCGGGCTGCAGACCCCGCGGTCGTCAAACGCCTGCAGGTCCAGAGTCGCAACCTGATTGGGCAGCGACGAGATGTCAATGTTATCCTCAAACGGCGGCCCTTCCAGCTCGCCGCTGACGGTTCCATCCGTCGTGTACAGGTTGTATTCGAGCGTGACGGCATCGTTAATCGTGCCGGCGGAGAACGAAAGCTGAGGCACTTCGATTACCGTGCCGACTCTGGCGGGGTCTTCCAGTCCGGTTTCGGTTATAAGAGGCACCGATTCCGCCCACATCGTGGCCACAATGATTTGATCCAGCCACCAACCCGCGGGCTGTCCGGTGTCTTCGCCCACGCCGTAGTCGTTCGTTTCCAGCATAAACCCGATGTGGACGCTCTGCCCCGCCCAGTCGCTGATGGAGACGTGCTTGCTCACATAGTCGGGCTCGTATCCGGTAAAGACGGCGTCATCGCCACTGCGCAGGTCAAGCTCATTCCAGTCGGTGTCGAAGTTGTCGGTGCTGAGGAATACCCTCCCGATATCAGCGCCGTTTTCCAGGTTGTAGCGCATCCGCAGTGTAAGCGTCGGATTGGGCGGCCCGGCAGGCAGGTTCAGCAGCGGGAGCACGGTGATGGCGGTAAGGCCGGCCGGATAGTCCGGCGGCTCGTAGCTGTGCACGCCGAAGCTGTAGCTGCTCTCGAAACCCGTGCTCAGCCGCTCGAACGCTCCACCGGGGTCGCTCGTCCACGAAGCCAGCACGTCGCTCTCGCTCTCGAACAGGTACGTCTTGGGGAAAATGCCGCCGCTGTTGTCCACGATGTACGTCAGGTCCTGCTGGACGATAAGGTGCGGGCTGTCGCGGGTCGCTATGACAGTGACCTCAACATTGCCGTATTCGATGCCGCTCGTATCAACTTCGATGCCCCAGGGCGCTTCGGTGAAAGTCCCCCACGGCTCGCCGTCCACGTAGTAGTCCACCCGGTCGGCGTTTTCCACCAGCTCCGGCTCAATTACAAGAGTGTCGGTGGCAACCAGGGGCGAAGGCATCGGGAAGCTAACCGTGGGCTTAAGCACGGTGGACAGCGCTTCATACACATCCAGCCGGTGCAGGTCGTTGTTGCCCCACTGCCCCGACGGAAGCACCGGCCCGCTGTTCACCAGCGCGGCCTTGATCTCCGCATTCGTAAGCGTGGGCGCGTAGCTCTTCAAAAGCGCTGCTGCCCCCGCCACGTGCGGCGTCGCCATGCTGGTTCCTTGCATATAGACGTACGGGAACGCGGGTTGGTGTCCGCAGGAAGCTATCATATTTTCATCCGGAGGGTGCTCCCCACCCGGTGCCGCGACATCCACCCAGGTGCCGTAGTTGCTGTAGCTCGCCCTGTCGTCGTTTTTCTTGGTGGCGCCCACACAGACTACAGAGTCGTAGGCCCCTGGATATTCCTTTGTGGTTACATCGTCGTTGCCCGCAGCAGCAACCAGGAAAGCTCCGTGGGCTTCAGCGTAATTGCACGCGTTCTCTAGAACCCACACGTTTGACGAGCTGCCAAGGCTCATATTGATTACGTCAGCGCCAACCCCATCAACAGCAAGGCCGATGGCCTCCACAACTTCGGTTACCGGGCACCCGCCATAGGCGCCGAACACGCGTATCGGGACAATTGAGCACTGATAGGCCACGCCCACTACGCCGGCGTTATTGTTTCCCACCGCGGCAATGGTTCCTGAGACGTGGCTGCCGTGGCTTGCAGTGTCATTGGGTATCTTATCATTCTCATGGATGTCGAAATTCTCAGCGGGCCAGAGGTCGGGCGGATGGATGGTGTTGGCTGCTAAGTCGGGGTGGTTTGGACGGTCGGAGAGGGTATTTCCTGAGTAACGTATTCCCGTGTCAATCACCGCGACCAGAACATTCGGGTCGCCTTTCTCGTAATCCCAGGCATCGTCAGCGTTTATCTTCGTCATGCCCCAGAGCACACCAGCCTTGAAGTAAGGGTCGTCTGGAGTGTACGCCGATGGATAAGCGATACCGTCATACTCCACGCAGGCGACCTGCCCGGAGTAGTCCGCCAGTACCTGCTCCATCACAGGACGGGCGTCGCTCCCGTCAGGTATCTTGAACGCTGCGAAGTTGATATCGCCGCAGTATGCCTCGCCGTAGATTTCCAGCCCGAAGGCGTCGCGTATCTGCCGCGCCAGCGGGATTATTTCAGTATTCTGGTAGAGCACCGAATCCGCGTTGTAGTCTTTCACTTGGGGAGCTACACTGCTTCCCTTTGCGCCTTGCTTGAAACTCACCACGAATCGGTCGGGGTAGTAATCCTCGCCCGGTGTCAGGCCGTCGGTGCGGAAGTTATTCTCCGGCGTCGGCATTGGAAGCGGCAGCGCGCCCGCCTCATCCGCTGTCAGCCGAACGGTGTCTTCAACAGAATCCGCAAGCGACCTGATTAGCGACTTTCCGCCACATGAGGCGGTGGCCAGCGTTAACAGTGCCAAAACGATAAGCAGCGCCAGAGCCTTGAGCCCAGCACGATCGAAACCAGTTTTTCCCATTAGCGATAATCCTCCGAGCAGCCTTACGGGGCGAAAGGCTACTCTATTAAACCACAAACCAGCGACTGGTGATAACGCCACGCAAAGCCGCGCGTTGCTGATAAGCTTCACCACCTTGGATAATTGGTGCGCCGCCTTTGTTAGTTCGTGCAGTTTATACTAGGAGCCGCTCCAGAAATAGCCTACAGCGGCAAGGTCCTGCTCGTCGATCGCGCCATCGCCGTTGGTGTCGTACCAGGGGAAGAACAGTGGATCCGAAGATGTCATCCCCAGCAGGCCGACCAGCGTGTCCCGGTCGCCCTGGCTGACCTGGCCGTCTCCGTCTATATCTCCCTTCAGGTTATAAATCCACACCGGCACTTCCCAGATCGGGCTGCTCACGTCTATATCGTCGAAGACTTGAAGCTCCAGCAGGGCATACTGGTTGGGGAGCCCTGAGATGTCAACGTCCTCCTCAAACGGCGGGCCGCTCACCTCGCCGCTGATAACGCCGCTGGCGGTGTACAGGTTGTACTCCAGTGTGATGGCGCCGTTGGTGGTTCCGACGGCGAGTGATAGCTCTGGACGATCAAACACCACGCCAACTTCCACTGGGTCTGGCAGTCCGGTTGAAGTGATACTCGGTACCGACTCAGCCCAGTTGAAGGCAACGACTATCTGATCCAGCCACCAGCCGGCGGGCTGTTCCCCGTCTTCACCCACGCCATCGCTGTCGGTTTCCATCAGGAATCCGATGTGCACGCTCTGCCCTGCCCAGTCGCTGATGGAGACGTGCTTGCTCGTCCAGTCGCCCGCAAAGCCGGTGAAAACCGCGTCCTCGCCGTTGCGCAGATCGAGCTGCGTCCAGTCAGAATCGAAGTAATCCGTGCTGATTACCACCGATGCAATGTCTCCGCCGTCCTCCAGGTTGTAATGCGTCTGGATGGTCAGCGTGGGGCTGGGCGTGTCGGGCAGGTTAACCAGCGGGAGCACGGCCATAGCGGTGAGGTTGTCCGGGTAGTCCGGCGGATCGTAGCTGTGCACGCCGAAGCTGTGGCCGCTTTCGTAGCCGTTGTCATGCCGCTCGAACGCTCCAGAGGAATCGCTGGCCCAGGATGCGAGAGTGTTGTCTCCGCTCTCAAACAGCACCGTCACCGGATAGTCACCGCCTGTGTTGTCCACGATATAGGTGAATTCCTGCTCCGAGACGAGTTCGGGCAGGACTCCCCGCGCCTCCACGCGCACGTCAATCGTTCCATACTCAATGCCGGTCGTGTCCAGCTCGATTCCCCAGGGTGCCCCGGTGAGGACGGCGAACGATTCGCCGTCAACGAAGTACTCCAGCTCCTCCGTGTTCTCCACCTCGTCGGGCTCGATTGTTGCGGTGCCTGAGAGCACGAACGGCCTCGGCGGCGGGAAGTGGACGTACGGAGCGCCGATGCTGATATCGAGCAGGATATCGTTACCGTCGCGCTCTATGCTGCTGATGATAATGCCGGTTTCGTTGCTACCCGTCTCCGGGAAGATCTCATAGGCGTTCGTATCCGGCGTTGTGTCGGGACCGATGCGGTCGTAGGTAACGCTGTCGTAGGTTGCGGGCCAGGGATCGTATCTGCCTCCCATGTAGTCTTCGTCGTCTACCATGCCCGTTGGGTCTCCAGGCGGCAGTTCAATAAGGTAGGTTGCGGTGCTTTCCTCTAAATCAATGAACTTGCGCTCCTCATGGTCGTTGCAGCCAAAGCCCCAATCGTTAACGTCGTCGAACACTCCGCCATTCTTTGTCGTATACCAGACGCGCTCGTCCACATGCCAGATAAGCAGACCTGGATTGAAGTCGTGTGCCAGGGCTGGCATCTCAGAATAGATGTCCCCTCCTGGGACATATGGGGGATAATATATATACTTGCGGCCGGTGGCTGCGTTGTTCTCCAGGATGAAGTACTCCTGCTCTTTAGCGCCGTCCTTCCACACTCGCAGAACGTTGTCCGGGCTGTTGAGCACTGATGCGAGCCGGTAGTCCTTCAGGTTCTCCGTCACCATCTGCGCGTCCGTCCAGCCCAGGCAGTACTTGTGTGGTGCGCAGATGTTCTGCACCGGCAGCACGTAGTTACCCGCGCTCATTATGGCCCAGAACCCGCAGCCGCCGCTCTCGTCGCCATCGGGGCCGGGATTGATGCGACCCGCGTAATCCCCGCCGTAGTCGTAAAGGTCAGGCAGGCCGAGCAGGTGTCCATGCTCGTGGTGCGGAGTGTAATCCCAACGGCTGTAGTCACCGTCGCTGTAAGTGCAGATTGACGTGTAGTCTATAAATGCTCCACGGATAATCTTGGTGCCGTCCTTGGTGAAATCAGACGGGTAGTATGGGCCGCTGGGTAAAGAGCCTACGTGCTCCCGGCTGACCTGGTTGTTCCCAAACCGCTGGTAGACGATGGCCAGCGCGTCAACATAGCCGTTGCTGTCGTAGTCGTACTGGCTGAAATCCACGTCCGGGTCTGCAAGGTTCAGCAGCTCCTTTGCCTGGTTGGTCGTTAGGTACACCAGGGAACCGTTCCACATCGGCATGCCCGATATCTCATAGGCGTCGTTCTCGCCCGCTGGATAAACGTCGCCCGTCATGTCCAGAGCGCCCCAGGACTGGTCGTAGTAGAACTCCTTCACGCTGATGTTGCTATCCGCGGTGTTGTCCAGGAACTTATCTTCCACAAGCGATTTGGGCGCGATAGGCTGGGTGGCGGTGGCTGACCAGCTAATCTTGAGGATGAGCATCTTCACGTTGCCGGCCGTCGGGCTTGCCAGGCCGCCGTGACCCATATTAGGCGGCGCCGACGCCGCTTTGTCTCCGCCGGTAGCCGCGGTCAAAGCGGCCAGCGGGTCGGGGTCACCGGGACCATATACGCCCGGCTCGACAATGCCTTCAAGATGGTATTCGCGGATGGTGTTGGCTGTGTATACAATCCGCCCCTCGGGAAGGCGGTACGGGCCCCAGTAGGGCCCGTCGCGCTTCACTGTCGCGTGACCCTCCGGCGGCGCTATCGGTGCATCAAGCTCAGAAACAGCCGCCCGCAGCGCGCCATCGGCCGCATCGTAGGGCGAACCAGTAAGCGATCGGCTCCCACAGGATGTGGCAACTGACACACTCAGCGCAGCAGCCAGCAGAGCTGTAAGCGCAAGACGTTCGGCCCAAAGAAACGAATAACTCGTCACAGATGCAGTCCTCTGTGTAGTATACCCTGCGGAGATGCCGGTTATTCCTGCAATCCCCGCAGATGCGTTACCGGCACCGCAAAGTGAATACCGCTGCCGGGCTTGTCCATGCCGTTCGCAATGGATTCCACGCGGCGGGAGAGCTCGTCGACCATATCGCGGCTCTCAACCAGGACCATCAGCACACTCGTTTCCGGCTTCTCGGACGTGAAGAGCGAGCTCATCACCCCGGCAATCGAGAACTCGCTGACGGTGCGGTGGAACGTCGCCTTGGAAATCCCGCGCGTATTGAAGATCGTAACCCCGCTTACGCCCGTCTCCATTACCGACGCGAGCAGCTCTTCCAGGTGCGAGAGGTCGCGGACAATCGCCACGAACAGATATCCTTCCATTTCCATAGCGCTCAAATTCTACAGGAAATGGCGCGTCTTAGCTACTCTAAACGCGTTACGCGTTATGCGCCCCCCTTGAGCGGTTTGTCATTCCATCTGTGCTGCGACAGGGGTGCGAGTCCCTTATTAGGTTTGTAACACCGGCGCTGTTTGAGCTAGAATCGAACGCGCTTAATGCCGACACAGGATGGCCGGAACGATAATTTTCGGCTGGCTCCAGCGGACCTGCGATATGAAGGACGAAAGAAAAACCAAAGCCAAACTAGTGGAAGAGATCTCGGAGCTGCGCAAGCGGATTCGCGAGCTGGAGGCGCTGGAGGATGAGCACAAGCGGATGGAGGAGGCGCTGGCGGAGAGTGAGGAGAGATATGTTAAGGCGGAACAGACAGGTCACTTTGGCCACTGGGTCCGGAACTTCAATGAAGACAGGGCTGTGTGGTCTAAAGAGGCGTGTCGCATTCTCGGCATTGAGCCCGACCATCCGCCATCGTATGAGGACTTCCTCAGCCTGGTCCATCCTGCCGACAGGGAAGCCCTGAAAGGGGCGACTGATGCCGCTACGTACGGGACGAAGCCGGTTGACTTTGTGTATCGAATCATCCGCCCTGATGGGACTGAGCGCGTGATCCACTCAGTCGCAAATGTCCGCTATGACCGTAGCGGTCAGCCAGTTGGGATCGAAGGCACAGTTCACGACATTACCGAGCGTAACCGGCTGGAGCAAGAGCTGCGGCAGGAAAGGGATAACCTGCTCCGGATTTTCACCGCGATGGAAGACGGTGTGTATATCGTCAACCAGCAATACGACATTCAGTACGTGAATCCATCGCTAATCAAGGATTTCGGTTCCTGGGAAGGGAGGAAGTGCTATGAGTACTTCCACGACCGATCCGAAGTCTGCCCCTGGTGTAAAAACGAGCGTGTATTCGCCGGCGAAACCGTCCGCTGGGAGTGGCATTCGTCCAAGAATGATAGAACCTACGACCTGATAGACACCCCGCTAATGAGCCCCGACGGGAGCGTTCACAAGCTGGAGATTTTCCGCGACATCACCGAGCGCAAACGGGCGGAGCAGGCGCTGAAAAGAGAGAAAGAACAAGTCGAGCAGTATCTCAATGTGGCAGGAGTAATCCTGGTGATAATCAATGCGGACGAGAGTATAGCTCTGATTAACAAGAAGGGTTGTGAAATACTGGGTTACGGCAACGAAGAAATTCTGGGTAAGAACTGGTTCGATCTCATGGTTCCGCTGACGGTAAGGAGTGAAGTAAGGAGTGTTTTTCGCAAGATAATGGCTGGCGATGTTGAGCCAGTTGAATGCTTTGAGAATCCGCTTCTGACAAAGGATGGAGAGGAAAGACTGGTTGCGTTTCATAATACGGTAATCAGAGATGCTCAAGGCCGGATAGTCGGAACTCTGTCTTCAGGGGAGGACATCACTGAGCGCAGACGGGGAGAAAAGGCTCTGTTAGAAAGCCGGGAACGGTACATGGCCCTCTTTGAACAGGCGGCGGAGTCAGTCGTGGTTATCGATGCGGAAACCGGCGCAATAGTGGAATTTAACGATAGGGCGCACGAAGCCCTTGGCTATACACGTTCGGAATTCAGAGAGCTCAAGATACCTGACATCGACGTGGTCGAGTCGTCTGAGGAGGTCGTAAAACACTTGGAGAGTATCGTTGACACTGGCTCCGATGTGTTTGAGACAAGGCATAGAACCAAAAGCGGTGAGATCCGGGACATCCAGGTGTCCTGTAAGGCCGTGACCATTGGTGGGAGATATTATGTTCAAAGCATATGGCGGGATATAACTGACAGCAAGCGCGCGAAACAGGAACTGGAAGCTTCACGGCAGCAGATGCGCGCGCTTTCTATGAGGGTGCTTTCGGCGCAGGAAGAAGAGAGAACGCGCATTTCACGGGAGATTCACGACGAGCTGGCGCAGACACTTACGGCTCTCGCGTTCGACCTGGCCTGGCTCGGCAACAGGCTCCCTGAAGGGGAAGTCGCTTTGCAGGGCAAGGTTAAGACTATGAGCGAGCATATTGGAGAGGCCACCAAGGCAGTTCAGAGGATATCCGCCGAGCTGAGACCCGGGATGCTCGACGATCTCGGCCTGGTCTCGGCTGCCGAATGGTATCTGAAGGAATTTCAGAATAGAACCGGAATTGAGTGCGACCTGAAAATGACGACGGAGGACCTCGCCCTGGACGACAACCGCTCTACGACCGTCTTCCGCATTCTCCAGGAGGCTCTAACCAATGTTGCCCGTCACGCAGAAGCGACCGAAGTCTGTGTCAGGCTTGAGAAGGAACAGGGGACTCTGTTTCTCGAAGTGCGCGACAATGGCCGGGGGATAACAGAGGAGCAGGCTTCCAGCGGCAAATCGCTGGGCCTTACCGGAATGCGGGAACGCGCCAGGCTATGGAGAGGAAATGTTACAATTGAGGGGTCTGAGGGCAAGGGCACAGTTGTCTCGGTGCGAATACCGATGGACTAGCCTTCAGTGGGTGGGGATATCAAATGACAAAGGTTCTCATCGTTGACGACCACGCTATCGTCCGCGAAGGATTGAAACAAATCCTGGCGGAGATACCGGGGATGGTCGTCGCTGGCGAAGCCACCACAGGTGAGGAAGCTCTGGAAACCATTGAGTCCCAGTACTACGACGTGGTGGTGCTCGACATCAGCCTGCCCGACATGAGCGGGCTCGAAATCCTGAAGCAGATAAAAGCCCGGCATCCGCAGCTCGTGGTCCTTATGCTGACAATCCACCCCGAGGAACAGTATGCCGTGCGTGTGCTGCAGGCTGGCGCGTCAGGCTATTTGACCAAGGATACTGCGCCGGACGAACTTGCCGCAGCGGTAAAGAAGGTTGCTGAGGGCGGCAGATATGTCAGCCCTACGCTGGCGGAGAAACTGGCGTTCGACCTGGGACCGAAGGCAAAGGCCGCGCCTCACGAGTCGCTCTCCGACCGCGAGTTTGAGGTGCTTGTGATGATGGCTTCCGGGAAAAACGTCACAAAGATATCGGAAGAGCTTCACTTGAGCAAGAAAACAATCAGCACTTACCGGCGTCGCATCCTGGACAAGATGGGGATGGAAACTAACGCGGAGCTAATCCGCTATGCGGTAGAAAACGAGCTGGTTGAGTGATTCTCTAGCAAGCTAGCACACGCCCGATTGTGGCTGGCACAAGCGTTTCCCCACAAGCATCTTCTACCGTGGCGTGGGCAAATATCCTACAGCAAAAAGGGCGAGTTTCTGATTTGCCCGAAGCGCTTAGCGTGTAAAGCTCTACTGGCGCATCTTGTTAGGCAGAAAGGACACCGCACAATGGCCATAAAGATACTGATAGTTGACGACCACGCTGTCGTGCGCGCAGGATTGAAGCAAATCCTTGAGGGCGTCTCCGGCATGGCTGTTACGGGCGAAGCCAGTACGGGCGCCGAGGCGCTGAAGGCCATCGAGTCGCAGCGTTTTAATGTGGTGGTACTCGACATCAGCCTTCCAAACGCCAGCGGGATTGATATCCTGACGCGAATCAGGGACGACCATCCGCAAATCGCCGTGCTTGTGCTGAGCATCCATCCAGAGGAGCAATACGCTGCGCGTGCAATACAGGCGGGTGCGTCCGGCTATTTAACAAAGGATGCAGCGCCTGACGAGCTAGCCGCGGCGATAAGGAAGGTTGCTTGGGGCGGCAGATATGTCAGCGCCGCCCTCGCGGAGAAGCTAAATCTTGACCCGGAGCCGGAGGCCGGGCTCATGCCGCACAAAGCGCTCTCAAACCGCGAGTTTCAGGTGCTTTGCTTGATTGGCTCCGGCAAGACGGTTACAGAGATAGCTGGCCTGCTTCATCTGAGCACGAAGACCATAAGCACATACCGACGGCACATCCTAGAGAAGATGGGTATGCAATCCAACGCGGAACTCATCCGCTACGCCATTGAGAACCGCCTGGTGGATTAATTGCGCCTGGGCTGGCACTTTCACTTTAGTGCTTTGCCCGCAGTCTTACGTTAGCATTGCCGTAAATCGCACTGCAAAAGCAGCCTTGTCTGATATGATCGCGCCCGCCAGGCGTATAAGCTCAACCGACCTGGGGAGGCCCCACATGGGGAGGTAACGTATGCTATACGCGTTCAGTGACAAGCTGGAGAACACTGAGTGTGTCTTTGCTGTGCTTGCATACCGGGTTACCAGCCAGAAGTACGACGTTCTGTACGTGGGTGAGACAAAGAACCTGGGCGAAACTCTGCTCCATCATCCCAAGCGAGATATCTGGCTAATGGCCAACGCGACTCACGTGTACGTGCATTCAACGAACACCACCAGGGAGCATAGAAGGGAGATCGCCCGATCAATTATCAACGACTTCGCCCCGCCCTTCAACAACAGGCACGCAAGCGTGGCGTAGATACTGGTGTCCAATATGGAATTGGCAGGAAATTGCAGTCGCTGCGGGCGCAAGCGCCAGCAGGCGGCGCGGGTGGGCGATTCCTGCCATCAGACGCTAATGGTTGGCTTTGAGTTGACAATTAGTGGCTGCTGTGCTATATGCTGATACAGAAATGGACAAACCGCTTTCAGGAGGTGGGTTTTGCAGGATAGCTTTTCGCGGCAGTGAACGGGCATTCGGAATTGCCGCGATAGCGCCGAAACAGACGACTCAGTCCGCAGGCCTTCGGGGCCAAGGGGGTCATGGTTAATGGAAACCAGAGTGCGCTTGCGGGTTCTGACCGTGGGTGTTCTGCTGATGTGGTTCATCAGCTTTGCCGTTTCTGCGGTGCTGCTGATTCCCCGGGTGGATGTTCTCGTCATCGCCTCTGACCCGGAGCAGGTGCGGCTGATAGCGGCCCTGGTTTCGCTAACCCTGTTTGCCCTTTCATCGGCGACGCTGCTCTTGGTGCATGGCCTCACACGCGAGCAGCAGCGTGCGAGTAGACTGGAGCGTGAGCTTCAGAAGGGCTCAGCGGCCTTTGAGAAAAGCCGGCGCACTTTGGACACGCTCCTGGGCCACGCTGAATCTACCATTCTCATCTTTGGCAACGAAGGGGAAGTCGCTTACGTCAATCCGGCTCACGAGCGCATCCTGGGTTACTCACCACAGGAATATCGCGACGACCCAGAACTGGGCGACCGCATTGTGTTCCCTGAAGACTGGCAGAAGCGCACAGACTACTTCGGCCGGGTGGCGCGACTGGACGTCCCTTCGGAGCCCGTCACGATTCGTTACTATAACCGGGCCGGCAACCTGGCTTATCTTGATTACACTGCCTCGCCCATTCTCAGTAAGGCAAATGTAACCATTGGCGTGCTAGTTATAGGCCGCGACACCACCAGGGAGCATGAAGCTGAAGCTAGGACGCAGCATCTCGGTGCCGTACTCCGTGCTATCCGCAGCGTGAACCATCTCATCACAAAGGAAAAGGACCGCGACCAGATGCTTCAGGGCGCTTGTGACAGGCTCATTGAGACTCGCGGTTATCGCAGCGTCTGGATTGCCCTGCTGAACGAGTCTGGTCGGCTGGTGACGCACGCTGAAGCTGGCCTCGGCGAGGCTTTTAAGCCGATGGTCGAACTCCTGCAGCGCGGCGAGATTCCCGCCTGTGTCCAACAGGCGCTTACGCAGCCTGCCCCGGTTGTTGTCAACGACCCATCTACCACCTGTGCTGGCTGCCCGCTGGCTTCCAGTTACGAGGGACAGGGAGGGATGACGGCCCGCCTTGAGCATCGCGGCAAGGTTTACGGACTGCTGGCCGCGTCCATCCCTCCCGAATATGCCGACGACGAGGAGGAACAGGACCTGTTCCAGGAAGTTGCAGGGGACATTGCCTTTGCGCTGCACAGCATCAAAATCGAAGAAGAGCGCAAACGGGCGGAAGAGCGTCTGCGGCTGCTCAGCAGCGTTGCTGAACAGGCTGGTGACGGGATGGCGGTCGCAGACATGGACGGCCACATCATCTTCGCTAACCGAGCCTGGGCGGAGATGCACGGCTACGAGCATGATGAACTGATTGGCAAGCATCTGAGCATCTTCCACAATGAAAGACAGCTCAAAGAGGAAGTAGAGCCCTTCAACGAGCAGGTTCTTCTCAAGGGCCAGCACGAAGGTGAGGTCGGGCATATCAGAAAAGACGGCTCCATGTTCCCCACCTACATGACGACTACAATTCTCAAGGATGATGATGGCGAGCCAGTCGGTCTCATCGGCTCAGCGCGCGACATTACAGAGCGCAAGCGCGTCGAAGAAGAGCTTCGCAAACTATCCAGTGTGGTTGACCAGAGCCCGAGTATGGCACTGGTTACGGATATAGAGGGAAATATCGAGTACGTCAATCCCAAGTTCACAGAGACAACCGGTTACACTGAGCAAGAAGTGATTGGCAAGAACCCGCGTATTCTGAAGTCCGGCAATCAACCCCTGGAGTTCTATGTGGAACTTTGGAATGCGATCACCTCTGGCAGGGAGTGGAGAGGGGAGTTCCTTAATAAGAGAAAGGACGGCGAGCTGTACTGGGAAAGGGCATCGATCTCGCCCATTATCGGCGGAGAAGGCGAAATAGCTCACTTCGTTAAAGTGTCAGAAGACATCACCGAACACAAGCAGCTTCAGGAACAGTTCCTGCAGGCCCAGAAGATGGAGGCGATAGGCCGCCTGGCCGGCGGAGTCGCCCATGACTTCAATAATTTGCTCACGGTGATGCTTGGGTACTCGGAGATGCTCCTGCATAATCTTAAAGACGGGCGATCAAGGAGCCATGTCGAAGCTATCTCCAACGCTGCCGAGAAGGCTGGAAGGCTCACCAGCCAGCTCCTCGCGTTCAGCCGCAAGCAGATGCGCGAGCCAAGAGTGCTGAACATAAACGAAGTCGTAACCGAAATGGGGAAGATGCTGCGGCGTGTGATCGGCGAGGACATCGAGCTGGTTGTCGTGCTGGGTAAAGACCTCAATCACGTGCGAATCGACCCCGGGCAGATTGAACAGGTGATAATGAACCTCGTTGTGAACGCCCGGGACGCTATGCCCGATGGCGGCAAACTGGTTATTGAGACTGCAAATGTCGGGCTGGATGCCGAGTACGCAAGCGCTCATCTGGGCGTGCAGCCCGGCGAGTATGTAATGCTGGCAGTGACCGACACCGGGCACGGGATGGACGAAGCAACCCAGAAGCGCGTTTTTGAGCCGTTCTTTACGACAAAGGAAGTGGGCGCGGGAACCGGTCTGGGACTGTCCACCGTCTATGGTATCGCTAAGCAGAACGAGGGCAACGTCTGGGTATACAGCGAGCCCGAAATGGGCGCAACATTCAAGGTATATTTGCCGGTGATTAAGGGGGAGCGCGCCACTGCTCCCGTAAAAAAGATGGCATCCGAGATTCCGGACGGCTCGGAGACAATCCTGCTGGTGGAGGATGAGGAGGTTGTCAGGGAGCTGGCAAAGCAGGTCTTGGAACAGAAGAGCTACAAGGTGCTGACTGCCCGGCATGGCCCCGATGCCCTTATCGTGTCGGAGCAATACGACGGCACGATACATCTGCTCTTGACGGATGTCGTTATGCCTGAGATGAACGGAAAGGAACTGGCTGAACGCCTAAAGGCTTTGAGGAGCGACCTCCGTGTGATCTATATGTCCGGTTACGCTGATGCGGCGATATTCCAGAACGGCAGCGTCCCCGAATCAGCCGCCTACCTGCAGAAGCCGTTCACGCCGGACAGCCTGCTGCTCAAACTGCGCGAGGTGCTGGATGAGCCGGAGTGATGCCTGGGGGGCCACGACACTTCAAGCAGCTCAGCGCTCGTGTGCATATCCGGAAGCTGGTGAACTATGAAGCCTAATCTGCGTGTGAAATTTCTAACCTGGGGTATTCTGATCATCTGGGCTATCAGCTTTGCCGTCTTTGCCCTGCTGCTAATACCCCGCGTGGACATACGTGTCTTCGTTGAGCAGCCGGAGCAGGCCCGGATAATCGGCGCTCTGGTTGCGTTCGTTCTGTTTGCTCTTTCTTCGGCGACTCTACTGCTTGCGCGTACGCTTTCCCGAACTCAGCGGGAAGCCTTGATGATGGAGCGTGAAACAGGAAAGGCGCTGAGAGAGAGTGAGCGGAAATACCGAGAACTCTTTGAGCAATCAGCTCTTCCGATGGCGAAATCCGCGCGGGACGGCAGCATTCTGCTGGCCAACCGGAGGTTCCAGGAACTCACCGGCTACTCAGAAGAGGAACTCACCGGCGGAATGAGAGTAACAGACGTTATGGCTGCGGATGCGGCTGACGACGTGTTGAGATACCACGAGGGGCGGCGTAAGGGCGAGGATATTCCAACTCGATACGAAAGCGCGATAGTGACAAAAAGCGGACAGCGTCGGGATGTGGTGATAACCACCGAACTTATTTCCGGCTCTGACGAGGATATCACTTTCATGGAGGACATAACGGAGCGCAAGAACCTGGAAGTTCAACTCCAGGAGTCCCAGAAGATGGACGCGCTTGGCCGGCTGGCGGCTGGCATCGCGCATGACTTCAACAATCTGGTAACCGCAATCATCGGATACAGCGACCTGTTGCTTTCCGCGATGGAGGAGCAGGATCCAATGCGGAGGGAAATAGAGGTAATAAAGAGCGCGGGAGAGAGAGCTGCACTGCTCACAGGCCACCTCCAGACGTTCAGCCGCAAGCAGGTGATGCAGCCCAGAGTGTTTGAACTCAGCGATCTTGTGCTCCGTATGCGCGAAATGCTCAAGCGTGTAATCGGCGAAGACATCGAGCTGGTCACGCACGTTGCGGCCGACACCGGGCGGGTGAAGGCGGATCCGGCCCAAATGGAGCAGGTGATAATGAACCTCGCAATCAACGCCCGCGAGGCAATGCCCGAGGGAGGCAGGCTCGGCATTGAGACCAAGAACGTCAATCTGGACGCGAAATACGCCGAGGAGCATCCGGGATTGGAGCCAGGTTCTTATGTGATGCTTGCCGTGAGGGACACCGGGGTTGGAATGGACGATGAGACGCTGTCCAGGATTTTCGAGCCTTTCTTCACCACAAAAAAGAAAGGAGAAGGTCTTGGCATGGGGCTTTCCACAGTCTATGGCATCGTGAAGCAGAGCGGGGGCAGCATGAATGTCTTCACTGAGCTTGGTGGCGGCTCTGCTTTCACTATATATCTCCCCAGGGTGGAAGAGCCCGCCGAAGTCTCAGGCCTGGAGGTGGCTCCCGCCGAGTCGACCTACGGCTCAGAGACTGTGATGGTCGTGGAAGACGACGAGGCCGTGAGGGACATTGTGTGCCAGATTCTCCGGAGCGGCGGTTACAGTGTACTGGAAGCACACAGCAGCGAGGAAGCACAGAAGATAAGCGAGAAACATGAAGCGCCCATCCACCTGCTGGTGTGCGATATCATCCTGCCCGACCTTGACGGGCCTGCGCTGGTGAAACGCCTTGCCTCAATGCGGCCTGATATGAGAGTGCTATTCATATCCGGTTACGCGGACGAGGCAATCGTCCGCCACGGCGTTCTGGAGCCGGGATTGGCTTTCCTTCCCAAGCCCTTCACCGCCGAGGTTCTTGTGCGCAAGGTGCGTGAAGTGCTGGAAGCGGACTAACTCTATTTGGAGCAGTGTGATCTCTCGTGCTTTTGCTGGGAAGCGCGCACCGTTGATTGCCGCCAAAAGGCGTTGGCGCGAGTCCGTTTAATCACGGAGGGGGAGGGATTCGAACCCCCGGAGCATTGCTGCTCAGTGGTTTTCAAGACCACCGCCTTCGTCCACTCGGCCACCCCTCCGGCACCTCTATTCTAACCCTTTTCCCGCGAAGCTAAGTCGTCCCGCCGCGCTTCGGCCCAGCCACCGGCCAGCCACTGGACGAACGCCGCGAGCAACAAGACGCTGAACACGATCTTGCCAATATAGATCTGCATCCGCTCATCGAGCGTCGAGAACATCCGGTCCACAACGATACCGCCGCCCAGCGGTGTGATGAATGCCTCTATAATCCCCGAGACGACCAGGAGCAGGGCTGCTGCGCCGACCAGCAGGAAAACCTCGCGCGCCGTTTCGGTTAGTGCAGCCTTGCGCATGCGCCGTCCGGGGAACATCCATGAAGCACCTACTGCCAGCCCCGCAGTAGCTGCCAGGAGTATGGCCGGTATCTCCAGCACTCCGTGCGGCGCGACCCCTGCGATGAAGTACCACCCGAGTTCCATATTGCCCGCGAGCACACCGGTGTAGACGTACAGCGCGGCGATATAGCCCAGCAAATAGCCGTTGTAGAAGATGATAGTGAGCGTCAAATATGCCAGCAGGATGCCAACAATAAAAGAGACCAGAGCAATCGATATATTCCGGAACATAATCTCTGCGCCGGCCGCCGGCCTGGCTTGTGCCGGGATGTCCGCTGCCAGCGCCCAGCTCCCGTCGCTTTCCACGGTACTCTGGAAGGATTCCACCAGCTCCGTCCCGAATATCAGCTTAGGCGTATAGTCGTCGCCGGCGATCACGGCAAGGGTGCCGCCTGCCATAGATGCCAGCGTCACCAGCAGTATAAGCCAGAAGTACAGGCGGTACCTGTAAAGCACCCGGGGCGTTTTGTTGTAGAACACGCGCAGGAACTCCAGCGGCGGGCGCCTGTAGAACGGCAGCGACCCGTAGACCTCGTTGAAGCTCTCCGCAACCAGCGCTTTGAGCGAAGCCTGCTCCGCTGCGTCTGCTCCGCTCGTCAGCGACAGGTCCGCGGACGCCCTCTCGTGCAGTGAAAGCAGCTCGCGCGACTGTTCAAACGTGAGCCTGCCGGCACGCTTAAGCTCAAGAAGTTCCTTGAGCCGCACGTACGGATTGGCTGGCTGCTCATTCATCGCTGCATCATTGCGCGGCAACGACCGTAACCGCGACCCGCCGCAAGCGCGGCCCGTCGAATTCGCAGAAAATTATCCCCTGCCAGGTGCCTAAAGCGAGCCGCCCTCCTGAGATGGGAATCGCAAGCGATGCGCCGACCAGCGAGGATTTCACGTGCGCCGGGCTGTTCCCTTCCGCGTGTGCGTAGGGCCAGCCTTCCTGGACGATACTGCGCAGCGCCATTAGCATGTCCGCCTTCACATCCGGGTCCGCGTTCTCGTTGACGGTGATAGCGGCGGTCGTGTGAAAGCAGTTTAGGTGGCACACGCCCTCTTTTACGCCGCTTTCCGCAACAGCGGACGCCACCTCGCGCGTGATATCCACCATTTCCTCGCGCTCCCGCGTCTTTACCGGTATCTCCCGCATATGCGAAGTATACAGCACGCGCTGCGGGTGGCGCGATTCGCGAACTCATTGGTGGGAGATGCGCGAGCAGCAGAGCCGCCAGCGGTGGCTTAACGACGGAATCCTCAGGTACGCCGAAGCCTATTCAGTGGCTTTTCGTATCTGGAACAGCAGCTCGATATTCCCCTTGGTCTGGAGCAGCTTGGTAATCAAGCGGTTCATCCGCTCGGCTTCTTCCATGTCAGATACCATTTTGCGCAGGCGCCAGATAACATCAAGCTCGTCCGGGTTGTAGAGCAGCTCCTCGTGGCGCGTGCCGCTTCGCATAATGTCAATGGCCGGGAAGATGCGCTTGTCGGCAAGCTCGCGCGAAAGGTGCAGTTCCATGTTGGCCGTGCCCTTAAACTCCTCGAAGATGATATCGTCAAGGCGCGAGCCTGTTTCGATGAGAGCTGTGGCCAGAATGGTCAGCGAACCACCGTCCTCCATGTTGCGCGCGGCGCCGAGGAAGTTCTTGGGCTTATAAAGCGAGTTCGGATCCAGGCCTCCTGACAGCGTTTTACCCGACGGAGGGCAGGTGAGGTTATACGCCCGCGCCATCCGTGTGAGCGAGTCCAGCAGGATAACCACATTCCGGCCGATCTCAACTTTGCGCTTGGCGTACTCAATTACCATTTCCGCGACCTGAATGTGATGGTCCGGCTTCTCGTCAAAGGTGGATGAAATGACCTCCCCCTTGATCGTACGCTCGAAGTCCGTGACCTCCTCCGGTCGCTCATCAATCAGTACCGCGATAAGGTCAACTTCCGGATGATTCTGGGCGATTGAATTGGCGATCTTTTTGAGCATAATCGTCTTGCCGGCTTTAGGCTTGGCGACAATGATGCCGCGCGTCCCCAGCCCCACCGGCGCGAAGAGGTCAATCAGGCGGGTGGAGGCGTCCTTGGGGTCGCTTTCAAGGAACAGGCGCTGGTCGGGATAGACGGGCGTAAGGGTTTCAAACGCGATGCGGTTTCTGCTCTCGTCCGGCGGCCGGTCGTTGATCGCCTCGATTTTAACCATGCTGGGATAGCGCTCTCCGTCGCGTGGAGGACGAACGTAGCCGCTAACCACGTCTCCCGTGCGCAGGCTGAACTTCTTGATCTGCGACATGGAGATGTAGATATCATCGGTGCCCATATGGAAAGCCCGCTGCCGGATGAATCCGTAGTTACTGTCCGACACGATGTCGAGCACGCCCTTCTGGAAGTAGGACTGGTCAAGGTCGCTCTGGATTGACGACGCGTCGCGCGGTTCCTGGCTCCGGTCGCGGCGCTTTGGGGGCCGCGTCTCGCGGCGCCGGGCATCGTAGTCATCCTTTACCGGAACGGTGGCCTCCTTGGCGGGCGCCCTGACAATTTCCACCTTCTTATCCGGCTCAGTTCTGCGCGACCGCGCACGGGAACTCCGTGCGCGCAACATTTCTTCTTTCAGCGGGCGGCGGGCAGCGGCACCACCTGCTCCCCGGGCTGTCTCGACGCGGGAGTTAAGATTTGAGTCCGGGCGGACGGGAGGGCGGCTGGAGTTGCCCCGCAGGCCGAGCGGATATCCATTCTCGGACGGCGTCCTGCCGCGAGTGCCATCCGATTCAAGATCCACGTTGGCTGGCAGTGACTCGAACTGCGCGACGACCCGTCGCGGGTGGTCTTGCGCCGGGGCTGCCAAATGCTCGACCAGTTCGCCCTTGCGCATCTTCGTGTAGTTCTTCAGGCCGGCGTCCTTCGCCAGCTTTCTGAGTTTCGATACTGTCAGTGATTCAAGTTCTTCTCGGCTATATGTTTTAGCCATAGCTTGTGCACCTCTGTTGTTCGCCTATCGGCAAACCGAATATGGTTTTAGGAAGTTTTCACGACCGCCGACAAAGATTCCAGTGCAATTCCTAGCCGGGGCAGAATTCCTTGAGGCAACTGCATTATACCCCACACCGCGGTTTCAGTAAAGTATTCCGGCAACAATTGCTGGACCGGGATGCGGCTCAGGTTTACAATGCGAATGCCAGCAAGAAGCGTCCCTCACCACGACCATCGCGCGCATCCCCCTTAGCAGGCTATGTGCCTAAATGTCGCTCAATTGCCTGTTTCGAAGCGCTTCCGGCTCGTTTTCCGCTTGGGCCCCGATTGCTCGCCCCCCAGCGTCTCCAAGCATCGCAGCGAGATCCATCGCAATACCGGTTCCCGACACCTGGCAGGATTTGGCGGTGTTAGATATCAGGTCGCCCGAAGTGTCAAACTGTCCGAGCCAGTGTAGAACCATATAGACTTGCTGTCTGGCCTCGTCCAGGAGCTGTCGCCTCTTGGCCTTGCTCTTGGACGCGAACGCCAGCCGCATGTTGTCCTTGGCAGCAGTACTGTAGTGCAGCAGGTGCTCTCTAATAACCTGTCCCACGCCCGAATCGATCTCCACGTCACTGCACAATCTTCTCACGGTGATCGAGAAGCGTGCCATCCGCAGCTCCAGGTCCTTGGCGGCGTCCTTCGAGACTATGGGCGTAACGTGCAGCCGACCTTCTGTTGTTCCTTTTCGACCCAATTCCATAAGCGACCTCGCGGCGGCCTGTTTATGCCACCGTCAAACTTCCGACAACGAACCACATCCCTCCACCGGCGGGCTGCGTCGCCGTCTCCATCTATGGAGATAGGGGGATTCGAACCCCCGGCCTTTCGGATGCGAACCGAACGCTCTACCACTGAGCTATATCCCCGAAACTACAATAATTATACATCAAATGGCCGCAAGCGCAACAATAACCGGGCTATTTCCCGATAAGCATCCGGAGCGAAACCAGCAGGAAAAACGCGCCAAAGACACGCTGGAGCGTCAGCGCCGGGAGCTTAACGGCTACCGCGCCCCCCAGATATCCGCCAACGATGAAGCCGAGCGCCAGCAGCATCGCCACCCGGATATCCATCTGGCCCACCTTCCAGTACTGCCATGCCGCCAGTATGCCGATGGGCGGCAAAAGCATCGCCAGGCTAGTGCCCTGGGCCATGGCCTGCGGAAAGCCGTAAAAATAGCGCAGAAGCGGCACGACAACAAAACCTCCACCGAGGCCGACAATGCCCGCCAGAACTCCAACGAGAACACCCAGTGCGATGAGGATAGCGTTAGCCATAGAACCTTGCCCTCCGCGGCGCATTCTAGCACAGCAGAGGCGGGGCTTTGCACGCCTGCGGACGGGCTTCGCTTCACGATTCAGGGGAGATGGGAATTAAAACAGACTAACGGCGAGAGCCTTTGGCGGCTCGCGGCTTGGCCTTCGCTTTGGCTCGGCTGGGCTTCGCGCGTTTTCCCTTGCGTTTCTTAGCAGCGGGTTTC
>JAGGTK010000093.1 GCA_021163765.1 bacterium
TTCTTTGAAGCGGGCTTTTTCGCTACGGGTTTCGATGCCCTGGTTTTGCGGGCTACTTGCGGCTTCTTAGCGGCCCCTTTGCGCGGGTCGGTTACGAACGCGAGACCCAGCACGTCGTCTAAGTGCTTGACGAACTCGAACTTCATCCCGCGCGTGATTTCCTCAGGAACTTCCTTGATGTCCTTGCGGTTGCGCGCCGGGACGATTACGTTGCGTATACCCGCGCGCTTTGCGCCCAGAAGCTTCTCCTTGAGGCCGCCAACGGGAAGCACACGGCCCTTAAGCGTAATCTCGCCGGTCATCGCGAGATTCGATTTCGTCTTTACGCCCGCGAATAGCGAAATCAGAGCCGCCGCCACCGTGATGCCCGCCGAGGGCCCGTCCTTGGGGATGGCGCCCGCCGGGAAGTGGATGTGGACGTCCACCTTGGTAAGGTCGTCCACCCCGACCCCAAGCTCACCGGCGTTGCTGCGCAGGTAGGTCATCGCTGCCTGGCAGCTTTCCTTCATCACATCGCCCAGGTAACCCGTGAGTATCAGCCCGCCCTTGCCCGGCATCTTGGCAGTCTCAATGACCTGGATGTCCCCGCCCACGCTCGTCCAGACCACACCGGTGGCAACGCCAACCTGGTCCTTTATCCGTTCTTCGGAGAGGTCGAACTTGCGCACGCCGAGGTAGCTTTCGAGCTTGGCAGGCGAGTCCAGCTTCTCGGTTTTCTTCTTTCCGGACGCGATTTTCAGCGCAAGCTTGCGGCATACCTTGGCGAGCTCGCGTTCAAGGTTGCGCACGCCGGCTTCCCGCGTGTAGTCGAGGATTATTGAGCGGAGTATGGGTTTGGTGATGCCAAGCTGCTTTTTGGTGAGCCCGTGGTTCGTAAGCTCTTTGGGCAATAAAAACCGTCGAGCGATCTCGATTTTTTCCAGTTCCGTGTAACCGCTAAGGCGGATGACCTCCATACGGTCGCGCAGGGCCGGCGGAATGGTGTCAAGCAAGTTGGCGGTCGTGATGAATAGCACCTGCGAAAGGTCAAACGGGACCTCCAGGTAGTGGTCGGAGAAGGCGTTATTCTGCTCCGGGTCAAGCGCTTCGAGCAGCGCGGAACTGGGGTCGCCCCGAAAGTCCATGCCCACCTTATCGATTTCATCGAGCATAAAGACCGGGTTTCTCGTTCCGGCGGAGCGGATACCTTGGATAATACGGCCCGGGAGCGCGCCCACGTATGTGCGCCGATGCCCCCGGATTTCTGCCTCGTCCCGTATTCCGCCCAGGCTCATCCGCATGAACTTTCGGCCCAGCGCGCGCGCGATGCTCTTGCCCAAACTGGTCTTACCCGTGCCCGGCGGCCCGACGAAGCAAAGAATCGGCCCCTTCAGCGTCTGGGTCATCTTCAGCACGCCGAGGAACTCAAGAAGGCGCTCCTTGATTTCCTCCAGGCCATAATGGTCACTGTCCAGAATGCGGTGAGCCTTGCCGATATCCTTCTCGTCCTGGGTGGTTGTGTTCCAGGGGAGGTCGCACAGGGTATCAAGGTAGGTGCGAATGACGCCGCCTTCCGCCGATTCGGGATGCAGGCGCTGCAACCGCTCCAGCTCCTCGAAGGCTTTCTTCTCCACGTCTTCCGGCATCTCCGCGGCTTTGATGCGCTCCTCGTACTTGCCGCGTTCAACTTCCTTGCTGTCGAGTTCACCCAGCTCTCGCTGTATCGCCTTTAGCTGCTCCCGCAGGAAGAACTCGCGCTGGCTCTTTCCGACCTCCTCCTGCACCTGCGACTGGATTTCGTTGCTCATATTGAGCAATTGAACCTCTCGGGACAAAAAGCCGTTTACCAGCTTTAGGCGCTCCTCAGAGCTGAAAGTTTCGAGTATGTTCTGCTTTTCATCAAGCTTTACGTTGATGTGCGTCGCCAGGAAATCTGCGAGCATCGCCGGTTCCCGGATATTATTGGCGGCGACAAGTATCTCGGTCGGCAGGGAGCGCGAGAGATTAACGAACTCCTTGAACCGCTCCAGGGCAGACCGCATCAGTGCCTGCACCTTCAGGCTCTCGGGCTTGCTCTCCTCGATGGTTTCGATTTCAACCTCAAAGTAAGGGTCGCTCCTTATGTACTTTTTCACGGCGAAACGCGACATGCCCTGAACGAGGATGCGCGCACCGCCCTCGGGCAGCACGAGCTTGCGCAGAATCAGCCCGATTGTGCCTACCCGGTAGAGGTCCTTGGCTGCGGGTTCTTCGACTGTCTCGTCGCGCTGCGTCAGCAGCCCGATGAGTTTGCGCCCTTCAAAAACCTCGTCAATTGCTGCCACCGACTTTTCGCGCGAGACGTGAATCGGCAGCACCAGGTTAGGGAAAACGACGACATTTTTCAGCGCCAGCACTGGCAGCCGATCCGGTATCGGCTCTTGAGCTGCGGTGTGCTCTTCCGGTTGATCAGCCATAGGCGAGCTCGAATTTGGATTATAGCACAGGGCCCAGCACCCTTGTGGGGCCGGGCCCTGCCGTTGCGCTCAAGAACTGCTACGGATCGAGTTCGGCGGCCTGGGTGCCGCTTAACAACGGGCCGGTATCATCATAATTCATGATGTTACCGGGTTCATACGCCCCCTGGCCTTCAGCAGTAGCGTCACGCTGGATGCCGTCTTTGGTGCCGTTCATATCCGCCCCATCCTTCACATCGAAGTCGCCGTCCTTCCTCAGGTCCATCTCGTGGACCTTCTCGTGCGCGAGCGTCAGGTTGTCCGGATCAGCGCTGTTGTCAACCGCGACTTGCGAGTTGGGCCAGTAGGTGGTGCCCAGCGCGCCGCCGCGTATGCCGGGAACGTAATAAACGTTTTCGGTATTCGGGCTCACATCATAGTAATCGTGAAGCATCGCGTTGAAGAGGTCGTTGTTGTCGCCGTCGTCTGCGTAATCGCCATCTCCGTTGGCGTCGTAGCGGTCGAGCCCGTCACCGTCCTCGTCAATCTGATTCCAGTCCGCGGTCGGGATAGTGGTAATTGTCAGGTTGAAGTCCACATAGAAGCCGAGGGTACACATCAGCGCGTTCAGGTTAAACATGTCCTCCGCGGCCTGCACATCCTCCTGGATTTCCTCGTCCGTAGCGGCGCCTTCCACCCGATATACGTGCATGTTGAGCGTCTTGGTCGGCTTAATCTGGAAGTAGAAGTCGTAGAAACCTTCAAAGCCCATAGCATCCTGGTAGATATACATTCCGCCCCCGTCCTGCATCGTCAGGCTGAAGGGCACTAGCCCGATGGAGTACTCGGTGGGATCCGAGACTGCAAGCGTGTCGAACCTGACAGAGAAGACAGTTTCCTCGCCGAACCACTCTGTCAGGTCGATTGTCCCGCCACCGACGTTGAGATGCCACCAGCCCATTCCGTCATCTTCCGGCAAGGACGGAACCAGTGTAACGTTACCCAGCTCGGATTGGTGGGATACGTAGGTAATGGGCGCGTCGGTGGGCCACACAAGCTCCAGTTCGAAGCTCTGCCAGCCATTGGGGAATCCATCCGGTATGCGGAGATCGAAGAAGACATCGAAGAAGGACTCCGCAGGCATTCCTCTCTTCTCATCCGCGAGGTCCGGTGGCATGTCCGCCGGGGGTGGAAGGGATGGGTTGGTTGGGTCAGGCTCGAAATGCATCTTCCACGGCGGGTAGCCCACGGATATGTCGTCCACGACGGCACCCGACGGCAAATGCTCTATGTCAACCAGCGCCAGCCCCCAATCGGTAGCGCTAAACCGTGTAATCAACATCGAATCAGATTCATAGAACAACTCGGGGTCGGAAGGAATGATTGACGGGTTATCGCTGATAATGTTGAACTCCGCCGGGTCAGGATTGTGCACCACATTGGCGTAAGCGTCCGCGCCATAGAAGATAATCGGACCGTACCCGTGATAATCCACAAGATCCCAGCAGACCCCTATGTCTCCGACGGGTCCTGGCAGGAACTCCAGATACTCCACGTCACCCAGATTGGCTATCTTATCGGGAAGGCGCGTATCTACAACGATTACGCTTAATGCCAGCACGCCAGCGACTTCCGAATCCAGGCTGCCCGTGTACAGCCCACCGCCCGCGTCAGTCAGCTGGATGATGCGCTCGTGGGTGCTGCCAGGGAGCTGGCTCATCGTATCGGAAAACTCCGGCGATATCTCAACGAATACATCAAAGAAACTGTCGTATACAGGGTCCATTGTCCCGTTGTAGCACTGCACCTCCAGCCCAACGGTGTCACCGACTGTTATCGGTGCGACACCCACCAGGTTCAGCTCGACGATCTCCGTCTGGATGGGTGGCAGGTTGTCCACGTTGACGTTGACCGGGTCGGTCTCCCAGTACGGGCCGGGGTCGTCAGGATCGCCTGGCTGCGGGTCGCGCGCGTCGTAGAGCAGCCCGCGCAATGTGTGTGCGCCGTTTGCCACCGTCGCGCTGTCCCAGGTGCCTGTCCAGATGTTGGTGTCTGCATCACGGTCAAGCGGCCCTACAACTTCGCCATCCACCTCCAGGTAGACGTTTATCTGGTCACCAGGGTCAAGATCGATGAATTTGAATATGTTCTCGATGCCGGTGGGGTCGACCTGTATCACCAGGTCCACGAAACCGTCAACGAGCTCATCTTCCACCGGCTCCTGAATCTGGCCCACGCTGTGATGCGCGTAGACGATACAGGTCTGGGTGGCCAGGGCGCTGCCATCCGCCCGCTTCAGGTGGAACTTGATGTCCAGCCTTTCGACTCGCGGCGGCCCGTCCTTGGGCCGGGTAATGGTGTACGCTTCCCAGGTTTCGTTTCCTTTCAGGTTCGCATCGCCCGGTGGCGGGCCGGCAAGCGGGTCGGGCGCGACGATATCCCCGCCGCCGTTGCCGTTTCCGCTGTTGCCAATCTCGCCCAGGGGGCCCCAGAGGAACGGCGCGAACGGTATCGGTCCCGCAAGCTGTATCTGGGACAGCGACGGATAGCCCGCTGCCAGCGGATCCATCCCGCCGTTGTCGGTGTATATAAGCCAGAGCGTGCCACCGTCCGGCCCGTGTGCTATTGACAGCGGGCAGGGGTAGCACCGCGCGTTGATGGGCGTGCCCATCGGCGGATTCGGTGTCGGCACCACCGGATCATCACCCGGTGGCGGTGGGGGCGCTTCGGGGGCTGTTGCGCACGGGTGCACGACCAGCGTTACCGAGGCAAACGAGTAGTCGCCGGCACCGTCGGTAACCCGCATCCCGACAACGTACGTTCCGGTAGCCGTGTAGACCACTATCGGGTCCTGGCTGGTTATGCCGAAGTCGCCGTAAGTGCCGTCGCCGTCAAAGTCCCATTCGTAGGTGACCGCCGTGCCGTCCGGGTCTTCGCCTTCACCCCAGAACTGCACGCGCATGTTCTGAGTGCCTTCGGTGATGTAGGCTATCACGTTAGCAGTGGGCGCGGAGTCCGTGAGCAGGCCCACCGACACCGTGGAGCGGGCGATACTGTGGAGTCCCTCGTTGTCAAATACGTGCAGCACGGGCGAGAATAGCCCGTCGCCCGGATAGACGTAGCTTGGGTCGCGCGTGGTATCCGGCACGCTGTTGTCGCCGAAGTCCCATTTAAACGTTACCGGTCCCTCGTCCATATCGGAGCCGTTGCCGGTAAAGTCCACGCCGACATTAACGCCGTAATCGTACTCCGGATACATCATCGCCGAAGGCGGCATATCTGGTATGTAGCCCGGCGGGCAAACCTTCAGTGTCAGGTGCGCCGTTGAGAGCTGGGTTTCGTCGTCCTCGACCGTCATCCGGACGGTGTAGGTTCCCGGATAGGCGTATGTGTGTTCCGCCGATTGCCCGCTTGCAGAAGGCGAGCCGTCACCGAAGTCCCACTGGCGAAGGAGGATATCGCCGCCGTCCGGGTCCTCGGCAAACGACAGGAATCGCACCGTATAGGGGGCTGCGCCGGTAAGGTCTATCGCCAGCGCGTTAACCTCCGCCGGCGAGCTGGTCGGTGCAGAATCGTAGGCTGCGACGGTTACTGTGGCGGTGCTGAAGTTGCCCGCATCGTCGTATACCCGCAGCGTTGCCACGTACGTGCCTTCAACAGGATATGTGTGCATCGGGCTTTGCTCGCCGGGGCTGGTATCGGGATCGGGGACAGTGACTGGGCCGCCGCCTCCACCGCCGCCGGCGGTGTCAAAGATGCCGTCGGACTCGAAGTCCCACATGAAGAACACGTTACCGCCAAGCGGCGTGCTGCCGACTCCGTAGAACTGCACGTCCCGCCCGTTAGCGTCTGCGTCAGCTTGAGCGGAAGGGCCACCGCGGGCGATGCGGCTGCCGGCGCCGATGTTTCCAGTCGAGTCCACGGCAAAGATGCGGAAGAAGCGGGCTGTGCCACAAAAATAAATACGGCTGAAGCGTAGCCGGCTGCCTGCCGTTCCCTCGCTAAAGGGAACCGTGCCTATCTCCTCGTCCGGCTCAACGCCTTCGCTTTCCGTGCCCCGGATCACATAATGGTCAACGTTGTTGCCGTAGTGAATCGCCAGGGGCGTGATATCCGAGATGCCGATAGCGCCGTCGCCGTCGCCGTCAACCACTTCCGCGTCGGGAGTGTCTGCCGGTTCCCCGTAAAACATCGCTATTGGTGTAATGTCGCTTATGCCGACGGTGCCGTCCTGGTCGTAATCGCCAACGTTGATATAAGACCACGTGAAGTTGAAGCTGTCCTCTTCCGCGCTTTCAAACGCGAAATCGGTGATTTCGTTTTCAGGCCCCGTGGGTGGTGTGCAAACGATCTTGCCTGAGTAGATGCTCAGAAGCTGCTCGCGCAGCGCCTCTTTGAGCGAGTTGTAGATGGCGGGGTCCACCCCCGGCGGCGGTTTTGCGGCGTCTATATCTGCCAGCACGTCGTCAATGCTGAGTTCCGCCGGAGGCTGCGGGGTCGCAGTATCGGGCGCAATCTGCAGGCTGCCTATACGCGATTTGCCTCCGCAGGCAAAAAGCGCTGCCAGCAAAAATATGACGCTAAGAATTACTATAATAATTCTGGCTGGTTTCATGTTCACGAGAATTTCCTCCTTGAATCTTTGCTACGGCCGTAATGCGACCGCCGCGTGTTAATTTATATTCTACCAGAAGAATGACTCCCTCGCCGCTGGAGTTAGGAGTCTGTCCTATTCGGGCGCACATCCGGGAGATTCGTAGTATGATGGGATCCAGCCAAAACCGGCTGGAGGACAACGATGTGCGAAGTGCATAATGAGCTTCACCGCGCCGCAGAAGAGGTGTTCGCGGCGTTTCTCAGTATGGGCAAGACTCTCGCTTCGGCGGAGTCCTGCACGGGCGGGCTGCTGGGGGCTGCGATTACGAGCCTGCCCGGCAGCTCGGATATGTACCTGGGCGGCGTTATTTCGTACGCCAACGACGTCAAGACTGCGCTACTCGGCGTTGACCCAGACCTCCTCCTTCAACAGGGGGCGGTCAACGAGGAGGTCGCCCGGCAGATGGCCACTGGAGTGAAGGAGAGCACCGGTGCCGAAATCGCCGTCGCCATTACCGGCATCGCCGGGCCGTCCGGCGGCTCGCCGGAAAAGCCGGTGGGCACGGTTTTCGTATGTTACCTCGATGGGGAGAACGACCGGATCGAGATGTACTATTTTAAGGGCGACCGCGCTCAGATCCGCCACCAGACGGTTCTCACAGTGCTAAACGAGCTAAAGGACTTCGTCAAGCTCCGCCGCCACTGATTTACCGGGTAATGAGATACTAGCTGGATAGACTTGTTCGCGTTTCGTTAGGGTAACGAAACATCAGCGATGAAACACATGCTCAACTTCTGGATTAACGTGATTATCTACCTGCTGATGGGTTTTCTGCTCTTCAGTGGATTCTTGATTAAGTTCACCATGCCGCCGGGAACGGGCGGGGTACTCGTGTTGCTGGGAATGGACCGCCACGACTGGGGCGTCCTGCACTTCTGGGTGGCGGTCGCGCTGCTTATTGGCGTTGCGCTGCACCTGTGGCTGCACTGGTCGTGGATGCGCGTTACCACGCCGCACTACTTCAAGCGCGCGTGGGTTCCTGCACTAATCGGGCTGCTAATCCTCGCGCTGGCGGCGCTGGCCGCGCCGTTCTTCGTGCAGCCCACGCTGGTGCCGGGCGGCGGCGAGAAGCACGAGCGCGAGATGGCTGAATCCGTTAAGCACCTAGTAACGCCCACGGATTCCGTTGCGCAGTCGTCCGAGCCTCAGTCGGTTAACCCGTGCGAGGACTGTAGCGAGGATTGCGCCGAAGAACTTCCAGAAGAATCTGTTGAGGACGCAGGGGAAGAAGGCGACGCCTTCGGCAAACACCGCCGATTGCGCGAAGGCTAATCCTCACCGACAAATTCCCGCCAGCGCGCGGCGAGTTCTTCGCTTTCAGGGGGGACGTCGCTTTTCAGCGCTTCGCGCAAAGCGTTTGCGTCCATTACCTCCACGCCCAGCTTCTCGGCCTTCGCCAGCTTGCTTCCCGGCTCCTCGCCCGCCAGCAGCAGGTCGGTGCTCTTGCTCACCGCCGTAACGAAGTAGCCGCCTGACGCCTCGATAATCTCCTTCCATTCGTCGCGCGTGAACGGCTCGATGCGCCCGGTGACGCAGACTTTCTTGCCGCTGAAGAAGCCGCCCGTTTGCGCCTCTGTGCCCGCCGCGAACTGCAATCCTGCCTCCCGCAGGCGTTCGATGCGCGCACGGTTGCGCTCGTCGTGCAGGAAGTCGTGTATCTCGCGCGCAACAATCTCGCCGATGCCGTAGACCTGCGCGAAGTCATCAGGCTTTGCGGCGATCATCTCGTCAATGCCCGCGAAGTGCTCCGTGAGCATCCGCGCCGTCTGCGCCCCCACCTGCGGAATTCCCAGCGCGAACAGCACGCGCGCAAATGGCCTGCGTTTGCTGGCCTCAATTTCGGCAAACAGGTTCTGCACCGAGATCTCGGCTAACCCCTCCAGCGCGACAAGTTCCTGCTCATGTTCGCGCAACGTGTATATGTCCGCAACGTCTTTGAGCAGGCCTTCCTGCACCAGCCGCCGCGCAATCTTCTCTCCCAGGCCTTCAATGCGCATCGCGCCCCGCGCGGCGAAGAACGCCACCTGCTGCGCGATGACCTCGGGGCACTCGCGGTTGGGACACGCCAGGTTTGGCGGATCGTCCCGGCGCGTAAGCCTGGAGCCGCAATACTCGCAGTGCGTGGGAAGTTCTGTCAGAATCTCCCGCCTATTTTCACCGCGCTCCGCGACACCCTCGACTTTGGGTATCACCTCGCCCGCGCGAATGACGCGCACGCGGTCGCCGATTGCCACCCCGAGTCGCTCGATTTCATCCAAGTTGTGCAGCGTCGCCCGCTTCACCGTAACGCCGCCAATCTCAACCGGCTTTAGCTCCGCGACCGGCGTGAGCGTGCCGGTGCGCGAAAGCTGAAACGTTACGCCCTCCAGCTCGGTAACGGCTTCGGCAGAGGCGTATTTGTAAGCTATAGCGAAGCGCGGCGACTTCGCGGTGAAGCCGAGCTTTTCCCACAGCGCGAACTCGTTTAGCTTCACCACCGCGCCGTCGGTGGCAAACGCAAGCTCCTCGCGCGCCGCGGCGAAATCGCTTTCGAGGTATGACACGACCATTTCTACGCCCCGGCAGAGCGCGCTCAGCGGCGCGGTCGGCAGGTGCAGCTCTCTCAGCCTTTCCATCGCGCCCGCCTGCGTTTTAACGCCGTGGCGCTCCGGCTCTTCCAGTGTATAAAGATAGATGCGCAAAGGGCGCGATGCGGTAACCGTGGTGTCAAGCTGGCGCAGGCTGCCCGCAGCGGCGTTGCGCGCGTTGGAAAACAGCGGCTCGCCCGCCTCCTTTCGCTGCTCGTTCACCAGCGCGAAATCGCGCTCGGTGAAAAATACTTCGCCTCGCACGGTAAGCGAGACGTCCTGCGTCAGCCGCAGCGGCAGCGGCTTAACCGTGCGCAGGTTCGCTGTCACGTCCTCGCCTTCCATTCCGTCGCCGCGTGTCGCCCCCAGCGCAAACACGCCGTCCTCGTATTTCAGCGAGACCGCCAGGCCGTCGAGCTTCGGCTCCACGTGGTACTCAAGCGGCTCAGCCGCGTCGAGCTTCAGGAACCGGTGCACCCGCGCGTCAAACTCGCGAAGCTCGCCTAACGAAAACGCGTTGTCCAGGCTGTACATCGGGAACTCGTGGCGCACGGCGGCAAGTTCCCGCGCAATCGGCCCGCCCACCTTCTGCGTGGGCGAGTCCGGCGTGACGAGTTCCGGGAACTCGCGCTCAAGCTCGGTAAGCTCACGGTAGAGCCGGTCGTATTCGGCGTCGCTTATCTCCGGCGCATCCAGCGTGTAGTAAAGGAAGTTGTGGCGCTCGATTTCGCTCCGCAGCTCGGCGATACGCTTTTTGGCCTGCTCACGGTTCATCCCCACCCTCTAATTGTAGACGCACCGGCGCATATCGCCAAGATGCGGCGTGAATTGCTAGGGTTTATGTTTTCATCTAAGTCATACACGTTACGGGTGAATCGCGATCTGCTTTCATCAGAGGGCATCAGCGCCAAACAGGCTATAATCAGCCCGTGAACCCCCAGCGCTTCAGGTCTCTGTTCGCCATAATCACCCTCATCGCGCTCATAGTCCCGCTTTCGCTCATTTCGGTGCGCCTGTGGGGCGGGAAGCCGGAGAAGGCAGAGGTGCCCGCGCAGCTCTCCATCACGCAGGAAATGACGATGGCGCAGCTTGCCAAGGCCAACAGCCTGCCCGCTGAGCTGCTCAAGCGCGCCTTTGAATTGCAGCCGGGGCAGGGGCAGAAGCTGACGCTTGCCGAACTCGGCATTAGCGTTGACGAAGCTAGGACGCGGATAATCCAGGCTGCGGCCATCGCAAGCGAAGAAAGCACGAAGGACTGGCGCAAGATAATCCTCAAGTTCGCGCTGTGGGTAGCCTTTCTCGTCATCCCGTTCGTGCTGATGCTTCGCGGGCGTGTGGCACCAAAGGCGCGCAAGTGGCTGCTCGCGGCGGCGGTGATTTTCTTCGGAGTTGCGCTCGGCTCCGATCCCAGCCCGATGGGCACGGTCAAGGACGCGATTGTGCTTTACGGCAGCCACAACGCCGTCTTCCCGCCGCGAATGATCGCGCTCGGCGTATTCCTGCTGCTTGTAATAATCGCCAACAAGTACATCTGCGCCTGGGGCTGCCAGTTTGGCGTGCTGCAGGACTTCATTCACCGGCTGGCGCGGAAGCCAAACGACCGCAACAGCGTCTTCCCGCAGTTCAAGCCGCCGTTTGTGCTTACCAACACCGTGCGCATCCTTACTCTCGCCGCGCTGACGGCGGCCGCGTTCCTCTGGGCGTACGACATCATCGAGCTGGTTGACCCGTTTAAAATCTATAATCCCATGCACCTTGGTGTTGCGGGCGGCATCTCCGTCGGAGTGCTTCTCGTTGCGAGCATTTTTGTCTGGCGTCCCTGGTGCCATTTCTTCTGCCCCTTTGGGCTCGCGGGATGGGTCTTCGAGAAGCTGAGCATCTTCAAGATAGTCGTGAATTACGAAACCTGTGTCCGCTGTGAAACCTGCGCCAAGACCTGCCCTTCTACGGTGATGGAAGCCATACTCAAGCGCAACCGCGTTATCCCCGACTGCTTCGCCTGCTCAAGCTGCATTGACGTGTGTCCGACATCCTCGATTGCATTCCGCGCCCGCCGCCGCACCATGCCCCCGCCCGGCGAATGGGGCACAGAAGCCGCACGGAAGCAGGCTCAGTAAGGCTGAGGTAACAACTTGACGGCGCGCTCCTGGCTCCGCCACCAGGTATCTATTCAGTTTTTCCTTGAATGGGTAAAATCACATTGAGGGAAGACCACTCAGAAAGAGGGGGTAATTATGCGATCAAGGTCCAGTTTGGCGTTTATCGCAATCGCATTTGCAGCGGCGCTATTTGCCTGTGGCGGGGGAGGCCCGCCGGATCCTGTGCCGATTCCACCGCCGCCACCACCGCCACAGCCAACGGTCACTCAGGGCGACTGGTACACCTACCGCCATGACACGCAGCGCACAGGCCGCAGCGGCGTCGTCGGCCCGCAGAATCCGCAGATACTCTACAGCATCCCGGGAACAGGCGAACCGGTTTTCAACAGCGAGAACACGGCGTACATATGTTCTCTTGGCTTTGATTACGAGAGCAGTCTGGCTGCCGTGCGCGACGGTGAAGTCCTGTGGGCGCTGAATCCCGAAGAGGAGGGGATTCCGTATTCACCCACTGTTTGCGCGGACGGTAGCGTCTGTGTCAGTGTTCCCTGGGGTTGGACGGATAAAAGAGGGGACATTCGCCGCTACACGCACGAGGGCGAGCTGCTATGGAGATTCGACGTGGATTGGTCTAATGGGCCAACAATCTCGCCGGATGGCAGCGTATTCTTTAATGGATTTATCAGCGAAGACGACGGTTTCGCGCTGATAGCAGTCACTGCAGACGGCGAACTCCGATGGCAGCTCCCTGAGGTGCGAAACGAGTTCATGGTTCCCCAAGCAATCGCGCCTGACGGCGCACTGGTGCTCACCGCGTGGTTCGGCGTAACGTTCGAGACGGAATACCCCACAGTGATGAAGCTCAACCTAGCCACCGGTGACGTGCTCTGGGAGACTGCGATGCCCTTCGAGCCGCCCTTCGGTTGGGGATACGCGCCCTCCGTTCCGGTGATCGCTGACAACGGGACTATCTACGTCGCAGATATCGTCGGCATCTACGCGTTCTCGCCGCAGGGAGAAGTGCTGTGGAGCTACTATCCCGACGGGCAGGATATCGAGTACCCGACAGGTCCGACGCCCTGGGGCGAGGAATGGCCGCCCGCAATCGGCCCGGAAGGCAACATCTATCTAACTCTGATGGAAGAGATGGAAACCTACGCCACAGCGCTAATCGCGCTAACCTCTGAAGGTGAGCTGCTGTGGCGGCGGGACGAGCACTTCGAGGGCGCGCCCATTGTAGATGCCGCCGGAACCGTTTACATCGGCTCCGGCTATAGCGAGACTTGGTACTACACAGATTCCGTGAGCCAGGCAGAGCAGATGGAACCCCGCAACTCGGTTCTCGCCATCAACCCGAACGGCACGACCAAATGGGAGTTCTCCGCGCTGGACGAGCTTGAAGTGGGCGTGGTGCTCTGCATGGACAATGAGGGAAACCTAGTTGTCAGCGGGCGTGACGCTGACGGCGACCCGTGGGAAGAGCGCCTTTTCTGGATCGGCGACGCGCAGTGACATAACATAACGCGCTCAGCCCGCAAACCACCTTTCGTGCCCCTTCCCGCGCCATATCTGTTAGAATCAGGAACCTTCCGCAGTTCGTGCGGTCTAAGGATGTGGCATGGAAGTGACGGCGGCTCAGAAAGCCGGCTCGTACAACACCCCGGAGGTGGACGAGCTCATCGCGCGGTGCCAGTCGGGCACGCTGGAGGCTTTCGACGAACTGGTCGCCAGGTATCAGCGGTTTGTGTTCACCGTTGTTTACCAGCACCTTGGCAGCACGGACGAAATCGAGGACATCGCCCAGGAGGTCTTCCTGCGGGTGTTCAAGTTCATCGGGCACTACCGGGGACAGGCGAGCTTTGAGACCTGGCTTTATAAGGTTGCGCTCAACTATATCCGCACGCATCAGCGGCGACGGTCGCTTCTAGGGCGGTTTTTCCTCGAGCTTCCGGAGCGCACAGACGATTCGGGCAGGTCCTTCGACTTGATCGCGCGCCTGTCCGACGACGCGAAGGACCCGGCACGCTCCGATGAGTACAGGAGGGTCGTCGAGGAGATAATGAACGTGGTGCGCCAGCTTCCGCCGATGTACCGTGACGTTTTAATTATGCGCGAGGTGAACGAGCTGTCGTACGATGAAATTTCAGCCATACTTGGTGTGAGTATGGGTACTGTAAAGAGCAGGCTGAACCGTGCCCGCGAAATGGTGCGGCGCCAGGTGACTCTGTGATGGACTGCAAAGAATTCAGGCGGCTGATCTGGGAAGAGCTTGACGGCGCCCTTGAGGGTGCCCGCCTGGCACAGTTCAGCGAGCACCGCCAAAAGTGCGCTGCCTGCGAGCGCGAATACCTGAAGCAGCGCCGCATTAAGCTGTATATGCAGTGTTTCCCGACTATCAGCGGCGTCAGCGACCGTTTCCGGCGCGAGCTGATGACACGGGTGCGCAACGGCGACCTGCGTTCCCACTACCGGCTGAACTACCCGCGCATCACTGCCACGCTGGCTCTTTTCGCTGTCATTTTCGTCGGGCTTCTGTTCGCCGTGAATTCGTACCGGGAGTATATGGTTACGGAGAAGGGCTTCATCGCCCGGTACCCGGAAGGTCCGGAGGCAGTCCAATCAGTATACCTGCCCGGCCTCGGGCGGGAATTGGGCGTGAGTGAAGATCAGCCCGTCTACGCGCTCGCGCTTCCCAACCTGAGGGCTGAAGACTTCGTGGTGAAACTGCTGGCGAATTACGAAAACGGCGAGGTGGCCGAGCGCCTTGTGAACCGGCTGGCGGTGGAAACAGGCCTGCTGGACGGAGTCTCAATGCACCCGTCGGCGCAGGGGAGTTCCGGCCGGACGGTTGTCACATTCCCGCGCGCGCTGCCGCCGCTGGTTATCGCGTATGTTGGGCGCCGGGACTTGATTGACCTGCGGCGGTTCACGCTGGACGTGATCAACACCTACGGTCCCAGAGTCACGTCCTCAGGCTCCGCGCCGGTTGCTTCGCTGGACTTCGGCCCAGCCCTGCCTATTAACGACGGGGAGCTGGAGATTGTGGACGTTGGCGGGGGCACATTCAACGAGAACCTCGTGCCTGACGGCGTCGTGCCGCTGATAATCACGTTCAAAGGCGCGCAACTGACGAGCGCGCCCGGCGGCGGGAACTAGCCGCCCCCCAAATCCCTGAACGTCCCTGACGGATACTCATAGACATAATCAACCGCGCAGCCGTTGACGCAGCCTGAAAGGTCGAAGCACACCCGGTGCTGAACCGTCATGCAGGCCGGGCAGACTACAAGAGATTCGTCTGCGGCCATTGCGATATGGCAGTGCGGGCAGCTTGTCCCCAGGGCTTCCGCAGCGGACTGCTGTAGCTTGTCGCGTGCCGCTTCCTGCGCTCCCTTGCGCGCCTGGTCGGGCGGGGATTCCTGAACATCCTCGCCCGTTCCCGCAGTGACCTTCGCCGCCATCTCCTCGGTGCGCTTGCGGTCCACCTGTTTCTTCTTCGCCATCGCCAGCAGCTCGGCGCGCTTGCGCATTACAGCGTCCCGGCCAAACTCCGGCTTGTTTTCTCTCAGTCCCCGGCTGACCGATCGCACGATATAGAAGGCCACAACGGTCATAAGGAGGATGAAGAACAGCGAAACGGCGATGATGGTCATACCCCGCGAGAAGGCTTCGCTGCGCAACTGTAGGATTATCAGGGCTTCAGTCATCGTCCTGCTTTTTGGCCGGCTCTTCCGTGGCGCCGCCGTCTTCACCGCCGTCGCCCGGGGCTTGCCCCGCCTGCTTCCTGGCTTCCGCAATGTCGTTGAGCAGACGGCGCAGCTCTTCCTGCGACCTGAGGCTGGCGCGCGAATAAAGCGCCGTTATTAGCCTGAACCGCCAGTAGACGAACCATATGGTAAGCACGAGCAAGATGACCATCAGGGAAAGCAGCAGAATCATTCCCCGGGGTGTCATGTACCAGTCCAGAACGACGCCGGCGAGCATAAGCACGATATCCACCGAGATGATGATTTCTAGCGCCACTGCGGTACCGAACGGCTGGTCTTGCAGCGACCGGTAGAAGCCAAACTCCAGGGGCACGACGGCGATGGCGACTATAAAGAAAGCCACGAGCAGAACCAGAGCGACTGTCTTTGCGGTTGGACTGACGGTCAGCAATGCTATTTGACACAATGGGTCCACGAGCCTCTCCCCGGCCTACCTTGCAGATCCTGCCTTTAGCGGCGGCTTGTCCGACTCCAGTATGACCTTGATGTCGCGGAACTCGCCGTGCGTTGTTATAGTATGTTTCAGTACGCCGCTGTCGGCATCAATCACGTAGACCTTGCCGCTGTCGAAGCCTACGGCGTATATATCGTCGCCCACAGGGCTGGCTGCGATAAGGCTGCATCCTTCGTCCATCTTGAACGTCTTGACGACTTCAAGCTTGTTAACGTCTATTACCGCTACTTCCTTCTGCTCGTAGATCGGTGCGTAAAGCAACCTGCCGTCACTGCTAAGCGCCATATGCCTGAAGCGCCCGTATTCGACCTTCCCCACGATCTCCACATCCTGCGGGTCCCGCGCCTTCTTCAGGACGGCGATAGCCTTGTCTTTAATTGACGAGACGAAGAAGTAATCGCCCCATTCGGGGTAGAGCAGCCCCATTGGAGCAGCTCCGATGTCAACTGTACGGACGAGCTTGCGTTCTTTCATGCTGAAGATGAATACGTGGCTGGCCTTTGCGTCAAGGCAGTAGACGTTCTCGCCCGCTTCGTCCACGGCGATGAACGATGTGAGCGACAGGTTGCGCTCGCGGTAGACCGCACGCTTGCGCTGGGGGTCGGCGGCCGACTGCTGCGTCAGGTCGAGCACGTCGAACCCGCCGGCCATGAAGTCCGTCTTGCTTCCCGTGATGACCGCCAGGTGCTCGTTGTCGGGGAACACGGCCAGTCCCTGCGGCACCCCGTCCACGGTTATCTGCTCGGACTTCAGGTAGCTTCGCGTGTCAATGAGCGTGACCCGGTTGCTGACATCCACCACATTGGCGACGAAAGCGGTGTCTTTTCTGCGGTTGAAGACGACCTGCTGCAGCCCGTCGGCCACGAGCAGCTCCTTTTCCACCTCTCCCGTGTCGGGGTTCACCACGACGAGCTGGTCCGGGCCGTGGTTGAGCATCCACAGCCGGATGCCGCGGTCCGTTTGCACGCGCACAAAAGCCGCCGAAAACGCCACAATGACGGCAAGCCCCAGCACTATGATGATGGCGAGCTCCCGGGATGACGTCCGTCCGGGAGCACGGGGCCCAGCGGATTCTGGAGCGGCGTGTATCAGGCGCGGGCTGCGCCTTTTCACCCGTTTGCCGACCACTTTCACCATTTCCTAATCACCTTCGCCGCCTGGCGGTTCGGCCCCAGTATTATACACAGCGCGCCGCACCGCATCCTTTTGCCCCGGAAACAGCGAATTCAGCGTCCTGATACGGTCGCGCCCCGATAGCCCCAGTTTCGCCAGGCTGTCCGCCGCGTTAGAAAGGCCCACATGCGGCTCGGCGTCGCCTGCCGTGTGCGGTTCAGCTTCCGGCGGCACAAAAATCAGCGTAATTTCGCCCCGCACCTCTTTGGCAGCACGCTCCTTCAGCTCGCCCAGCCCGATGAACCTGACCTCCTGAAAGAGCTTCGTCATCTCGCGGCAAAACAGCACGCGCGTTTCCGCCGGCAGCGTTTCGATTGCTGCGTCGGTGAGCTTCGCCAGGTCGTGCGGCCCGACGAATACCACCGCCGGATGACCCATTCCCGCAATCTCCTTTGCGAACTTGCGAAGCTGCGCGCGCTTCTTGCCGGGAAACGCCATGAAAGTGAACCGCTGCGGCTGCACCGGCAGGTGCGCCAGAGCCGCAGCCAGCGCTGACGGCCCGGGTATCACGTCAACTTCTAAGCCCTCCGCCATACACATCGCGACGAGCTGCGGCCCCGGGTCGGACACGCCGGGCATTCCCGCATCGGTGACATACCCCACCTTCTTCCCCGCTTCGAGGTCGCGCCGGATGCGCTCGACGACCCTTGCGTCGCTGTACTCGTGGAATGAGGACGTGGGCTTGCTGATGCCGTGGTGGGAAAGCAAACGGCGCGACACCCGCGTGTCCTCGCAGTAGATGACGTCGCACGCCCTTAGCGTCTCCAGCGCGCGCAGCGTCACGTCGGCGAGGTTGCCGATAGGCGTCCCGATAAGGTATAAGATTCCCTTCGCATCCACGCTGCGATTGTATCAAAGCTGCGCCCACGGTCTCCGTGCGCACGTACTGCTGGTTGAGGCCCGTGTAGGTGTAGTCGTACTGGTCGAGCAATACCGGATTTAGCGGATTGGTCACGTCCTCAAACTTCATCTGGGACACCCGCCCCGTGGTGTCGTAAGTATAGCTCGTTTTGATGTTGTTCGCATAAAGATTTCTCGTCATATGCCTATCTCACTGCGTAGACCTTTCCATCAACGCTGCCGAAGTAGATAGTGCCATCTGAACCTATAGCTGGCGGGGAAAGGACAGGGCCATCCGTTCGAAAGCTCCAACGAAGAGTCCCCTTCTCATTCACCGCATAAAGGTTGCCATCTCGCGAACCGAAGTAAATCGTGCCGTGCGCACTAACGGTCGGCGAGCAAACTGCGTCCCGCGCAGTGAATCTCCACAGCTCAAAACCTCGATTAGAAATCGCGTGAACGCTGCCGTCCCAGCTGCCTACATAAATCGTGCCGTCGGCTCCCAGTGCAAGACCAGTTATCGCGCCTTGTCCGACTTTCATTTCGGACTTGACCGATCCATCGCTCCCGACTGCATATACTTTGCCATCCCAGTTACCGGCATAAACTGTGCCATCAGTATCTACTACTGCAGAAACAGCAATAGGCCACTCCGTGTCAACAGTCCACTTCACTGTACCGTCGGGCAGGATAGCATAGAGCCTACCATCCCAACTCCCGATATAGACAATGCCATTCGCATCAACAAGAGGTTTCGCCCGCACCTTCCCCATAGTAGTAACAAGCCATCGTAGCTTTCCACTTACAGTTAGAGCGTAGACATTGTTATCGTCACTCCCGAAGTAAATGTCCCCGTTATTTCCTAGGACTGGTGATGATAGAATCCATCCACCGGCTTCGAACTTCCACTTCCTTGTGCCATCTGCATTTACCGCATAGAGATAGCCATCATAGGAGCCGACATACACCGTCCCGTCAGGACTCAGCAAAGGTGAGGACCTGATAGCATTCTCTGTCTTGATCTCCCATACCTTACGTCCACGCTCGTTGAGCGCTAGAAGCTTACCATTTCCACATCCCACGTATATGATGCCGCTTTTATTAAGGACGGGCGTAGAGTCAATCGGTCCCTCAGTATCGTATGTCCACACTAGCTGGCCACTGTTTAGCGTTGAAGCACCTACACATAACACTGATGTAGTGAAAAACACCAGCAGCGCAATGCTAAATAACTTCCAATCATGATATCTCATCCACATGGTTCTCCTCCTACATAAATCGTGCCTTTAGGGCTTGTCTTCCCTAGATGGCGGACAGCATTCTTCCTCGTGGCTGCACAACTCACGGTCGTAACAGAAGCCCCGCGCAACAGCTAAACAATAAGACCCCAAGTCCTCGGGAGGCGGCATAAAACTTGGTCCGCCAACTGTCTCTAGTTTCTTGCAGCCTTTTTCCTTGAAATCCTTGGCTGCGTCCCTTTTACCTGCATTACACCGTTGCCGGAACAGTTCTACCCACACCTTCCCGAATTTCTCCTGGTTCCACATCTGGTCTTCACACCAAGTATACTGCAACAAGCCCAGGGTTCTTACATAGTTGCAGCGTTCCCGTATCTTATCGCAGTCCCATCCAGGCTCCTTATCGCACGGATCCCCCTGACTCGTATCCGTGCACTCGCAAGCCACACCGCCAGGCCCGATATAACCTCCCACACAGCACAGGATGCACTCTGGGGGCAACGGATACAGACAAGGCGGACAACCCTTAGCAAGGCAGCAGCAGCAATCGCAAGAACGTCTTAGTCTGTCCTTCTCTTTCCCATCCGGCAGGCCAACGCCGCACTCTGTAATGCAGCACACAGTTGGGTCAAGTCCTATCTCTTTCTTACATGCAGGATCCTCTTCTAGTCTTCTGAGTTGTTCATTACGGAGCTTCTGGCACTCCTCCGGACTATACGTGTTGTTCACGCCGCTCCCGAAACCGGTCGCTGCCTCCCCTGTGAAAACCGGCTTGGCACCTGAGATTACTACGTTTGCGCTGTCAGCGTAGTTGCCACCGTTGGCATAGTACGTCCCATCCCCCCTTCCCATCGGGTTCATATCGCGGCCTATGACGGGGGATTTGACGCGGGTGACTTCGTATTCGAGATCGGTGGCTCCAAGCTGGAGCGCATAGTTGGTCGCTGCGCTGGAGGCGCGGTCGGCATCCAGGGTTATGTTGTAGGCGTTGAAGAGTTCGCTGGGGATGCCGATTGCTACGCGCGTGGGTACAATCGCGCCGTTCACGTGCTGCCACTCGGCATACCGGCTGTCGTCGTTTACGTCGCCCGCAGTAACGCCGCCGACCTGGTAGCTTCGCTTCTCGATGGTGCGCTCGTCGTTTAGCATGTAGTACTGGGTATTGGATGCTGACGACCGCTGCGGGGATTCTATCGGAGCGTTATCCACCGCGCCCGCGCCGCCCTCCCAGCGCCATACTTTCCCGTTCACCGGTTGCTGCTGGTTGGTTACGTCGATGTTGCCCAGGTGCTTCTTGCCCGCATACGTGTGCTCGTAATTGGTAGTGCTGCCCAGCACGGTGGCATCGGTCTTTATCAGCCGGTTGAAGCCGTCGTACGTGTGGTCGGCGGAAAAGCCCGAGTTGCCGATGGAAAGCTCCGTCAGGCGATTCTCGTTGTCGTAGCTAAATGTCGAAACCGTCGGGTTCCCGCCGCCCCAGCGCTCAGCCACCTCAGTTATGTTGCCGTTCCAGTCGTTGGTTACGGCGGCGGTGAAGGTACGCCCCGTGTCCTGGATGGCCGTCAGGCGGCCCATGGCGTCGTAGTTGTAGGAGTTGTCCCGCCGGTCACGCGTCCCGCGTGATGGCGGGTAAAAGTTTACGGCTCGCAGGCGGCTTGCCCGCCGTAGCTTAAGCGAAGGCGGGTTGCCCGCCTTGTCGTACGTGAAGTCCTTCTGGTAGTGCAGCGCTAGCGGTGGCCCCAGTCCTTGACTGGCTTTAGTTACGAACCCCTTTTTGCCTTCAACTCTCACGTTCCCTTCTCCAGCCAACCTGCTTATAGTCTAGCACATTCGGGGCGGGGGCCTGCCAAGCGCCCCACCGCCCTACGCGCCCGCGCCCGATGCGCCGATGACTTCCAGAAAGCGGCTTAATAGCTTGTCCGGAAGCGCTGCGCTAACGCGGGCGAAGAACATCCTCGACCATATCTCCTCCAGGGCGACGATGAGGTTCGGCAGGTAAACCGTCGGCTGAGGCAGCAAGCCCGCGGGCCAGCACACGTTGTATCCTTCGGCGTATCGCGCCCGCAGCATAAGCGGCAGCAGGCGGCAGCCGTCCTTTTCCGTGGTGATGAAGTGCCCCGCGCCCGTATCTTTGCCCAGCTTGCGCAGCCAGTGCAGGTCGGCGGCGGAGTATTCGTGGTGGTCGGGGAAGCGCGCCGAAGCTGTGAGCGGTATACCCAGCTTCTCTAGCGACGCCTCAAAGCTCTCCGGCCTGCCGATGCCGGCGAACGCCACGCCGGAGCCGCGTGGCTGAGCCCCGTCGCTCATCTGCTCGGTGGATCCCATCTCCACCCATGGCGCCATCAGGTCGGCCACCGGCAGCACGGCGCGCTCCTCCAGCCTGAACGTCCCGTGTGTCTCGACCGGCACACTCCCGCCGAATCCATCTTCCCGCACGAGCACGAAATCCGCCCTGCCGGCTGCTTCAAGCTCCTCGCGCAGCAGCCCGCGCGGGAAAAGGCGCTCCCTGGCGTCATCCGGGTGCAGCAGGCAGATGGATAGCGCCGGCTGCAGGCTGTAAAGCTGGTGCGCGTCGTCCACGACAACGAAGTCCACATCCTCCCGCGCCGCCATCGCCTTTATGCCCGCCATCTTGTTGCGGTGCGCGCAGATGACTCCCGAAGGCAGGTCTACCACGATGCTTTGCTCGTCGCGCTGCACGCGGGGCGGCGCCGCATCCATCGATGTGAGGCACGACGCGTAGATGAGCAGCTCGTCTAAATAATGCCGCCGGTCCTTGCCCAGCTTAAGCACAATTGCGCCCCGCCGCCTGGCCCGGCGCGCGGCGGAATACAGGGCGCAGCAGACAGGGGTTTTGCCGCTGCCGCCCATTGCGATGTTGCCGACGGCGATTACCGGCGCGCCAGTAACGGGAGCGCGCAAAGCAAGATACCGGCGGCGTCGGGAGTTGAACGCCGCGCGGTACGCCGGGGCGAGCAGTATCCCGACGGTGGACTGGGCGAACCGGAGCAGCCCGGCGCGCCGCCGATCGGCAATGTGGTAATTTGCATCCATTAGGGCTATGATTCTAGCGGATGCACGCGGGTCTGTGACCGCCCCACAGCAGCGAGTTTCATTTTCGCGGTCAGGACGCGCGTTACCGGTGAGATGGTTATGAGTAAGCGTCGGACACCCAAACGCACCATAAAGGACACCAAGAAGCTCTGGGGGTGCAAGTACTTCGACGTGCTGGAGCACACCGTCCAGGGGCGCTCCGGCGACCGCCCATATTATTCCGTCCAGCGCCGGCATCCGAACACGGTCCACATCCTTGCCTGCACGCCCAAGGACGAGGTTGTGCTCGTCCGCCAGTTCCGCCCGCCGGTGGGCAAGAAAGTCATCGAGCTTCCCGCAGGCCTGTGCGACAACGAGGACGAGCCGCCGGTGGAGGCGGCCCGGCGCGAGCTGCTGGAAGAGACCGGCTTCGAAGCGGACGATTTCGAGATGATGTTTTCCGGCACCGTCTCGCCCGGCATTACCAACGAGATCTACAACATATTCCTTGCCATCAACGCGCGTCTCACCGGCCGGGGCGGGGGCGTGGGAAACGAGGCAATCGAGGTCTTCCTGAAGCCCCGCCACCGCCTGATCGACTACCTCGTGGAAGAAAGCCTGATGGGTGACAGCCTTGTGGACTCGAAGATCCCCACGGCGCTGATGCTGGCACAGAAGTACCTCCTCCCGGAGCATGGATAGCGTGTGCAGAGGCTGGAGCGTGACCGCCACGGCTGCCGCGCTGCTGGCCGCGCTTGCGGTGTTCGCCGGATGCCCGCGAGCCTTAAAGGAAACCTCCCCGCCCGCTAAGTTCCCCCGCTGGTGCGAGCGCTTCGGACCGCTGGCGATGACCCAGGCCGATATCACGGAGGGGCGCAACTGGTACCTGCCGGCAACCTTCACCGAACTTGATATGACCCGCCGTTTGTGGAGCCGTGATTTCAGCTATGCGGGGCGCGTGGACTATATTTACGCGCGCGGTTACATATTTTTCGCCGGCTCGGAGGGTTATCTGGGCGCTCTGGATGCGGCTACGGGCGATACGGTGTGGGAGACAACGCCTGTGCCATCCGAGGAACTGCGGTTTCTCAATTACCAGCATCTGGCGCTCACGCCGTACTCGCTTGTCGTGGGCGCGGAGGTGCGGGGGATAACCGATGAAGTGCGCTTCCACGACCCGCTGACGGGCGAACTCCTGCGAGTTGAGGAGGTCAGCTCTGCCCTGAAGCAGGTGCTGGTCGCCGCGGGCCGCGTTGTCGCATTGGGCGAACGGGGTAGATGCGTTGCCTTCGCTCAGGAGACCGGCGAGCCGCTCGCCACCGCTTTCCGGCCCACGGACTTGATTGCCGCGATAGCAACGGACGACAGTGTCATCCTTCTGGGCGAGGAGGCGGCAGCGCATTCGCTGGCCCTTGACAGCCTTGAGCCTGTTGCGTCGCGCGTGCTGGAAAGCCGCTGCCAGTACCCTTTCATCCTGGACGGGGAACTCATACTCTCCCGCACTTCAGACGCGCATATGCTTGCGCTCGATCCGCGCGACCTGGCGACGATATGGCAGTTCCCGCTGGAAGGCTGGCCAAACGAGTTTCTCGCCGGATACACCGACCGCATCTTCTACGGTGAAATCACCGGCAATCTGCGCTGCGTCCAGCCGAGCGTTGAGCGCACACTGTGGGTGCGCGACCTTGAAGCTCCCGCTATCGTCTTCGTCGTCTTCGACAATTGCCTGTTGGCGCTGGCGGACTATTCGATGCCTGACAGTGCGGACGACGGTGAAAGCGCCGCTTCTTCGCAGCCTTCGTGGCACGAGCCGGGCGCGGAGCGCTCCCACTGCCTTTACGTGCTTGACAGCACCGATGGCTCCGTGATGGCGCAGTTCGCCGGGCCCGGCCAGCTTCTGCCAAAGCTCGTGACGCCCTACGGAATCGTCGTTCAGGAAGACCTGGGCGGCCCGGTAAGCTGCTTCCCTGCGACAATCACCTTGCGGGAGGACGCGCCGTGATACTCGTCCTCGACTGCGACAACACGCTCTACCCCGCTTCTACGAATCTGATGGCGCTCAACGACGCGGGCATCTCGGGCTATATCACAAACGTGCTGGGCATACCGCAGCGCGAAGCGAACGAGCTGCGCCTGGGATATTTGCGCAAGTACGGAACCACAATTGCGGGGCTGGTGGCGGAGCGCAACGTGGATCCCGACGAATTTATGGAATACGTCCACAGCTACGACGTGGACTCGCTGCTTCAGCCCAATCCCCGGCTGCGCGGGTTTTTGCTGGCGGTCGGCGTCCCGCGAGTCGTCCTGACATCTGCCAACCGCGCGCACACGGAAAAGGTCGCGCGGGCGGTCGGCGTGCTCGACTGCATTGACGCAATCTACGACCTGAAGGCGGTGGACTACATCGGCAAGCCGCATCCGCACGCATACGAAAAGGTGCTGGGCGATTTCCCCGGCGAGCGCGCGGTGTTCGTGGACGACCGGATGCTCAACTTCCCGCCCGCCCACGAGCTTGGAATGGTAAACGTCTGGGTGGACGAGGGCTATCACCCGCCGCCAAGCGACATCACGCCGGCGCTCAGCGTATTCCACGACGAGACGCGCTCGCTCGTGGCGGACTCGGATGAATTCGTGGATTTCACCATCCGGCGCGTGGAAGAGCTTGCCGGCATCTGGCCGCGTGTTGTGGAGAAGGCCGGGGCGCAATGATCTGCCAGAATCTTCGGCTGCTCAACTTCCGCAATTACAGCGAAGCGGAGCTCGCGCTGCGCCCAGGCGTGAACATCCTGCTCGGCGGCAACGGAAGCGGCAAGACCAATCTGCTGGAGGGCCTGTACTTCCTGGCGCACCTTTCGGGCTTCCGGGCCGACCGCGATTCGGCGCTGCTCAAGCGCGGCGCGAAGTCGCTGTTCGTGGAAGGCCGGTTCGTCTCCGACACCGGCGCGCAGCTTGAAGCCGAAGTCCGTTTTGCCGGCGGCAAGAAATACCTGCGGGTAAACGGCGCGCCCGTGCTCAAGCAGGCGGATTACTGGGGGCGCGTGCCGCTTTACCTGTTTTCGCCGGCGTCAATGGAGCTTCTCTGGGGCGAGCCCGCGCGGCGGCGCGATCTGTGGGACGGCGAGATCGCCAAGTTCTCCCCCGCGTTCCGCAAGGACCTCGCCAACTACAAGACCGCGTGGCTCAGCCGCAACCGCGTGCTGAAGCGCATGCAGCAGGGGCGCGGGGACTCCGAGACCCGCGCGCTGCTTAAGTTCTACACCGACTCGCTGCGCCTGTCCGGAAGCAGCGTGGTGTTTGAGCGGCTGAAATTCCTCCGGGAAGTGCTGCACAGCCTGGACGAGTATTACCACCAGCTCACGACCGAGAAGTTCCACCTGCGCGCCAACTACTCCGCTAGCATCGGCAAGCTCAGCCGCGAAGTCAGCCTGTCGGACGTCCGCGAGGCGTACTCCCGCAGGCTAAAGGAAGTTGCGGAAAGGGAGCGCGAGCGGGGCTTCACGCTGGCGGGGCCGCACCGCGACGACGTGCGCTTTTACCTGGGCGACATAGCCATCGGCAACTTCGCGTCGCAGGGGCAGGTGCGCGCCGCAACCATCGCGCTGATGCTAACGCTTGCGCGCATCTACGACAAGCGCACCGGCGAAAAGCCAGTGCTGCTGCTGGACGACGCGCTTTCGGAGCTGGACGACAGGCGCAAGGCAAACCTCCTCGCAATTACGCAAGACTTCCCGCAGACGGTGATTACTTCGGCCAGCAACCGCGAGATCAGGGGCCTCCTGCCGCTAAAGCCCCACCTCTTCGCCGTCGCCGACGGCACCGTCCGCCCGGTGAAAGCGAAAACGGAGTAGGCCTTTCCCGTTGGGCGGGATTTCCGCGCCCCGCCATCTTCCAGACTGGACGCGCAGTCTCCAGGCTGCGCGATTAAACGTGGTGGCCTGGAGACCGCCACTCTGAGTCGCCGACGGTACGTGTGTCTAGCCCCCGATTCAATGACAAGAGAGTGGAACGAGCACGCCATGCCATGCCTGCGCAGTGCAAAACAGCATCGAAGTGCTAGAATCGCTTCTATCTGGGAACAAGCTCCTATGGGAGTTTCGATATGGAGAAGGAGACTACGAACAAGCATCGGCTGACTTGGTTAACTATTGTAGATCTAGCGATAGTCCTTGTAAGTCTGCATGTGCTAGGGGCGATGTTCGGCAGCGTGCGTGGCCCCGCTGCTTGGCCTCTGGCCTCGGTCAGGGCGTTCCAGAACATAATCCCCTCTATCTATGATATCGATGTAGATCCCATATACGGATCTATCAGGGGTGTGGCTATATTTTGGCTGTGGCTTTCCCTGTTTCGCTGCATCGCCTCGATAGTCCTTATTCTAATGAAACGTAAACCACTCTTCGCGAACATCATCAGCCGGTTGGTGATTACCGACGCTATTGCAGCGCTGTTTGTGGTTCCGCTGTATGTAAGATAGACGCCGCGCCTTTGGAAGCAAGAGCGCTAGTGTGACACAATCCTGAACCGGGCTGGCCAGCCCGGCGCACTTAATTGACAACGAGTTTTACTCCTCCCACAGCATCCGCCCCACGCGGACCATCGTTGCGCCTTCTTCAATGGCCCATTTATAATCGGCGCTCATTCCCATTGAAAGCACGCTTATCTCAGCACCGTGCTCGTTTCTCAGCTCATCGAACAGCTCGCGCGTGCGGGCAAAACTTGCCCGCGACAAGCGCTCATACTCGTCGTCCACAATTCCGCCTTCGGGCCATCGGGGAATGCACATCACGCCGCGCACGGCAAGGCGCGGGCAGTTCTCGCGCACCCACAGCACGAACGGCAGCACTTCATCGGCCAGCAGGCCTGCCTTCTGCGGTTCTTCGTCAATGTTGACCTCGGCCAGCACCGGCAGGTCCCGCCCCAGGCTCTCGCATTCAGCGTCGAGCAGCCGCGCAATCTTTTGCCGGTGCACCGACTGCACGAAGTCATATTCGCCGGGAACCTTCTTCGCCTTGTTGCTCTGGATGGGACCCACGAGGTGCGCCGTGAATTGGCGCCCGCTGGCCCTCACGGCGTTGTATTTTTCTATGCCCTCCAGAATCCGGTTCTCGCCCAGCTCGGCCAGCCCGGCGTCCACCGCGGCGCAGCACCAGCTCGCGTCCACGTATTTGGTGATGCCGACAACCCTTACCCGCTGCGGGGCGTTTTCGGCTGCTTCCAGCACCGGCTGGGCATTGCGCTTGACGGTCTCAGCCTTCGCGTCGATGTCGTTTGGGTCGAAATCGGTCATAAACCCCATTCTAGCCCCACATCATCGCGCATTCAACCGTTTTGGCCCTCTCCCCCACCATCGCCCAACTTACGGTATTATAAAAGGTGGGAAGGAAACCGTCCGAGAACTGGGCTGACAATATGCTCGGAGATGAAACGGGCGCCGCACAAGGCGGCCGGGCAAATCTGTGGATAGCCATCGCAGGTATCCTTATAGCCATCGTCTTCATTGCCCTCATCAGCCGCCCGACCAGGGACACAATCATCCCGCCGCAGGTGGCCGAGCCCATAGGCGGCATCCAGACCGAGGAAGCCACGCTGCCGCCTGGCGAAGTTCCCGCGCTTCCCGGCGGGCTGTATAATGAGACCATGGGTGAGTTCAGCATAACTTCGAGCGCATTCGCCGACAACGGGAGCATCCCGCCCGAATACACCGCCGACGGGCGCAACGTGAACCCGCCGCTTACTATCAGCGGCATTCCGGACGGCACGTTGAGCCTGGCGCTGATAATGGACGACCCGGACGCGCCGGCGGGCACGTGGGACCACTGGATTGTGTGGAACATCCCGCCTGCGACCTCCGAGATAGCGGCGGGCAGCGTGCCACCGGGTGCGGTTCAGGGGGCGAACGGCTGGGGGCGCAGCGAGTACGGCGGGCCGTCGCCGCCCTCGGGGACGCACCGCTATTTCTTCAAGCTTTACGCGCTGGATACTATCCTGGAGCTTGAGCCCGGCGCGAATAAGGCGGCGGTTGAACGCGCGATGGAAGGCCACATCGTCGCCCAGACAAGACTCGTCGGCCTCTACTCGCGCGGCGGCTAGCGTAAGGGCGCTTTCCATTACACAACTGGTTTTAGTGAAGGACAGGGCTGCTAACTTCTGAATTCAAGTGGTCGCTACACTGCTTTGGATGAATGCTCGAAAAGGGAGATGAAGAAGTCGCTCGATTTTGTTCTGAACTTGGTGCCATGTCGATGCTTTGTGCTTGCGTCAAAGTCCACCAGAACAAGGCCCTCCTTCAAACCCTTCATGAATCGGTCGAATTTGAAACTCTCAAGTATGTACAGCTCGGTGTACTTGTAGTAGTAAACTCCTTTGGCGCTCTTTACTTCAGCGAGGACCAATAGGCTATTCTTGAGCTTCGTGACCGACTTGTCTTCTAGCTTGTCGAACGTCCAGTAGGGCTGTGGGGAGATCTGTCCCGTTCCGACTTCTTGACGAATGCGCTCAAGCCATTCAGAGTGCTTACTATCCACCCTTGACGAATCGAACGAAAAGAGGACTCGCTTCGCGCTGTCATCCACGCTAATGGTAAAACCTCTGTCCGTGTACCGCTGGGCGGATGTTGTTGACCTGAAGCTCATCTGGCCAAGTTTCTTCTTATGAGGCCACCCGTATATGGGGAGGAGTAGAACCGCTTCAACGCTTCTAGGCTCTCTTGGCCAAGGGTCAAGGTGAAACATCGTGAGCATACTGCTTTTTGATTTCGCCTTACTCTTCAGCTCCCAGTGCTTAGTGTTAGCAAAAGGTTCGTTGTTCTCGCGTATGTTAAGGATGTCTTCCAGTGTGTTACCAACCGCACCATCATTGGAGGGTTTGCGGTGGCTCTCTATCCAACCGCGGGAGCATACATCTCTGACCTTTTCAATAAACTCCTCCTTTGAAAGTTCCCTGCTGTCTGAATTCATCTCAATCCGCCGTGGGTCGCCAAAAATCCAATAGGTACTCAAAGGTTGTTCCCATCGTTATGTAATTCGATGGCCAGCCAAATATGCCGACTCGATTCACGATGTTTGTACGGTCCCAGATTATTGTGTTCCTCAACTCATATCCGACAGACCTCAAGGCCTCTACGATGATAATGTGGAGCGTGATCCGCTGGTTCTGCCACCACATGTCTGGGATGTTTATAACACAGTGAGCCTTAGGCCTGAGCAGTGGCAAGATTCCTTTGAAGATGGTAGCAATCTCTCTACCGTAATCCTCGGGTGACATGATTCCAAGGTCCTGAGGGTCCTGCGAATACTGCTCAATCTTCATGTATTGCCCGTTTTTCCGCTCGTTACCCCGCCTGCTCTTGTTCTTTCTCTTCCGATTGAGGAGGTTCGCATACGGAGGAGATGTCAGAACAAGGCTAACGGTCTCGGGACGTATATGCAGCGGTGCATTCTTGGCATTGTCCTTTATGGCTAGCTGCTGAGTATCCCCGAATCCCAGCTTGCCAGACAGCCTCTTGTAGCAAAGGTCTACATACTCAAGTTTGATATCAAATCCAACCGCGTTACGGTCGAGATCATTAGCAGCAACGAGAGTTGTTCCTGACCCGACAAATGGGTCTAGCACAAGCTCGCCCCTGTGAGTGAATGTCTCAATGCACTTGGCGGCTAGAGAAATAGGGTAGACAGCTGGATGCAAGTTCTTGTCTCTCACGTCTCGGCTTTCGTAGTTGAAACGCCAGACGCCCAGTTGAGCTTTAATCCACTCCTTTGGTGTAAGACAGTTGATGTGATTAGGTGGGCAGTCACAGATGCGTTGGTAACCTAGTTCTACATAACGCGGACCTGTACCACTCGGCCCTGGATAATCCTCGACTCCCGTCGTCTTCCGTCGAGATGACACTTCCTTTGTAACGGAACTCATGTAACCAATATTATAGCAGAACAATACACTTGTCAAGTAGCACAATTCGACTGACACGAATGCTCGGCGCTTTCTAAAAGCCTATCTTGTGCAGCGCATGTCCGAAGCTCATTATCCTGCCTGCTACTCCTCCCGCGCCAGGTTGCCCTTGCGCTTGAGCAGTTCAGCCACCTTTTCCAGCGGCTCTTCGCCCCGGATTACGGCCTTAGCGTCTTCGTCGCACCACAGCACTTCCAGCACCGCGCGCCGCCCGCCGCCCTCCCTGGGCGCGAGCTTCTGGCTCACGCACACCGCAAGCGCGTCAGCGAGCCTGTCTTCCCCGTTCGTAAACGCCATCGCGCTGTCCGCGAGCCTCTCCAGCGCCTCTTCCACCGTTGCCGCGTGGTAGTTGGCGATGACCAGGTGCCCGGTCTCGACGCACTTTATCGCAGCCATAAGGTCGTGCCCGTCCTCAATGAACCCAACGATTACATCGGCGTCCGTGAGCATCGCGTGGTGGTAGGCTTCCGCCGCGCCGTCCAGCGGATGGTACGAAACCTGGTGCACCAGCGCCTTGGCGGGCGTGAGTTCGATACCGTCCCCGTCTTCGAGTATGCAGATGCATACCTGGTGGCGCCGGTTGATCTCGTCGGCGAGTGAATATAGCGTTGTGGTCTTCCCGCTGCCGCTGGCGCCGGCGATGACGACCATCCCGCGCGAAAGCTCCAGTATCTTCAGAAACTCCGGCGGCACTCCCAGCTTCTCCAGCGGCGGTACATCCTTGGGTATCAGCCGCACGATGAGGCTGGCTGACATATCGTTAATGAGCACAGTCCCCCGGAATCGCCGGCCGTGGCGCTTAATCGAATTGGTGTAAGCAAGCGGGAACGGCTCGCCGCTCTCCTCAAGCTCGAAGCCGAAGAACTCCTCGGCCAGTTCCAGTACTGTCTCCCGCTGTAATACCGGCGCCTCCCCGTCGTGCCCCTGGAGCACGCCGTCGATGCGCAAATACGGCTGCCTGCCGGCGACGAGGTGCAGGTCAGTGGCGCTTGAGCTTATCATTTCAAAAAGCAGGTCGTTTAGTTCCATCGTCCCTTCCATTGCCCGTGGGCAGGCCAGAACATTCTAGCGGAAATCGTCCCATCTCCTACTTCCCCGGCGCGAATCCAACGCACTCCGGCCCGGCGAACGCCAGCCTTCGCGCCATTATCTGCGCCGCATCGGGGTTGTTGTCAATCAGGATGAAATCGCGCCCCAACTTTGCCGCCGCTTCGCCCAGCGTTCCGCTGCCGGCGAAGAAATCCAGCACGAGGTCCCCCTGCTTGGTATGAACCTTCACGATGCGCGTGAGAATCCCCAGGGGCTTTTGCGTCGGGTATCCCGTGCGCTCCGTGCTCTTGGTGGGCACTATGGTGTGCCACCAGACATCGGTGGGCGTCTTGCCGCGCGCGGCCTTTTCCTTGCCCACCAGCCCCGGCGCCATATATGGGACGCGGTCGACTTCATCATAGTTAAAGGTATAGCGCTTGGGATCTTTGGTGTACCACAGGATGCTGTCGTGCTTGGCCGACCAGCGCTTTTTACTGCGCGCGCCGTAATCGTAAGCCCAGATGATTTCGTTCTGGAAGCACTCGCGCCCGAAGATACCGTCCAGCAGCACTTTGCAGTAGTGCTCCTCGCGGAAATCAATGTGTAGGAAAAACGAGCCGTCGGCTGCGAGAATCCGGTGCGCCTCCCGCAGTCGCGGCTCCAGAAACTCAAGGAAATCATCAAACGTGTCGGCGAACGCCTTCGTCCCCAGCTTTTCCGTGCGGTACTTGCGCCCTTGAAAGCCCACTCGGTCGCCGCCCTTCTCGTCGCGGACGGTCTTGATGCGCGTGCGCTCCTGGACCTTGCCGGTGTTGAACGGCGGGTCAATGTAGATGAGGTTCACCGACCCGTCCGGGATGCCAGGCAGCACATCCATATTGTCCGCCAGGATTATCCGGGGTATAGTCATGCTCGTGCGGCGAAGCCACCCGCGGCTACAAACGAGTATACTTCCACCGCCTTCAGTGTCAACCGCAAAAATCCCCCGCTCATCTTCCTCCTGCTGCACACAAGCCCGTAAGAGGGTATACTCTGGTAACCAGTCCGGGAAGAGAATCGGGGAGGAAACAATGAACAGAAATCGCCTTACCACAGATCTGGTGTGGGTGGCTGTCCTCCTTGCGGCGCTAGTGCTCGTTGTCGCGCTATCCGCCTGTGGCAAGCGGCGGGGCAATCCGCCGGCATTCACCATTGCGCCGGTTCCCCAAACATACGGCGATATCGCGCGCCAGATAAACGCGCTTCCTGTTCCGGATGGCGTAAGCCCGGAGCTGTTCCTTGAGCTCAAAACCGCGTTGAAAGACGCGCTCGCAAAGCGCGACGCAGCCGGCGTCAGCTTCGCCCGCCTGCCCGTCACCGGCGACGAAAACATCGTAGACGATCTTGACTTCCAGGAGGACGGCCTGGGCGGCTGGGAGCTCACCTGGCACTACAAGAACGTCGGCGACTACGCCCAGGACGGAGCGGTTTTTGTCGAGGACATCACGCCGATTGCGATGCACTACGGGCAGGAAGGAACTCCGCCGGCGGCCGTGGTCGCAGACGGGGACAATAACGGCAAAGTCGAGATCGCCGACATCACACCCATAGCCATGCACTGGAACTACGAGGCCGCGCGTTACTCGGTGCGCAGCAGCGATACCCAGTACGGCGACTACACAAACGAGGTGGGGCAGGTGGCGGTGGAGGAAGGCGTGGCGGACGGCACGGGCTTCCTGCGATTCAGCTTCACGCTGCCGACAGACGAAAGCATGTGGTACCGCGTCGTGCCGCTTGACAGCACGTCTTCGGAAGGCGTGCCCGGCATTCCCGCCTTCTTCCAGGTGCCGGGCGATGCGCCGGACATAACCAGCGTCTCGCCGACCCAGGGCGTCGAGGGCGCGGATGTCACGTTCAGTGCGGCAGTTGCCGGCACCGAGCCGCTCGCGTTCAACTGGAACTTCGGCGGCGGCGCGACGCCCGCTACGAGCACGCTGCGCAATCCGCAGGTGCAGCTTGGCGCTGTCGGCAATTACAACGCGTCCCTTACCGTCACCAACGACTACGGCGCTGACGGCTACAACTTCACGCTCATCGTCAATGAGCCGCCTCCGGCGAACAGTATTGATATCACTGCCACAAAGACCACCATCGGCATCGGTAAAACGACTACGGTGACGGTCAGTGCGGAAGATATGGCTTATCCTTTCGCGGCGCTCGGCAAGGCAGTAATGGGATACGACCTGAGCGTCGTCGAGCCCGACTGGTCAACGTTCAGCATCGGCAGCATCGGCGGCGGCTGGTGGGACAAGGACGGCATCTGGGAGGAGGGCTTCGGCGACATACTCCTGCTGACACCCCAGGTTTTCTTCCAGCATATGGCTGGAGGCTGGGTCTACCACACCCATCCGATAAACAGCCACTTGAGCAGCGTGGAGGTCAACATCACGCCGACTTCGGGCTTCATCCCGGAACGTTCCAGCGGCGACCTGTTCAATTTCGAATTCACCGGCAAGAGCGGCGGAATGACCGTGCTGTATTTCGCCTCGGTGAAAGACCCCGGCGCGGCGGATCCGCTGAAGCTCACTTTTTATCACGACGACGCCCTTGAGAAGCATCTGTACGCGCCGGGCGAGCCGCTGGTGATTAACGTGATCCCTGCCGCCGCCGAGCCGCCGGCGGTCACGTGGCTGCATCCGGAATACGCCGAGTCGGGCACCGAGCAGGCTTTCTGCGCGGGGATTTCAGGCTCACCGCCGTTTTCCCTGACCTGGGACTTCGGTGCGGGAGCCACTCCCTCCTACTTCGAAGGCCCGCTGCCGGTGGTGACGGTGGGCGAACCGGGGCAGTATGAAGGGTTGCTCACGGTTGATGGCGCAGCCGGAACGACTGAACACGATTTCACTTACTTCGTGACCACGCCGGATTACGACGAGGTGGAGAACAACGATGGCATCACTGAGGCAAACGCGCTGCCGGACTTCCCGGTGAATGGCTTCCGGGGTAGCGTCGGCGACGGCGGATACGACGGCGACAGTGACGACTATTTCACATTCTATGCGGAGTCGGGCGATTACTTCGACGTTTACGTTTCGGCTCCGGTCGGCGGCGAAGGCCTAACTGTTGAACTCCTCGACAGCTCGCAGGCCGTGCTGGCGTCCGCGCCCGGTGAAACCGAAGCTCTCGCCTTGAGCTGGGCGGTGCTTGCCAGCGGCGACTACTTCATTCACATCAGCACGGGCGGCGCAGGTGCGGTGGACTACACACTCAATGCCCACCTGGAGATTCTCGCTCCCTGGCACACAAACCCCGTGCCCAATTCCAGCGAGAGCTGCGAAGCCGCTCTCGCCAGCGTCCAGGGATTCCCCTGCATCGCATTCCGCGCCGGTAGCGTATCCGCGTCCGACCTTTACTTCGCCCGCAATGAATTCGCAAACGGCATGGGTACTTGGACCGAGAGCCAGCTCGTGCTGGGTATGGACTATGGCCCCGGTCTCGACATCGCCGAAGTGGACAGCCGCCCGGCGATAGCCTGCGTGTCTTCGGATGGGCCGGTGTACTTCATAATCAACCAGAACCCGGACGGCACGGGCGGCTGGGATTCCTACCGGGTCAGCGCTGCCACCAGTGACTGCGCCAATGTCTCGCTGGGATTCGTCCAGAACAATCCCGCAGTTGTCTATTACAACGAGTATGCGCAACAGCTTGAATACGCCCGCTGCGATACAGGGGATGGCAGCGGGAACTGGCAGACAGCGCAGGTATACTCAACGGCCAATCCAATTCTCTCCCCGTCGCTTCGCGTGCTGAACACCGGCCGCCCTTCCGTTTCATTCGCCGACGGCTCCGCGAATCAGGTCTGGCTCGCCATCGCCGAAGAGGAAGACGGGATTGGCGATTGGGTGACGTATCCGGTGGATGCAAGCCTTACGCATGCAGGCACGACTTCGCTTTCTGTAAACGACGGCCGCCCCGCTATCAGCTACACGACCGGCGCCGCCCGAATCCGCTACGCCATTAACGAACTGGAAAACGGGCGCGGCGACTGGCTCCCCCAATCTCTGCCCTTTGCGATGGGAGGAGACGCGCAGCACCTGCGCCTCTTCAGCGGGCTTCCTGTGCTGGTATTCCAGGGGCTGGGCGAGACGGTGCGCTACGCGACCAACGCTGAATCCGACGCAAGCGCCCCGTGGGATTTCACCGTCGCCGCCACCGAAGCGGAGCTTACAGGCGCCGCCGCGTTCGAGTATGTCAACAGCAGGCCGGCGTTCGTCTACCGCGATACGCAGGATGATGAACTTGTCTTCGCACGCCGCAGCTACTGACCCCGCGCATTGCCCGGCAAAGCCGCGCTAATTGACACTGCTGGTAGGGTAGACTATATTTACGCATTGCCGCGCGCCGTCACCATAGCGCTATGGCGAGTCGGCGGCTTGTGCTCGCTTCGAGCCGTGTACATTGACAAGCGGTGGGGTTCCCGAGTGGCCAAAGGGGGCAGACTGTAAATCTGCTGCGCAACGCTTCGGAGGTTCGAATCCTCCCCCCACCAGATTCAGCTTTCAGTCGTCGGCTGTCAGTCATCAGACAGCTCTCAGTCGTCAGACTGATACACTTGCCACAATGAGCGCCAGTCATTCAAAGAAACCGCATCGTGCAAGCTCGGAGCCGGCTAAACGCGGCTACAGGTTCGAGCGGCTCATTGCCTGGCAGAAGGCGATGGACTTCTGCGAGAGAGTCTACGACGTAAGCATGTGCTTTCCCAAAGAAGAGGTCTACGGGCTAACCTCCCAGTTCAGGCGCGCGTCCGTCTCGATCCCGCTGAACATCGCGGAAGGTAGCGGATGCGGAAGCGACCGGGAGTTTTCCCGGTTCCTTTCCGTAGCTCTCAGGTCGCAGTACGAAGTTGTAACGATTCTGCGGCGAGCCGAAAGACTCTGATACTTGACTCTGGAGCAATCCCAACAGATGGAAAAAGAATCCTCCGAAGTTGGTAAACTTATACAAGGTTTGAAGAATTCTCTTTCTGAGGACTGAAAGCTGACGACTGACGACTGAATCGCGGGAGTAGCTCAGTGGCAGAGCCCGAGCCTTCCAAGCTCGTTACGCGGGTTCGATCCCCGTCTCCCGCTTGTATCTGCTGACCCGCTGGCGCCGCTTAATCGGCACCGTGCACCCTCTGCAGAAACGCTCTCAAGCGCCCATCCAGGCGCCTTGCGCGGTCGGTGTCCACAACTTATCAACAATGTGGTAAAATACTCCATGCCCAACGAAAGGGCGCAGGGTCATTTTACGCCCGCGCCTGGGGCGAAGTCAGACCCGCCAAATAGCAGGCATCGCTGATGCAGCGGCCTGCTGATAGTCAACGTGGAAAGATAAACCGAGCTATCGGGGGTGGACTGTGAAGACATGGATTAAAACGGGTCTGACGCTGGGAGCTGTCCTGGCGCTCATTACCCTCATTCTTGCCGCGGCAAGCTGCCGCAGCGGCGACAACTTCATGTGGGACGACTGGGCGGGCAGCAAATACCTTGCTGAAGCCGGGGATATCACCATTGATCCCGACCCGCTGGTGGTTAATACCATCTCACACATCGTGATGACTTTTGACGTCACCGACTACACGGACCTGGTCAGCAAGGAATCATTCCTCGACCCGGCTACCAGGACGCTTACGGTGGTCGTCTATGCGCGCGAGCGTGACAACCAGTCCGGCACCTGGGATGGCACGCTGACCATCGCTGTCACTTTCCCGGACACCGGGCTGTGGTATGTCGTTGTGCCGCAGGAGGGCGGGCGCGAGGCCGGAATCATCCTCGATGTCCATCCGCCCGAAGGCGCGCCGGAACCCGACGTCTGGGCAGGCGACTCCTACTATCCTGACATCGGCGACATCACGACAAGCCCCGATCCGCTGGTGGTCAACGACTTTTCGCACATCACGCTTAACTTCCTGACCACGGCAAGTACCGACCTTGTCAGCATGGATTCCGTGCTCGACGCTGACAGTAGGACGCTAACCGTGGAGGTTGTGGCGCGAGAGCACGAAAACCAGCCCGGAGACTGGGACGGTGTGGTAACTGTTCCGGTCACTTTCCTGTACGACGGGCCCTGGCAGATAGTCATCCCGCAGGAAGGCGCGGCGACGACGATAGACCTATACGTCGAGCCTATGTCTGGCGCACCGCCGGAAGAGGTATGGGCCGGAGACGAGTACCTGCCCGACGCCGGTGACATCACGACCAATCCCGATCCGGTCACGGTCAACAAGCTCGCACACGTCACAGTCAACTTCCTCACAACCGACTTAACCGAGCTTATTAGCCAGGAATCCGACCTCGACACGCTCACCCGTACGCTTACCATAACGGCTCACGCGCGCGAGCGTGACAACCAGGCCGGAAGCTGGGACGGCAAGGTGGTCGTGCCGGTCACGTTCCTGGAGCGCGGCGTATGGCACATCGTCGTGCCGCAGGCGGAAGACCGCGAAATCGCGCTCGATATTTACGTTTATCCGCAGGAAGACCTGTGGAGCGGTGACGCTTACCTGCCCATAGCGGGCGATATTACAACCGATCCTGACCCGGTAACCGTAAACGACCTGGTCCACATCACGGTCAACTTCAACACCACCGACTACACCGAGCTTATCAGCCAGGAATGGCTACTCGATCCCGGCACCAACACGCTGACGATTACGGTTTACGCGCGTGAGCGCGCCGACCGCGACGGCGACTGGGACGGCACGGTGACGGTGCCCGCGACCTTCCTGACCGAAGGCGTGTGGCAAATAGTCATTCCGCAGGAAGGCGGCGGAACGGCGACCGTTGACCTGTGGGTCGAGCCACTGGCGCCATAAGGAAGGCGGCATCGGTCTGCCGGGGATACCGCCAGCCCACGCCTGCACAGTCTGCAAATAGGCAGGGCCGGCTCTCACAAGCCGGTCCTGCTGCGTTTAATCACCTTTAGGGGCACGGGCACGCCAATGAGTGAGCGCCGCTCTGAAAACGTTGATTGCGCAAAGGGCACGAATAGCCGGGCTGGTGAGCCCGGCCTTGTATATTAGTTGAGCTGGGGAGGCCGTCCCGGCCTAAGGCCTCCGGCTGCTCTCTTCTCCCGTGCTAGAATAGCCCGATGCCGGTAGAAATCCCCGATCCGCCGGACGACAGGACGCTGTTCCGCGTGGGGCTCACGCGCGACGAATACGACGAGCTCTGCCGCCGCCTCGGCCGCAAGCCCAACATCGTGGAGATGGGCATGGTCGGCGCGATGTGGAGCGAGCACTGCGCCTACAAGTCCTCCCGCCCCCACCTGCGCAAGCTGCCAACGACCGGCCCGCGCGTGCTGCAGGGCCCCGGCGAAAACGCTGGCGCCGTGGCGCTCACCGACAGTGTCGCCGCAGTCTTCAAAATCGAATCCCACAACCACCCCTCAGCCGTCGAGCCGTTCCAGGCGGCGGCAACGGGCGTCGGCGGCATCATCCGCGACATCTTCACTATGGGCGCGCGCCCCATCGCCACCACCGACCCGCTTCGCTTCGGCCCCCTCACCGACTTCTACGACCCCGACATCCCGCGCGAGGCTATCGAGCGCAACCGCTTTTTGTTTTCCGGCGTCATCGCGGGCATCGCACATTACGGCAACTGCGTTGGTATCCCCACCGTCGGCGGCGAAGTCGTCTTTGACGCAAGCTACTCGCTCAACCCGCTGATGAACGGGATGTGCCTGGGCGTGGTGAAGCCCGGCGAGCTTATCCGCGCGTACGCGCAGGGCGAGGGCAACAAGGTGCTGCTCGTGGGCGCGAAGACCGGCGCTGACGGCGTGCAGGGCGCGACGTTCGCCAGCGTGGATCTCGCCGAAGACGTGCAGCGTGACCGCCCCGCGGTGCAAATTGGCGACCCGTTTCTCGAAAAATGCCTCATCGAGGCGACGCTTGCACTCAAGCGCCATCCCGCGCTCGTGGGCGTGCAGGACCTGGGCGCCGCCGGCCTCACATCGTCGTCCTGCGAGATGGCCGGGCGCGGCGGCGTGGGCCTCAAGCTCAATCTTGACAACGTGCCGCTGCGGCAGGCCGACATCGGCCCCTACGAGATAATGCTCTCCGAGTCCCAGGAGCGAATGCTGATGATAATCGGCAAGGACGGCGTGGACGCGGTAGGCGAGGAATTCGCGCGCTGGGGGCTTGACAGCGCGACCATAGGTGAAGTCATCGCCGAGCCTGTGGTGTCGCTGTGGTGGAGGGGCGCGGAAGTGGCGCACCTTCCTACCGCGCTGCTCACCACCGAAGCGCCGGAACACGAGCGCCCAACAGCCGAAATCCCGCCGCCCAAACCACTCAAGCTCCACGGCGACAAAGCGGTGAAGCTCGCCGCGAAACGCGCGCTTCCTGGCGACTTCCCTGTCAAGCTTGAACTCAATACGCCGTTTGAACGGGCGCTTGCGCTGCTGCTGGCGCATCCCAACAACGCCAGCAAGCGCATCGTGTGGCAGCAATACGACCACCAGGTGCAGGACAACACGGTTTTCGGTCCCGAAGCCGCCGACGCGGCGCTGGTGCGCATCAAAGGCGACCCCGGCGGCATCGCCATTTCAACCGACGGGCCGGGGCACCTGTGCATGCTCGACCCGCATCTGGGCGGCCAGCACGCGATAAAGGAAGCGTATCTCAATCTGCTTACCATCGGCGCTGAACCCGCCGCCTACACCAATTGCCTGAACTTCGCCAGCCCCGAAGACCCGCACGTGATGGCGGGCTTTGTTGCGATTGTCGAGGGGATGGCGAAAGCCTCGCGTGCGCTGGAGACGCCAGTCGTTTCCGGCAACGTGAGCTTTTACAACCAGACCGTCGGGGGCGCGGTAATGCCCACGCCGGTAATCGGCATGGTGGGCTATGTGCCGGACGTGCGCCGCGCGCTGCGCCACCGTTTCCCGCGCGCCGGGCTGTCAATCCTCGCGGTGTGCATCGGCGACTGGCGGCTGGACGGCAGCGGATTGCTCTGGGACGTGCTGCGCGAACGCGACGGCGTTGTGTCAGCGATAGACTTTGACGCGCTGGCTGCGCTGAAGGATTTCATGCTCACGGCGATTTTCGACGGGCTCGCGGTGTCGGCGCACGACATGGATTCCGGCGGCCTGGCGCTTGCGCTTGCCGAATGCGCCTATGGCGGACTGGGCGCGCAGATAGAGCTTCCAGCCGAGCTGGTGCAGGCGGCGGGAGGCATGGGCGAAGCGCTGTTTGGCTTCCCACCGGTGGGGCTTACGCTCACCGTGCCGCCGGAAAAGGAGCGTGACATCGCGGCGCTGGCGGACGAGTACGGGCTGCCGGTATACGACCTGGGCGAAACCGGCGGCGAAATGCTGAGTGTCACCATCGCCGGCGAAACCACGCCCGCAATCTCCTTACCGGCATCCGCGCTGGGAGCACTCCACAACGAGTCCCTTCCCTACTGGCTGTCGACCTGACCGGATACAACTGCTACCGGGCGCGTCGGCGACTTCCCAGCCCGGCTACCTATCTTCTGTAGGGGCACAGCATGCTGTGCCCTCGGATGAGGATGACAGCCGGGCTGGCGCGCCCGGCCTGCCTAATGAGGATTCCCCGGCTCCATCCCCCAATCCCTCATCGCTAACCCCTGTAAGCGCGCGCGAATCTTCT
>JAGGTK010000023.1 GCA_021163765.1 bacterium
GGTATATACACGTTTATCTGGAGGTAGATGTCTTTAACGTTTTAGACTGGACAGAATCACTACTCGTCGTCCAGTATCCGCCATCCTGGGAGTATGTGGGCCAGGAAATAGGCACGTTCTTCGGCGACGAGGAGTATAGGATAGGCACAGTGCTCACCGGCATCTACGGCTTCTGTGAGGCTGGCATTGCACGGATTCGTCCGCGGGAGAACGGCAGTGTCTCAGGCTCTGGCTGGGTCGAGACGCTGGAATTCAAGTACTTAGCTCGGCTTGGCGGTGGTGGTGGAGGCATCGATGGAAACAAGACGGCGAGCTACCCTAACCACCAATTCTGGTCATTCCGAAGGTTCTGCCTGAACCATGCCACGCAGGTGTATCGATACCAGTCATTCTCCGGAACAACGCTTGATAATCAGGAAACGGAAATATACTACCAGTTCGTAATACTTCGTGAAGTGAACGGTGGAGATTATGACAATAACACGGAGTTCAATATAAGCGACATCACCCCCATAGCGATGCTCTTTGGAGACGAAGTCTCGAACCCCGAGGATGTTCTTGACCCGGCAACGTACGTTGATGGAAGCTGCAACTACACGGTGGATATTGCGGACTTTACGCCGCTGGCGATGTTCTTCGGACACAAAACCTGGGCAACCCTAGAATCGCTGTACCGAGTGGAGGGTGAGCATGAGATATCCTACGAGCTCTGGCAGTTTGTGAAGTTCTTCGAGAGATGTCCGCCAAACATCTATCTGCCAGAAGGCTCGCATCCTTGGGTCCATCCAGCGTGGTACTACCATGTTGGTGAAACCGGTATGTACATCGCACACCACACATATAACGAGCTATACCAGAGCACATGGGCCTATGGGACAACCTACATCGACGAGCTGGTTATAGATGGCAGGTGGGTGGTGTCTGGCGACGAACTGGGTGTAGCGTTCCAGTGGACTGAGGTAGAGTAAGACTTATTTATACATGGTTTCAAGGCTGGCCGTCAGGCGAAACTGCGATGGCTGTCGAGCTTGACTGGTGGCTTCAAAACTCGTTGCTCAATGTTAGATCCCCTCTGGACAGCTCATCCGATGCTACAATGAACCTATGCTGCTGGCCAACCGTGCGGAGGCGGGGCGGAAGCTGGCCGAAGAGCTCAGGCCGCTGGCAAGCGACTGGCCCGACCCGATAATACTGGCGCTCCCGCGCGGCGGTATAGAGGTGGGCGCGGAGATATCACGGTCGCTAAGCATCCCGATGACCGTCTTTATCGTGCGCAAGATTGGCGCGCCTGGAAATCCCGAATATGCCATCGGCGCGGTGGCGGAGACGGGAACGGTCGTGGTTTCCGACGCGACGCTGGCGGAGGAGCGCTACCTGCAGCGTACCAAGGACGCCGAGCTCAAGCGTATCGAGCGTTATAAGGAGCTTTACCGCAACGGCGAAGAACTTCCGCCGCTTGAGGGACGCACGCTCATTTTTGTAGACGACGGCGTAGCCACCGGCGCGACACTCAAGGCGGCGTTGAAGGTATTTCGCCAGCCGGATGCGCCCAGGCCGGTGAAGCTCGTTGTCGCGGTTGCCGTTGCGCCCGCACGGTCTGCGCGCGAAATCGCGAAGCTGGCGGACGAAGCGGTATTTTTGCACACGCCGGCGCTCTTCTTCGCCGTCTCGCAATTCTACGAAGACTTCGACGACCAGCCGGACGATGTGCTGCGCAAGCTGTTAGGGCTGGGGTAAGCGGATCTTCAGCACATCACACTCAACGATCCCCTGCACAAGGCCGTCCTTCTCCACGTAGAGCTGATAGGAGTTGTTCCCGAACTCCATCGGTTCGCCCGTGAAGTTGTTGATGAAGAACTGCGGGCACTTCAAGTGCTCGATCTCTTTATAGCCTGAGTAGAAACGGTCCGGCTCTGTTAGCGCTCTGGCATACGATTCCTGGTAGTCAATAAGCGCTTTAGCTTTGGCCATCATCTTACGCGCCGCTTTGTCCTGCGGATACACGGTTTCAAGCAGGACTTGAACCTGGTCTGTGTACTTGTTTAGAGTCTCCCGGTTGGCTATCTCCTCGATGTTCTCAACGGCGGGTTTATATGGGACGTAGCCGAGTTCAATAAGCTCGTCAAAGCTGTTGATTTGCCGCTCCTCAATGAGTTCCGCCAGCTTCCAGCTTCTTGGCCAGTTGACATAACCTTCGTTAACTGAGCGGCGACTCTCCTGTTTGGAGCGCTCAATGGACTCCTTGCGCGCTTTATCTCTGGTTGGGGAGAACGCCACCACTCTTGAATACGGCAGGTGAAAGTCGTGATGTTTCTGCTCCAAGCCAGCGCGATAGAACTCCAGAAAGGTGGTCCGCTGGACCTCGTCGTCAACAAAGTTCCCGTCGCTATCCTGCCACAAGTTGGAGGTATAGTATCCACGGCTTCTCAGCGCGGCAATCTCGACATGGCTGACTATGGTGATTCCGCCCTCGTTGCGTGCACGGGCAATGACCGAGTCAACCATCTCGTCAACCTCGGACGGAGCCAGCTCTTCCACGAACCGTTTCGACTCTCTTGAAAGCCGCCTGTTTTTCAATGCAGCTTCCTCCGGTATCATTGGCCCTGGGGGAATCACCGCGAGCTGGTGTATCTCGTCAAGAGAGTAGCGCTCGGTAGGACCTTCAGTGGCGTTAGCTGGACTCCCCGCTTTCCCATCTCTGGTCGTCCAAACGCCAAAAGCCATAATTGCTGCAACGGCAACGATGGCTGCTAAGATGCTCAATCCTCTGATAACGGATTGTTTGCACATTCGACTAGCCCTCCTTTGAAGCTGCCACGGGATTGTGGACAGTCACTCACTTATAGTATAACACGCCCCCCCGGAGCGCAATCATGGTTGTCTACCTTGTTGGAAACCGCAATCTATGCGCTTTGGAGCACCTGTGTCTTGAATGGACTTACTCCAGCGGGCAGACAAATAGCAGGCCCTTCTCGATCTTTTTTATCTGCACGTCGGGGACTTTGTTCTTGACCATCTGCAATGCGCCGGAGGGGAGCTGCTTTTCCAGCGGCGGGACTGCGCCGTCGATTTCGAGGAGGTTCTCTTCGGCAAGGTAGAGATTGGCGTCAAGCAGTGTGACGTTGAACCTTTTCGGCTGGAAGTCTATGGAGACGAAAACGCGCGGCGGAGGCCCGTCGTCGCGCTTGCGCGCCAGCAGCGCCAGTGCGGTCTCTTCGAGCACTGTCATAAGGCGGCCCAGCGCCACGCCGGGAAGGTTCAGTCCCAGGTTGAGCCGTCCAACTTTGCGGATTAACTTGAGCGTCTGGTCCATACTGTTGAGGTAATGCCCCACTTTGGGCAGAGATGAATACGACAGGCTCAAGAACACCTCGTCGTCATCCGGCTTCAAGCCGCGCCGCATCTTGCGGAGGTTCCACAGCACGAACTGGTGGAAGATGGGGTGCGGCAAGTTGGAGAAGCGGCTGATGAGAGTGTGAAGGTCGCTTTCGGAGAACCTGCTTGGCGTAGGAAATTCCGAGAGCAGCCCATCGGTATAGAGCGCGAGCTTGTCGCCCGGGGAAAGCTTCAGCCACTGGCGGCTGACCTGCGCCTCCTCATCCAGGTCAAAAAGCCCGACCGGCGGAACGGTGTTGTCAAGGGTCGTCAGCATCCCGCTGCTGTTCTGGTAGAGGATGGGGCGTGGATGGGAGCAATTGACATACTCCATCGCGCCGGTTGCGTTATGCACCCTGCCGATGAAGAACGTGGCGTAGTATCCCAGATCCCTGAAGTTTACCGTCCAGAAGTCGTTCAGGGACAGCACAACCGCTTCGACTGTCGGAGAGCGGGTCAGCATATTGTCTACGAAAGAGAAGGTGGATGTGGATATCAGCGCGGAGCTGATACCGTGCCCGCTCACGTCTCCGACGATGATGTACGAGTACTCGCCCGACAGCCGCAGCAGCACGATATCTCCCCCGATGCTGTGGTGGGCGCGGAAGTGGAGCGTGCTGTCCAGGTTGGGCGACACGAAATCCATCGGGACGTTCATGTTCAGTATCTGCTCGGACACGCGCAGGTCCTGCTCCATCTGTGTCTGGTACGTCTCAAGCTGCTGCGAGTAGTTCTTGAGAATCTCGTAGTCATTGGCGCGCATTATCGCGCTGGCAAGCTCGTTGCCGAGCGTGTTCATCGACTCGATATCGAATTCGTCGAAGCTGTTAGGTTCGTTCGCCTGCGCGTTGAGGATACCCAGGACATTGTCGCCCTGCATAATTGGTACCGCCAGTTCGGAAAGCGCCTCAACGGGGCCGGAGAACTCAGGTCTGTATTCCGGGTCGGTGCGCGTGTCCCGCGCGTAGTACGTTTTATGAGTGCGGTAAGCGTGTCCCGTGCAGCCTTCCTGAGTGTGCAGCGACATGGGAAGTGAAATCCTGTCCTCGAACTCCCCGGCGATTGCACGCAGGTCCAGAATGTCCTTTTCCGGGTTATAGATGAATATGTAAACATTGTAGTAATGGAAGTAGTTCCTGAGCAGGCGGGCAGTGGAGTCCAGGAGGTCGTCCAGATTCAGGCTCATCAGGGCTTTTTCGGTGATCTGGTGCAGCAGCCGCATTTGCAGCAGGCGCTTATCCTGTATGGGGTCGCGGCTCAGGGCGCTAACGGCGAGCGCCAGAAGCGGCAGGCAACCTTCGAGAAGCTCTATTGAACTGCCCGAAGCAACGGGCTCATTTGATTCCAGCAGCAGGACTCCAAGCATCTGTGACCCCAGAAACAGCGGTGCCAGGTAAATGGTCTGTGTGGATTCGTTCAGGATGCCGAATCTTCCCAGTTGGTCCGGCACATCGCTGCCCGAAATCGCTAATACGCGCCTGGTAAGCTGTGAAAAAGGATTGGAACCTGCCTTATCATCCAGGCTGATTGTGTGTCCTTCCGCCAGCGATGGTGGGTGCTCTCCAATGAGGTTCAGGCATTGAATGCAGTGCTCGGACGTGTTGTGGAGCCAGAAGCTTATTCCGTGCGCTTTCAGGCGGTTTTCTGCGACCCCGAAGAGCACCTGGAATAAGGTGTCCAGATCCTGGGACTTGCCGAGTGAAGTTAGCGCCTCGGCAATGAATGCAGCAAGATCTGCATCTGTTTTCTCGCTGTCCATAGCCCCGTCAGCCACCACTAGATTCTAACACAGGCTGGCTCTTCCGGCGCTTCCGCTGGCCCGCAAGATGCCTTACAATGTAAGAGATGCTTGTGCGCCGTGCAATTATTATCCTAGCAGTCCTGTTGCTGCCGGCTGCTGCCTGGGCCGCGGACGTCTACTACATAGAGGAAAACTTCGACGGAGAAACGGGTTATTTCTACGAGGGCGAGATCGGCGAAACCGTTTTTACCCGGGCCCCGGAGGACGGCTACTACGAGATTGATGCAATGCACAGTGAAACAGGGTCGCTTTCCGCCCTCACGGACGCCTTCGGGAACTATACGGTCTCGGTGGACCTGCAGTTTTACGACTCCATGGTTTCAGATGAAATCTACGCGGGGCTGGTGTTCCATTACCAGGAAGACCCGTCCGGGCGCGCGTCCTTCTACCTGTTCACGGTATTCCCCGATGGCTACTATTGCGTTTGGCTGGTGGATCGGGAAAACCGGCGGACTTATGTTCACCGCCTTACGCAAACATCGCTGGTCAATCCCGCCGGCCCAAACTCGATCAAGGTTATAGCCGAGGGAACGCGCTTTGAACTTTACCTGAACGGAATGCTCCTTGACAGCTTCAGGGACGCTTCGCTTAGAAAGGGTGGAGTTGGGATGTTTACCTCAGCGGGGACACGCGTGCGCTTCCGCTCCTTCCGCTGGCGAATTAACGAGGAGGAATATGATGCCCGGATAGAGGAGGGCGGAGTCTTCGGGTTCGTGCGCAAGCACGAGCTACCGGCGGTATTCAGGGACGATTTCACGCGCAAGCGCTGGCTGGAAGGCGAGTCGGCGGGAGCGCGCTTCGCGTACTCCGAGAAGCACTACGTGATCGAGAACACCAGGGGCGATACGATGGCGGTGAGCTACCGCACCGATCCAGTGGTGAGCTCAGGTTTGCTCACGGTGGTTGTGGCGAGTGCACAAGGTGAGAAGGGAAATGGTTACGGAATCGCCTTCCGTTTCAGCGTGCAGGATGAGCAGCCGTCCTACTACGCCTTCATCGTGGCACGCGACGGGACGTACAAACTCTTCAAGAACCAGGACGGTGTTGCCACTCCGCTGTGTGACTGGCTTGAGATACCTTTCGCTGTGGATTTCGACCGGCCGCAGCTTATCGGTGTGGCATATGTTGAGGAGCGGGACGGCGCGCTGCGCATTTTCGCGGGGCTGAACGGCAGGCAGCTTCAGGCATTCACAGACGCCACTCCTTTGGGCGCTGGCGGATTTGCGATGATTGTCGCGCCAAGGCTTAACGTGGCGGTAAGCGAGATCCGGCTGGTGGATTTCGCCGGGAACGAACAACTCGCGCTCGAGGCGCTTGACACGGTGTATGGGGAGAAAAACGATGATGCTGGCTAAATGGTTGCTGCTGGGATTTGCAGTCGTGGCGGCTTTTGTGCCGCCTGTTGTCGCTAATGCTGGAGGGCTGTCGGGCGGCGCGGAAAGGCTGCTTAGCGTTGAAGAACTGGGCTGCGGGGACGTGGGGAGCTTCCGCGTTAACATCGATACGGATAAAGGCAGCTTTCTCGTTGAGGTTTATCCTGATATCGCGCCGCTTTCAACGGAAAACTTCATGCGCCTTGTTCTGGGGGGTTATTACGACGGGATTGTCGTGCACCGCGTCGTGGAGGATTTTGTAATGCAGGCGGGACAGCCCACGGAACAGCAGCAGGGCAAGCAGGAACTGGACGTACGCATAGCAGACGAGGTGAATCACGCGCATCACGACCCGGGCACAATCTCGTTTGCCAAGCTCTACGACACCGAAACGGAGACCTACGTTCCGGATTCAGCCGGAGCGCAGTTCTTTATCAATCTCGGTAACAATCGCCGCCTGGACGAGAACTTCACGGTATTTGGCAAGGTTGTCTGGGGGATGGAGACGGTCCGCAAGGTGGAAGTCGGTGACACAATTATCCGCGCTTACGTGGTGAACGTGCTGTAATGGACGATACTACCTCAAACAGGCTGGCTGAGTTCGTAGCGATTCTATTTCGCGCGGGACGCGTCGTGCCCCTGGATAAGCTGGTGGAGCACTTCGGCTGCAAGGCGCATGAGCTGGCAGTTATGGCGGAAGAGACTAACCGGCATCTGGAGCCGCTCGGCCTGCAGGCCGGTTTCGTTGCCGGAGGCTACCGCCTGACCACGCGCCCGGAGGTGTATCACGCTCTGCGAGAGTTTTTCACCGAGCTTCGCGAAAGCGGCATTTCGCCGCAGGCGATGGAAGTCCTAGCAATTGTGGCATACCGCCAGCCGGTGACCCGCGCGAGCGTTGAGGAGATTCGGCAGGTGAATTCGGAAAGCCCCCTGCGTTCGCTGCTGCAACGGCGGTTGATCAAAGTAAAGGGCAGGAGCGACCTTCCCGGACGCCCGTTCCTGTATGTGACTACCGGTCGTTTCCTCGAGGTCTTTGGCCTGTCCGGGCTGGACGACCTGCCGAAGATTGCTCTGGACGAGCCCGCTCCCGGCGAGCGCGTCGGCATCTAGGGTTCTTCGTCATTCTTCGCAGAGATACGCGCGGTTGTCCGCCGCTCGGCGCCTCCGCGCAGATAGACAATATTCACGACATCCCCCGGCTTGAGGTCGCGCAGGATGCCCGCTAGCGCCTGAAGGTCGTGTACCGGCCTGCGGTCAATCTCGATGAGAATATCACCTTCTAGCAATCCCGCTTTCTCCGCCGGGCTGCCCGGAACAGTGCCTGAGATGGCTACACCATCATCGGTGTCTGTGCTGAAATCGGGAATGATGCCGAGGAATCCGCGTTTGCCACCGGTGGGGCGTTCCCGCTCGCCAAGGTTCACCCATTCGTAATCCGCCGGCGAGCCCAGGCCGAGCAACAACCCGTAGGTGAAATCAGCTATGCGCTCAAGGCCGGAATAGTCGAGCCTGTCGGCGGTATCTGTCAGGCGTTCATAGTCCGCTGTAGCACCGCCGAATAGGAAGACAAACGGCACCTGCTGCTGGTAAAACGCGAACTGGTCGCTGGCTTCCCAGCCCTGGCGCATATGCTCGATGCCCAGGCCGGCTGCGGAAGCTATGTCCTTCAGTTTCGTAAACAGCGTCCCGGGATGCTCATCCGGCAGGGCTGCCGAGTAGGCCACGAGAAGCTGCTGGTCGTTGAGTTCGCCCACCATATCCAGGTTGACAGCAAGCGCGTTGTCCAGCGGCACCGGCGGCTTCTTGGTGAACTCGTATGAGCCGAGCAATCCCAGCTCCTCTGCGTCAAACAACACAAAAACTACCGGGTAGGGCGGTTGCTGTTCCTGCAGTCCGCATCGTCGCGCGAGATCGAGCACAACCGCCACTCCGCTTGCATTGTCGTTGGCGCCGGCGTAGTATCGCGGCACACCATCCTCGCCGGTGTCCGAGCCCAGGTGATCGTAGTGGGCACAGAGTATGAAGCATCCGTCCGCCGGGTCTGCGCTTTCAGTCCCTGGCAGCCACGCGGCTATGTTGCGCGCGACGATTTCCTTATCGCTGTCCTCACCGTTTGGTGCCGGAATCAGGAAGTAGTGGTAATAGCTGGAGGGCCTGTCGGCGGGGCTTACGCTTCCCAGCGGGAACAGTCCCCAGCGCTGCAACTCGCCCGCGATGAAGTCTGCGGCGGCGCGGTGTCCCGGCGTGCCCGTCCGGCGTCCGTCCATCACTGGGGAAGCTAGCGTCTCCACTACCGCTGTAAGATAAGAGTGGTCCTCCGCAGCCGCAAGCACGGACGGTGCGAGCCCAAGTATGATTGCTGTACCAAGCAAAATCGACGCAATTACTGCGCGCATGGCATCCTCCTAGCGATAGACCCGGGTGTACGGCACCGCGTAGGACAGCAGTGTCAGCAGCGAGCCAAGCAGTATGAGCCATCCGAGAATCCGGTTGCTGAATCTGGGTTCTCTGAGTGCAGTGGGGGTGAACCGGAAGAGATCCCATCTGAGCAACAGTATAATCCCGAAATACAACAGCAGGTAGAGCGACCGGCTGTCGTTAAGGCTGTGCCCGAACGGCCAGGGGCCCCAGGCGTCCTGCCAGCCGAACGAGGCGCCCGTGATGTAGATTGCCAGCGGAACGCCTCCGATTAGGAGCGCGAGCCAGCCCCATCGCATCGCCGCGTGTGCCCTGCTGGCGGTGGCTTTCTGAGCAAGATCGCCCATCCCGCCGAACACGAGCAGCAGTGCGTAGTAAAGCGCGTGGAGCAGGTATATGCCGGCCCCGAAGAGCATCACAAGTTGCAGCAGGACAATCCACAGGTTCATCTGGCTCTTCCAGTGGACGGTTGGCAGGTGTGTCTCAGGGGCGTTTTCAGGTATTGCGACCGACGCGCCGCCGGAGTCGATTGCGGTGATGTAATATTCGAAGACCTCACCCTTAGCCTGTGACGGTATCTCCGCAACGTAGTACACGCTGCTGCCGACCCGTTCCATCATCTTTCCCTGGAACGCCGGGTCGCCTTTCAGTCGGTAGTGCAGTTCCGCGCGCACAATGAGCGCGTTGCGGTAAGACCAGATGGACGCGCTTATCAGATGTCCCTGGCCGACATTGCCGTATTTTACGGGCTGGTGGATGTAGCCTATCGCTTCCGTGGGATCTGCCTTGCGGTACACCAGCGGGCTTACCGAATTGTGAAATCCAAACAGGAAAATCAGGCCTGCGATGATTACGATCAGGGCTACGAATATAGCCTGGCGGTTGGTGGGCACTGGTTATTCCTCCTCCCTTGAAACGCCACCTGATTCTACCAGTTTGGCTCTAGCCTGGGAAGCCCAGTAGCCGTCCGGCGCTAGCTCCAGGTATAACCGGTAGGTTTCCCGCGCAAGCTCCTCTCGTCCCATGGCATCGAATGCCAGGCCGAGATTGTAGACCGCGCCTAGATATTCGGGGTCCCGCGCGAATTCCCGCAGAAGCTCCACCACGGCTTTCTCCGGATGTCCCCCGGCGATCATTTTTTGAAAGGGTATGCATCTACTCATATTGATCGTCTCCAGTGATGATGCCGCTGTAATATGGGCATGCGCTTGGAACAGTGACAGCAGCATATGCGTCTAAGTATAATACTCGTGAGTCCTTGCAAGGGGAAATATTATGCGAAGATCTGTGTCATTGCTGATATTTGTGATTGTGCTGGTAGCGGCGTCAACTGCAGCATACGCCAGGCTGGCTGAAGTTACCGGCGTTGAGACGGCGGTCTTTGCGGACCGCGAAGTGGTTGTACTCAGGCATATCGGCAGCGTTTCCGTGTCTCCGCGGTACTTCGTAGACAACGACGAGGTCTGCCTGACCATCGCTCTGGGCAACGTGCGCCTGAATGAGCCCAGGTACGTAGTGGCTGGACAGAAATTGCTCTCCTCCGTCGAGCTTGCGCCGGTGGGGAACAGGAATCGTGTACTGCTAAAGCTGAAGCTCGCCAACCCCGATGTCCTTAGTCTCCGCAGTTTTCGCTTTGGCAGTTACTCAAGTCACGTTACGCTTGTAGAGCTTTTCCCGCCAGGCGTAAGAAAGGAAGACCGCCCGAAGGTCAGCGACCTGGAAGCGCTCCTCGCAGGCCGCGTGCAAGAGCCTGTTGAGCCTGCGCCCGAAAAAGTATCCGGGTTGCAGCCGGAGCAGAGCGTGACCGTAAAAGCGGATCCCGAGCGGGTGCTTTCGCAGATGCAGGGCAAGGACATCCTCTCGCTCGACACGCCCCTGACCATAATTTCTGAAGGAGCGGGGGCGATTTCGAGCGACCAGGGGGAATACGGCCTGCGCACAGCGCTGCAGGAAGGTGCCGTCAGTGAAGTTGTTTTCATCGGTAAGCCTGGTGATGTCGAGCGGGCGCGCAGTTTCCTGCGCACAACGCGCTTCCGCTCCACTGCGCGGACTCTGAACGCCGAAACCGAGCGTACTCGTCGGCCTGAAACCTACGGGAGCGACGACGATACCGACAGTGATTATCCGCGGCTGAGCGTGGAGGAGCCGGGAAACCCATTCGGCTATCAGCACCTGAAAGACCAGTTGTCGGACGTGCTGGTGAATCTTCCCGCCACATCAGGCTACAATTTCTATAAGACGCTGATGCTGCTCTCGCGGATGGCCGGTATCAGCATCATCATTGACCCTTACCTCGTTGACGAGCCAACGGGGAGCCTGCGCTCCAACAAGCTGGAACCCCCCGGTGGCGGAGAAGGCGAAGACGGCGGAGGCGGTTTCCGCGAAGCCGGGCAGTTCGACGCGATGGACTTGCACGGCGCGACCAACACAGTCATCGGCAACTTCGAAAATGTGCCTTTCGACCTTGCGCTCCAGATAATCCTGGAGGCGCACAACCTGGATTACCTGGTGTTCAGCACGCCGGAGACGGCCTATACCAAGCCCGTAATTCTGGTGAGCAGCAAGGAGCGCATTGAGCAGGAGATAGCAGGCGCCAACGAGATCGACCTTTACCAGCTTCACTACGGCGACCCGACGGAAATCTACAACATCCTGGACAATATGGACCTGCTTCCTTCGCGTGAAAAGGGCTGGTGGGTTTACCAGAACCAATACACCGGCGGAGGCGGGTACGGCGGCGGTGGTAGTGGCGGTGGCGGCCAGGGCGGCGGTAGTCGCGGAGGTGGCGGAGGCTCAGGTGGTGGCTCCGGTGGCGGCGGTGGCGGAGTAGGCCCCGGCGCGCCGGGCGGTATGGGCGTTATGGGCTACGAGGTCAACCCGCGTGAAGAACAGGCGCTGATACTGGAGTTTGCGCCGGATACGCGCGATGAGCGTCTGGCGGAGCTGCTGAATCTTGCGGAGAGGGAAGGCTTGAGCCTGCTATCCGTGGGCTTCACCGGCACCGAGCGTGAAGACGCCACAGATGGCCTCCTGCTCGTTATTTTCCTGGGGTAGGCTGCCAGGTCCAACGGTGATGGCGTTTTGGATTGCTACACCCCAAACCGTGCGAACACTTCTTCACCCGCGTAGCTGCCCGACACTCCCAGGTATTCTTCGATGCGCAGAAGCTCGTTGTACTTCGCCACGCGATCGGTGCGCGCGGGAGCGCCGGTCTTTATCTGCCCGGCGTTGGTGCCCACCGCCAGGTGCGCTATGAACGTGTCCTCGGTTTCGCCGCTGCGGTGCGAAATGACGGGATTCCAGGCGGTGTGCTGGGTCATCTCGATTGCTTCCAGCGTCTCCGTCACCGTGCCGATCTGATTGAGCTTGATGAGCACCGCGTTGGACGCCCACTCGGCTATGCCGCGCGCAATGAGCTCCTGATTGGTCACGTAAATGTCGTCGCCGATAATCTGTAGCCGCCCGGACAGTTTCTTCGTGAACGCTTCAAAGCCGTCCCAATCCTCTTCGTCAAACGGGTCTTCAATGCTGACGATGGGGAACTCGTCAATCAGCTTCTCGTAATACTTTGAAAGTCCACTTGCGGTGTAGGTCTTGTTCTCGGCGGTCAGGCGGTACTTCCCCTTCTTGTAGAACCCGCTCGCGGCGCAGTCCAGCCCGATGCCGATCTGCTTGCCCGGCCTGTATCCAGCCTTCTTGATGGCCGTGACGATGGCATCCAGCGCGTCGGCGTGGGTCTTAAGGTTCGGCGCAAAGCCCCCTTCGTCGCCCACGTTGGTGGCGAGCTTCATCTTTTTCAGCACGTCCCTGAGAGCGTGGTAAACCTCCGAACCCGCACGGAGCGCCTCGCGGAACGATGGAGCGCCAAAGGGTATTACCATAAACTCCTGGATATCGAGGGTGTTGTCGGCGTGCGCGCCACCGTTGAGGATGTTCATCATCGGCACCGGCAGCACGTGCGCTCCCGCGCCGCCGAGGAACGCGAACAGCGGAACTCCCAGCGCATTGGCGCTCGCCTGCGCGGCAGCCATGGAGACGCTTAAAATAGCGTTCGCGCCCAGCTTCTTCTTTGACGGCGTGCCATCAAGCGTCTTCATCAGAGTGTCTACCAGCCGCTGGTCGGGCAGGGCGAAGCCGATGAGCTCCGGCGCGATAACTTCCTCCACCGTGGTGACTGCTTTGAGCACGCCTTTGCCCCGGTAGCGCTTGGCGTCACCATCGCGGCGTTCCAGGGCTTCGAACTTGCCGGTGGACGCGCCGGACGCAACGATTGCGCGGCCGACTGTCCCATTGTCCAGAACCACCTCGGCCTCCACCGTCGGATTGCCCCGGCTGTCCAGGACTTCACGCGCACTTATTGTTTCGATATAAAACATTGATACCTCCAGGGAGTGGGCGCATTTGACTACCATCTTTTAGTTAGCTCGACAAACTCGCTCAGGTCCATCAGCGAACTCAGCCGACCATCCAGTTTACACACTGTCGTAAGTATAGGTTTATTGACATGAGCTACCGCGTCAATGCATGAGTCAGCAAGCAGCTTGTTGATGCGAGATGGGTCGAACTCGTTGGTCACAACGGCATAATCGAACTTGTACCTCATAGTCTGCGCCACGGCTTTGTACGCTGGACATTCACCTGTTATGTCGCCCACTCGGTCATGGCGAAGACTCCATTTCACTGAAATCACCGCGCGTGGAACACTGTTCTTTCGCACGAGGATGTCGATGCTTGGCGTTGTGCTACGCCCCGGAATCGTGAATCCTGGGAAAGCACTCGTGGCTTTCACCTCTTCTTTGAAGGATAGCTGCTTTGAGCTGTACTTGGCTAGAATCCGCGCCACTAGCGAAACGAACGCCATGCCTAACGGGTTCTGGCGCTGCATGCCCTTGTAGTTTGGATGGCGCATGAGCCGGTCGACTAGGGCGGGAACACCCTCTGTCTTCACGTTCAGTTCTCTTGCCAGGTATTCCTCTGCTGCAGATGCTCGTAGTTGCCACGCATTCGGCTTAGTTGGGCCGGCCGCTTTCCGCTTGCTTGGCGGACGGCGTAGTTTGTCCGCGTCGATGATGTGAGGCAGTTGACTGAAGCCGGCTTCATGTATTTGCTCGTACCATAGCAGGACTTGGTAAATGCCAAGCCAGGCTGAAGACAAGTCCAGTGCATTTGGATACTTGCTCTTAAGCAGCAGTTGCCAGGCAAGCTTCGATGTTTCTTGGCGAGTCGGCATAGGGTGTCCTACTCCTTGTGGAAGCCAATGACAAACTCTTCGTGCATACGGTTCTCGATTCCTGATGCACTGTTGCGGCGAAAACTGGCGGGCATCATACGCCGGTTTCGGTCAAGTGCTCGTTTGGCGCAGCCAATGGAGGTGAAGCCCACGCTTTCACCGATGTCAGTAAGAAGCTCGTGTGTAGGTATGCGAAGTCCCCTCATTGTTGACGGACCAACAACAAGTATCGCGGCCCTATTGAATTTGAGAACTCTGAATAGCTCCTTGAGTACGTAGCGCATGTCGACTAAGTACTTGGCGAGGACTTTTGCCCGACTGGCGTCCTTGGCTGCCAGTGTTTCCACGTGGGCTTGAGCCGTGCGCGGTAGAGCAGAAGTTTCTGGCTTTCCAGTGCGTTCAGTTCCGATGTATGTACCCCTGAGTTCTGTTAGGGCGCTCAGCGGTTCGCCCATCCAGACCAATGAGAACTTATGGGCTCTCGCATAGTCAATGGCATTTGCGTATGGCGGTGAAGTCACAACTAGATCGATACAGTTGTCTTTCAGCTTGAGATCTCTTGCATCGCCGCGACAGACTCTGATTCCACGTCTACTTGACCGCAGCGCGTGCAAGCCACGGACGGCCTTGGCTAGTTTCTGCTCGAACTGGGTAAGCGCATCACGAGGTGTCTTTGTTGGGTCCTTGTGCGGACGGGTGTGAGCCAAATCCCGGGCAAGTGAAACGCCACCTGATTTCGTTATTATTACCGAAGAGAAAACCAGTTCGATGAAGTTCCGGATGTCTTCGCTCGTGATCCTTTGGATCGATAGGATAAGTGATGCCAGTTCGGTCTGGGTTCTTGGCAGAAACCAGTAATCGATAAATTCCCTAGTGCGCACGTCTAACGAGGAAAGAAAACGCTCAACCGCCTTACGGTCCTTCACGGTTCTCTTTGCAGAGTTGAGCACGTGAATTCCCACTTCCTCTACTTCAGCGGTGTCCAGCGGCGTGACTTTCGCCTTGCAGATCTTCAGGGCGAGAGGGTCTATGTCGTAGCCGATTGCACGCCTCCCAAGTAAGCATGCCTCAACGATAGTCGTACCTGACCCTACCATTGGATCAAGAATAGTGTCCCCCCTTATCGTTAGGGTCTCGATGAAAGCTCGTGGAAGCTGAGGTGGGAACTTGGCGGCAAAAGGATGCCAACTATGTGATGCGTAGGAGCTCTTCTCGTTGTGGAAGTCCAGGTCCCTATCAAGAAGCAAGGGTAGCATTGCGGACGTATTCGGACGGATTTCTAAACTGGCAACTGATTGGCGTGTTGTGCTCATTCCCAACACCTATTGTAGCAGACCGTTTCGGAGTGGGCTAAGTGGTAACCAGCGAGCCAATCCCATGTTGTTCAGGCTGTTGCAGATTGCGCTGCTTGGGTCCCCCGCTTCTCGCGAATGGTGCTTTGTGCGGCGGCGAGCCGGGCGATGGGCACCCTGAACGGCGAGCAGCTAACATAATCGAACGAATGCCGGTGGCAGAAGTCGATGGACGGCGGGTCGCCGCCGTGCTCGCCGCAGATGCCGATTTTGAGGTCAGGGCGCGTTTTGCGGCCAAGCTCGACAGCCATCGCCACCAGCCGCCCCACGCCCACCTGGTCAAGCTGGGCGAACGGGTTTGCCGCATAAATGCCCATATCCACGTACTGGCGCAGGAATTTCTCCTCGGCGTCGTCGCGCGAAATGCCAAGCGTCATCTGGGTCAGGTCGTTGGTACCGAAGCTGAAGAACTCCGCGACCTTGGCGATTTCATCTGCGGTCAGGGCTGCGCGCGGCACTTCAATCATCGTGCCGAACTTGTATTCGATGCGCTCGCCCATACGCTCAAACACAGCTTCGGCAACCGTGCGCAGCTTCTCCTCGATTACCTCCAGCTCGGACCGGGCGCCGATGAGCGGGATCATAATTTCGGGATCAACCTCCTCGCCCTCGCGCCTGACGGTGATGGCTGCTTCCAGAATCGCTTCCACCTGCATCTCGTTGATTTCAGGATAGATAAGGCCCAGGCGGCAGCCTCGGAAGCCGAGCATGGGATTGGACTCGTGGAGGCTTAGCACCCGCGCTTTGAACCGCCCGACCTCGTCCTCGGTTACATCACTCTTAACGGAGCGAATAACCTCCTCTATCTCCTCCTCGTCGTGCGGCAGGAATTCGTGCAGCGGGGGGTCGAGCAGGCGGATGGTCACTGGATAGCCGTGCATTTCGCGGAAGATTCCCTCGAAATCGGCGCGCTGGAACCCCTTGATATTGGCGAGGTGCTCGCGCCGCTCTTCCTCGGTCTCGGAGAGTATCATCGCGCGCATGTGCGGCAGCCGCTCCTGCTCCATAAACATATGTTCGGTGCGGCACAGCCCGATACCTTCCGCGCCGAACTCGTAAGCACGCCGCGTGTCCACCGGGTTGTCGGCGTTAGTGCGGACGCCGAGACGCTTAACCTCGTCCGCCCAGCCCAGGAACTTGGCGAAGCTGTCTCCTATCTGTGGGTCCACCAAGGGCAGTTCTCCAATGTATACCTTGCCGGTCGTCCCGTTAATCGTTAGGTAGTCACCCTCTTTGAACACTCCGTCGTGGCCCTTAAAAGTGACGGTGCCGGCCTCTTCGTCCACCGTCATATCCGAGCAGCCTGAGACGCACGGCTTGCCCATACCCCGTGCGACAACCGCCGCGTGGCTGGTCATTCCGCCGCGCGCTGTAAGGACGCCCTCGCTCGCGTCAAGGCCGTGGATGTCGTCAGGAGTGGTCTCGGTTCGCACCAGAATTAGCTTCTGGCTCTCGGCTGCGAGCTGTGTCGCACACTCGGGGTCGAGGACGATACGCCCGACTGCCGCGCCGGGACTTGCGTTCAGCCCCTCCGCAACGGGCTTCGCGGTGGTTGTCGGGTCGACCTGCTTGTGCAGGAGCTGGTCGAGTGAGGAGGGGTCAACCCGCATCAGTGCCTCTTCCTTGTCGAAATAGCCCTTTTCGTGCGATTCGACGGCGATTCGCAGCGCCGCCGCGCCGGTGCGCTTGCCGTTGCGGGTTTGCAGAATGTAGAGCTTGCCCTCCTCGATGGTAAACTCTATGTCCTGCATATCCTTGAAGTGCTCGTCCAGGCGCTCGATGGTGGCGAATAGCTCCTTTGCCTGCTCCGGCATCAGCTCCCGCAGAGCATCGATGCTCTGCGGCGTGCGGATACCGGCAACGACGTCCTCGCCCTGAGCGTTGATGAGGAACTCGCCGTATATCTTGTGCTCTCCCGTACTCGGATTGCGCGAGAAAGCCACGCCCGTGCCGCTGCGGTCACCCATATTGCCGAACACCATAGCCTGTACGTTTGCGGCGGTGCCCAGGTCGTCCGGGATGCCGTTGAGTTTGCGGTAAGTCTGCGCCCTCGGGGTGTTCCACGAGGCGAATACGGCGGAAATAGCCATGTATAACTGCTCAGTAGGGTTCTGGGGCAGGCCCTTCGCGCTGTGTTTTGCTACAACCTCCTTATAGCCTTCTATTAGCTTCTCGAGGGCCTCAGCCGGGACCTCATGGTCGTATCGGGCGCCGGCGGCTTCGCGCGTTTTCGAGAGGATGCCCTCGAATTCGCTGATGTCAATGCCAAGCACGACGTCACTGAAGGTCTGGATGAAGCGGCGGTAGGAGTCCAGCGCGAACCGCCTGTTGCCCGTGAGTTTCGCTAAGCCCTCTGCCGTGTCGTCGCTAAGGCCAAGGTTCAGAATCGTATCCATCATTCCCGGCATGGAGACCTTGGCGCCGGAACGGACCGATACAAGCAGCGGATTGGCTGTGTCACCGAGCTTCCTGCCCAGCTTGGCCTCCAGCACAGATGTTTGCTCCCGCACTTCGCTCTTGATATCATCGTGCAGGTTGCCGCCTTCCTCGAAGTAGCGAAGACACGCTTCAGTCGTTACGGTAAAGCCGGGTGGGATTGGTAGCCCCAGCGCTGTCATCGTCGCCAGGTTTGCGCCTTTTCCCCCAAACAGGTCTTTGTTGGAACCGTCGGCGTCTTCAAAGGAGTAAACCCAGTTATTGCCAGCCACGAGCCATTCCTCCCTGTAATAGTAAGTGCCCGAACGTAAGATTCGGACGCACAATTATACACAAGTAGCGATGCGAGGTAACCGCCAGATACCGCTATTCCTCTGTGTCGTCCGGCTGGATATCCGTATCCGGGCCTTCAGCCTGACCTTGGTGGCCGGCTTCCCCGGGCGTCTGGGATGCGGCATCTCCCAGCGGCTCCGAGGCCTGTAGCTCGGGGTCTAGAATCTCAATCTCAGCGCTGGCCATCAGTGTATCCATCCAAAGTGCGTACTTCGCCTCCGCCTTTTGGCGTGCTAAATTAGCGGCAACTTCATCGCGGGAAGGAAGGGGAACGTCTCCGCCGGGGTGGTTCTTCAGAATCTCCTTAAACATCTTGAGTTCTGCGTCGATTTCCTCTTCCGATACTTCAATATCCGCCGCAAAGAGATCGATCATCTTGTCTCGGAGAATCCAGGAGCGGACCATTTTTCTCAGATCGTCGAGACTAAGGCCGACATCAGCTTCCAGAGACGAGAGGAACTCTTCTTCGCTGTCGAACTCGCTTCTGACTTCAGTGTCGATGAAGGAATCCACTTCTTCGTCAGAGGCTGAAACACCCCGGGCTTCGGCGCCCTCAGCGAGCAGAATCCCCTCCACAATCTGTGATAGAGCGGTCCGGCTAATCTCCCTGCGCATCTTCTGTGGCATCTCCTCGTCGCGCATCTCCATAGCTTCTATCGTGGCCCGGAAGTAATTGTCCACGTCCTCCGATCGAACATCCGTATCGTTTACTGTGGCCACAATCCGGGGAGACGCTGAATGGCTGGGAACTCCACGTGTCTCGGAGTTGGAGCAGGTGCGGAAGAAGCTGCCCGCAACAATCGCAACGGCGACGACAGCCACCAGTATTACAATCTCGCGTTTCTGGCGTGCGGTTAACATCTTATATCATCGTGAGTGTCATGCGGCGTGGGGCGCAATCTCGAACGGGCAGATGGCAAAGCATTCCGTTGCACTACAATTCCAGCGCAGCGGGTAGGATTAGCTGTCGGACCGTTCCTATCCGTCGGAGCTTTCGCCCTCAACCTCCGGTTTGCCTGCTTCAGCATCGGCCTCGGCGGTATCGTCCTCTGTCGGAGAAGTCGCATTTTCGCCTTCTGTCGGGGTTTCCTCGGCACCCTCGGCGGGTGTGTCAGGCTCTTCCGCTACTTCCTCGCCCGGTGTCGGCTCTTCGCCAGAGCCGTTTTCCTCGATTGTCACGCTCAAGGGTTGCTCCACTTCCGTTTCGGCCGGTTTCATCTTCTCCCGCTCCTTTTCCTGCTTCGCCTTCATCTCTGCACGCTGATCGGGTGGAAGGTACAGATAATCAATATCAGCTTTGGCTTTAAGCTCATTAATTGTGGACTCCCCCATCGCGGAGGCTTTGTTCATCTTGATTCGGTCGCTCACAAAGTCCTTTAAGTCCTCAAACGACAAGTTCTCCGCCTCGTCCACAGTGAGGTTGTATTCCCGCGCATAATCCCTTTTGTAGAAGTCAGGATTCTGCTCGAATTCCGCCTTGACCTCTTCCTCACTGATATCAACTTCAGATTTCAGCAGTTCGTTGAACGTCAGGATGAACTCCTGGTAGTCCCGAACGAACTGCATGGTTGCTCCTTGAGCTTCGAGGAATTTATTGAGCTCTTCCTCGCCGCCGAATTGCTCCTTCATCTTTTCGACTTCTTCGTCAATCTGTTCCTTGGAGATGTGGATCCCCTTAGCAGCAGCGGCGTTAAAGACCAGCAGTTTCGTGATGGTGTTGTCCACCATCTGCCTGAAGCCGGGATCATCCTGAAGGTCTTTCAGTGTTATCCTATGGTCGTCTACGGTTGCTATTGTGTAAGTGTCCGGCGTAATCGTGCACGCACCGATGAGAAGCATCAATACGGCAGCGGCAGCAACGATGTTTATGCAACGAGTCATTGAAACTCTCCTTATCCGAATTGAGCCTATCATTTTAGCACAGGTAGCCGCAGAGCTGCACGGATTGCGCTTGGGAATCATTTCGCGCCCAATTCCGTATTGTTTGGGGGATAACTTCTGCGCTCCTGGCGTGCATTATGGGACGAAAGAACGGGTAGAACGGGAGAATGGGTAGAACGGGTTCGATGTGCCTTTTCGCTTGTCTGCTCTTTTAAGCTCTGAGATTCCGAGGTTTAGCCCACTTCTGGTTCAACGGTAACGGGAGCGGTATCCTCCAGATTGAGTTCCTCAATCACTTCGTCGGGTAAAGTGAATTCTCCGCTAACGCCCAGATCCCGGGCAAGAGTGTTGACGAGAGACTCAAGGTCGTGGACCGTGTACTCTTTGACAGTGTAGAAGGCGGGAATCTCGAAAAGTTCATCAGGCAAACGGTCGCGCTGTAGGTTCATTAGTTGGAAGGTGACGTGGAACATGGAGGAGTCAATTTCGTAGAGCAGCGGGAAGTTGGTATCCTCTTCCAAATAAAGGCGAAGGGTGAACTTAGGGTCGAATTCAACGCCGGATTCTCTCATCTCTGCGAGGTCAGCCTTGGGTATCAGCACTTTAAAGGACATCTCGATACCGTTGGTATTCAAACCTCCGAAATCGCGGCGTTTCAGGCGCTTCGTTCCAAGGCATTTAACTTCCTCCTGGTTAAACGCTTCAATGAATTCCTTGCTTGTAAGGGCAGCCATTGGGTCCTGGGGTTGGACCAGATCATAGAGCTCCGGCGGGAGCGCCAGACGGTACGCTTGGCGGCTGCCGTGGACGAGCAATATGAGATCATAAGTTTCGTAGCCTATAAGGAGGCTGAAAACCTGGAAATCCTCCGCATCCGAGCTCGTGCCGGTCAAGGCTGCCGCAGGGAATTCGGCGTCCAAGCGGATAACTCCATCCTGGTAATAGACCTTGCTGCGGAAGGGGATATTCACCTGGCTCATCATCTCCTGGCCAAGCTGGCCGAGGCTTATATCTGAGGGAATTCCCGGAATAGAGCGGAAGCTGAATCCCAGGTAGACGTCCCCGCAGAAGGTCTTAGCTGAAACTGGGGCTGCTGAAATCAGCAGCCCCAGTATTATTAGTCCTGCAATTACTAGTTTGCGGCAATCGTTCATCCGCGTACCCCTGGATTACTCGTGCACTGTCGGCGTTACAAACACCATTATTTCAGTGCGTTCCCTGGTTTTATGTTTAGACTGGAACAGCTTGCCGAAGAGTGGGAGATCTCCCAGAAGAGGAATCCTCCGCAGGTTCTCTCTTTCCTCCTCCGAGAGCAGGCCGGCAATGACGAACGTTTCACCGTCCTTCACCCTGATGGTGGCTGTGATCTGCCGTGTTTGCGTGTCAGGCGCCGACACGCCTGAGCCGATGTCCACAAACTGCAAGAGGGTGGAGACGGATGGATTCACTTCAATAGTGATGTTGTTGTCATTGTCCACTCGTGGCTTGAACGAGAGCGTAATGCCCACTGCTTGGAAATCCACCTCAGGCGGGGTGAAAGTTCCGCCTGTCTCGGTTGCAGGTCGAGTGATGTAGGGCACCAGGCGGCCCGCGAAATAGATGGCTTGCGTGCCATCAATTGCCGATAGGTTCGGCCTTGAGAGGATGCGAGCGTTGCCCGATTCGATCTGGGTTTGCAGGTTCAACAGCACTCTATACGGGTCGCGGTAGAAGGTCTGGAGCCATAGGCCCATCGCGATGCCGGTGGCCCCCTGAGGGGTTGATTCCTGCAGGTTCGTGCTAATGGTGTCTGGAACCTCGAAGCCGAGCTTGCTCAGGCCGTCTTCGGTAACTTCGACGATATTGGTTTCCAGGGTGACGATCTTCGGCTTGCGGTCGATGTCCGCGACGACCTGGGCGATGACATCCATCTTCTTAGGTGTTTCCGTCACGATAAGGGTGTTGCGTCTGGCGGTGGAAATTAGGCTGTCCATCTCACGGATATCCCCGGCATTCACACCGCCTTCGCCTTCAGAAAGGTAAGTGCCGCCGGTCTTGATGGGCATCTGGGATGCTTCACCGTTATAAACGCCCACATTTTCCTCTGCGACGAGACCGTTGTCGATTAGAACCTGCTTTACCGCTTCGGCGTCTGCGTAGTCAAGCTGGAAAGCGCGGGTGATGTATCCTCCTAGGCGGCGGCCGACGTCGTCGCGAATACCCACGATAATAGTGTTGTGAACAACGCTGTACGATAGGTCGTTTACTGCGGTAAGAGTCTCCAGGGCTTCGCGCAGAGGTGTGTCACGGAAGGATAAGGTAATATTGGAATTGGAGACAGCATCATCAATTATCACGTTGAACGACGTGGATGCCACCATAAGGCTTATCGCCTGGTTGAGGGGCCCGTCCACCCATTCGAGAGTGACCCTCTCACGGTCCAGCAGCGGTAAGGTGAGCCATTCCTTCTCTGGAAGCATCTCGGGCACGCTCTTCGGGCGCTTCACGTCCCACGGATACGTGTCGCCATGGTGTTTGCGCGCGCCCTTAGAAACGGGCCGATTTTTCGCCGGCGTCCAGCTAGGTCGTTCAGTTTCAGGTTCAGGTGGCAGCTCGCTGCTCACCGCCGTATCGCTATGAATCTCGCTCTCCGCTTTCACATACTGGCCTTCGTCAAGCCGGATGACGGTTTCGCCCGGATGCTCTGCCAGGTCCAGTAGCTGCTCTTCGGTAAGCAGTTCAGTTATGGGGGTAGCCTCATCGTTTTCCGCCGGTTCTGGTTCGGGTAGCGCTTCAACAACCGGTTCTGGAGGGGTGAGGGCTTCAATGAGCGGTTCAGGCTCGGGAATTGCCACAACCTGGGGTTCGGGCTCAGGTTTTGATTCAACGGCTGGAGCAGGTTCGGGATTAGCCTCTACTGCGGGTTCGATTACAGCTAGTTCCACCTCATCCTCGGATCGTGCCTTCTGGGGATGCACGAAGTCGTTGAAGTCGTAGTCAATAGCGGGGGTGGGTTCTTCGGACGGAACCGGAGCAAGCTCGAAGGTGGACGGCTCGTTTTGCTCCTCGTTCATCCCCTCGACCTCGCCACCGGGTGGAAGCTCCTCAATGCCTTGAGGAATCGTAAACGATAGCAGCCCGTCCGTGTAGGGCGATGGCTGGGCATCTGCTATCGCAGCAGGTTCCGGCGCAGGCGTGGCTTCGGTAACGCCCTCGCGCTCTTCCGGCAGGGGCTGGACCTGAAGCGGTGTGACCCGGTATGCGCGGTCTGTGGGGGCCACTTCCCAGAAGCTGATGGGTGGATCCATAAATCCGAGAGGGACCGTGAGCATACCTTCTTCCGCGTCCGCTGTGGGGATGATAACTGTTAGCCCGTTGCGGATGGGGTCGAGATTGATGCGCAGCGGGGTCGCTCGCTCACCAAGAAGAAGCACCAGTCGGGTTCCCACGGGTGTGTCTTCAAGCCTGTAGCTGCGAACCCATTCAGCCACTTCCTCGGGGAAGTCGTAGGAGGACGCGATTAGCGCTGGCCTTAGTGAGAAGCCGGGGAAGTCTACCAGCATCATCCACTCAGCGTAGTCGATGTGCTGCTCGAACGCTGGCGTGCCGTCGGCTTCGATAGTAAGGACGACTCGTCCCTCGTGGTTTGCAGAGGACACGCTGGTGATCTCGCTCGCCTGCAGCTGTGTGGCGAACAGAATTACCAGCACAATCCAGACAGTTGAATTACACACTGATTTCACGACTTGCCTCATAAGGTTTCCCCTGTAGCGAGATGGATGATCTTGTTCGATTTGCGATCGAACATTCTCGCCAGACCATTCTCAGCGCCGATGAACACATAGTCGTTTCCGACCAGCCATCCTGGGTGCGCCATTACAGTCGTTTCACCGTCTTCACCGCTTACAGCGAACATCGCGGTGGCTGTATCGCCGCTTTGTGATATACCGATGAGCCGCGCGGGTTCTCTTGTGCCAAGGGTTTCTCCGGGGAGCGGCAGCAGAGGGATATCCCCCGTTTCAGCTCCCTGAGGGAGGGTGGGCATACCCACACTGGTTGTAAGTTGTTCACCCGTGCCCAAGAGTGCACGCGGCAGCATTCTGTTCTGAGGAGGCGCAAAAGGATTGCGGCAAGGTGATACGTGGTTCACAACGAAGAACCGTGATGTCTTGTAATCCTCCTCCACCTCTTCATCTATAAACGTGATTTTCGGAAGCTTGCCCGATACGGACGAAGGTTTCTCTTTCCCTTCGCCCGCGGCAGGAGACGCAGGTTTCTCGGTTTCAGCAGGTGATTCAGCAGCTTCTTCTGAGGCCGGCGGCTTAACGCTCTCTTCGGCAGGAGCATTCGGCTCTTCCGTTACCGGTGCGGTTTCCTCCTCAGCCGCAGTTGCAGCTTCCTCTTCAGCCGTGACATCAGTCGGCGTCTCTTCAAGTGCTTCAGGTGCTGGCACGTTTTCGCCCGCTTCCACTTGTGCCGGTCCTTCCGGTTCAGCCGTCTCTTCCTGCGGGGTCTCTTCAGCGTCCGATACCCCGGCTTCGGGAGCCGGAATCGTATCAGGGGTTTCCTGTGGTCCTGGGCCGGCAGCTTCTGGTGGTTGCTGTTCTGTGGAGACGGGAGGCGCCGGCGCAGGCGTGACTTGCGTCTGGGACCTGCTGTAGAACAATGACCATACAACCGCGGCCACAATTACCAGTACCCCGACCAGCACCAGCGCTGCTATCCTTGTTGTATTGTGTCGCTCCTTTTCCATATCAGCACCCCTGACGGGTTACTCGATAGTTGCCCCCGTTTCTTCTTTGGTAACGGGTGCTTCTGTGGGAACACGCGCGACTTTTATAAGTTCCTGTTCTTCTTCAGCGACTTGTTCCCCGGGTTTTGTCGGCAGTACTCTCTCGAGACTCTGCCTTAGTTCGTCGAACCTCTCGGCGATATCCACTTTCAGGTTGGTGTAATAGAGCCAGCCTTCAAGCTCGAAGCCCATTACCTTCTTTTCGGCGAACGCAGTGTCGCTTCCGCCTTTTTCGGGCGCAGTGATCTTTTGGATGGGGAAGAAGCGGTCAGAGCGCTTGAGGTTCTCCATGAAAGCGAGCACATTCTCGAAGCCACCGCGAATGGTCAAGCTGGTGTGTATTGCCTTGGTTGTGTCGATTGTCTCTGTCTCCAGCTCCTCCTGGAGAGTCTTGATCGCAGCTTTATCCCTGATCGACTCAGTCAGGTCCACTGGAGCCCTCATATTTAGAATAAGCACCTCACAGTTGGCCTCGTCCACGTTCTTCTGAAGAAACGAGACAAGTTCCTTCTGCGAGGGATTATTCGGAAGAAGCTTGACCAGCTTCCGGCTTTCGCGCAGCAGTTGCCCGCTACGGTTACTGATATTAGGCAGCTCTTCCCGTTTTGCGGCCATTGTCTTTGCTTTTTGGACAAGGGCATCCCGTTGGGTCTCCAGTTCCCCCGCCTTTTGACTCGTGACGTAGAAGGCTACTCCGAGGAAGACCAAAACGGCCAAAACGACGATGATGGTGTTAATCCAAACGAGTCTTATCATTCCTCTGCGTTCTCTCATTTGGTCTCACCACCTTCTGGTTCAGGCACAGCCACCCGCATTCTTATCTCGAACCAGCGAACCACGCCATCATCTTCCTCTTCCAGTTCACTTCCCAGCAGGTAAGGTTCGGTGAAGTACGGATCGTCCTGGAGGTTCTTGAGGAGAGTTGAGATCGGAAGGAGGGAATAGCCGTTGACCATCCCCTGTAATGTGATGTCACCGGTGTGAAGCGGCGGGCCTGGCGCAGGCGGAGCCGGTTTAGGGGTCCCCCCCTCTGTTTCACCAGCTTCCCCGGTTTTAGCAGGCGCAGGCTTCTTTTTAACGACAGGAGCCTCGGTTACAACACTGCTCTTGATTTCCGTGAGCCAGATTCCATCAGGCAGGTTAGGTTCTAAGTGGTACAGGAGCAGTGGCCAGTCTACGTAGTGTTTCTCAAGATACACGAAAAGCCGCTTGAGGGCATCCAAGGACTTTACGGATTCTTCAGCCTGGTCATAGGCCTGTGCGAATGGTTGCAGGCGAGTGATTTCCGCCTGAACCTCTTCGATATCTGCTTCAAGCACTTTGATGCGGTTATGGCAGGCGAGCCCTACGTAGAGGACGAGGAATATGGAGAGCGTGTACAGAAGAGCCAGGTATATCGGATGCCAGCGAATCACTGGCTGCGGCAAGAACTCCGGTGGCAAGAGGTTTATGTCTAATCGTCTTTCCATGCGATTACGTCAGGGATTCCAGAGCCAGCCCCAGCGCAGTGCTGAACTGGGGCATTGTCATGGACTCCTCTACCTCCGGTGTGAAAGTGAATGCCCTTTTAACTTCTGACAGAGGATTGGCCAGCTTCACGTCTTCGTCCATGTCCTTATCCATGAAGGTAGCGAGGTTCCGCGGCCAGACGCCCGTGCCGCAAAGCACAAGCTCGTCGTAGCTATAATCGAGCATCTGCATTTGGCTCTTGTAAAAGGAGAGCGTCCGCTCCACCTCCGCCATAACCATTTCAATAAGAGGTTTCGCGAGATCGGTATGCTCATCTGGCAGCTTATAGTCGTCCTGCTTGTAACCGCCGATAGACTCGATATCCTCTTGTGTTTCAATCGCGCCGCTAAACGTGTACTTCAGCTCGGAAAGGCCTGCGGTTATGCGGCGCACGAATGCCAGGTTGCCTTTGTCAAACAGGACCACGTCGCCTCCTGCCTGCTCCAGGTGCACAACGACGACGTTTCGGTTGAGCGATCTTTCGTCGGTCATATGCAGTGCTGAGATGTTGGCGATGACCGGTAAATCAATCCGCACTAGCGGAAGATGTGCCGCCTCGACGGCTTCGATATACGGATACAGCGAGTTCTTGGGCACGATTGCCACGAGAATGCTGTATTTCGTCTGCCCCTCGTCGCCTTCGACCTCGCCCAGGATGGTGTAGTCAATGGTGAATTCCTCAATGCTCTCCTCCATCACCTGGTCGAACTCGAACCGAATCGTGTTGGCCAGCTCGTCGTCCGGCATAACGGGCATGCTCAACAGGCGGAGAATGCTCTTTCGCTCCTGGAAGGCGACGGCAGCCATGTAGTGCTTCAGGTTAGCAGACTGTAGGAAGTCCCTTAGCGAGATGGCTACTTCCTGCGGTTCGAAGTGAGTGGGATCATCCTCTGGCGTGGGCAGGATGATGCTTTGCATTGCAGTCACGTTGAACTTCTTACCCGTTCCGGCCACGGCCACGGCTCTGACGCGGCCGGGTAAGAAGTCCAGCCCAATTACCCTATGTGCCTTTACGGTCACTTCTTGTTTCCGCTCCCCTTAAAATGATAGGCGGGCCGATAGGAGGCCAGATATCTACCCTTCCTCCTATCAGCCCGCTAAAATGCAATTTTCAGGTTTTCAAGTCAGCCGGCATGCATGGGCCTACCGGGACAAACGCTCGTTACGGACTTGTAATGTAACCGTCTTCTTTGATCGTGTAGCTTGTGCCGCCAAGGTTGGCCGGAAGCGTCGCGTTTGCCTCGAAGGTCTGACCGGAAGCTGCGCTCACGTCAGTGTACGTTACGCCCTCCTCAGTGAACGGGCTTACCCAGCGTGCATCCAGAAAGCCGTCCGTGACCAATGTCGCCCAATCCGTATACTCGCCATTACGCGCGTAGTATGCAGACTGTGCCGAGGAAACCGTACGTAGCATAGCCTGAGCCTTGTTGTCCAGTGCAGCACCTCTTGTGGAAAGGAGTGTCGGCACCGCGATGGCCGCGATGATACCGATGATCGCGACAACGATCAACAGCTCGATGAGCGTGAAACCTTTACGTTCCTTTATGCGCTTCAACATTTGTTTTCACCCCCTTTTTCGCAAGTGAACTGCGTCCTTCTTATAATATCAGCAATTTCCCTATTTCGCAAATCAGGTTCTATTATACCGCAAATCCCCTCATTTTGCATTCGGCAGGGCGCGGCCCCGCGCTGGCGTACCGCTCGGATGGCTTAAGTCATCTTCTGAACCAGCTTGATCATCTCGAAGAGCGGCAGGAACAGAGAAATTACAATAAAGCCGACCACGGCACCCATTACTGAGATTAATATCGGTTCCAACAGGCTGGTGAGTACCTTAACAGTGGAATCGATCTCGGCATCGTAGAAGTCCGCCACCTTCGTGAGCATACCGTCTAGGTCGCCGGATTCCTCCCCAACGGCGATCATTGCGGGGACCATCGGAGGGAAGAGCCTGCTGGCTTCCATTGGGCCTGCAATGCTCTCACCTTCTTTGACGGATTCCCTGATTCGTCTTATGGCTGTTTCGTAGACGACGTTCCCTGCGGCTTCGTCCACAATCTCCAGTGCACGCAGAATCGGGATGCCATTTCCTAGCATGGTGGCCAGGTTGCGCGTGAAGCGTGCGACAATCACCTTCTGCGTGAGCTGGCCGAACACCGGCATTCTCAATTTCAACCGATCAAGCGCGAGTCGCCCGCCGGTCGTATTGTTAATGAGTTTTAAGCTGGTTGGGAGCCCGAAGTAGATCAGAAGAATCGCCCACCAATAGCTTTTCATAAACGTAGCCGCGGCGATAAGGGCGCGTGTCATCAACGGAAGCTTGCCGCCCATTGATTTGAACATCTCGGCGAATGTCGGGATGACAAAGATCATTATCACGGTAAGTATGATAAGCGCCGCAACGCCTATAGCCTGAGGGTACTTCATACCGGCAGCGACCTGGTTGCGCAGGCTGAGCTCGCTCTCCAGGGATTCCGCTAGCCGCGAGAGCACTGTGTCCAGCGCGCCGGATTCCTCGCTGGCTCGGATTAGTGAAATGTACAGGCGGGGGAAGGCGGCTGAGTGTTTTGACATCGCCCCGGCCAATGTCTGTCCCTCGGACACGTCGTCGTGGATTTTCGAGATAATTCCCTGGAAGGCAGGATTTTCAGTCTGGCGCGAGAGTATTTTCAAGCATCGAAGGACGTCGATGCCCGAATCGATCATCGCCGAGAACTGCTTGCTGAAAACGGCGAGGTCCTTCAGCGAAACTTTCTTGGCGAGGAGGCCTCCGGTGGCGAATCCCTTGCCGAGCGCAAGGGGCTTGCGCTTTTCTGAGATGGTCGCAACCATTAAGCCGGACTCGCGCAGCTTGCTGATTGCCGCACGGCGGTCGGCCGCCTCCATTTCGCCTTGGACCCTTTTTCCGTCTCTGTCCCGTGCAACGTATGTGAAGTAGCTCATAACTAACCCACCACACCCATAGATAGGCTGCTTTTCTTAAAGGTCTCAGGATGGATTGCCTTGCTGTAGCCCTCGTCAAAGGCAATCAGCCCCTTCTCGATTAGCTTCATCAGATGCATATCAAGCGTCTGCATCCCCTGTTTCTGCGAAGTTTGGATGACCGAGCTGAGCTGGTGCGTTTTGCCCTCGCGTACCAAGGACTTGACCGCGTTGGTGCCGATCATAAGCTCGTATGCCAGAAGCCGTCCTCCGCCGATTTTGCGGCAGAGCGTTTGCGACAATATCGCTTCCAGAGTTGCGGCAAGCTGGACGCGGATTTGCTCCTGCTGATTTGACGGGAATGCGTCGATGATGCGGTCGACCGCCTGGGTGGCATCGTTGGTGTGCAGTGTGGCAAGCACGAGGTGTCCGGTCTCTGCTGCAGTGATGGCAGTCATCATCGTTTCGAGGTCGCGCAGCTCGCCAACCATAATAACGTCAGGATCCTGGCGGAGGACGTGCTTGAGCGCGGGGGCGAAGCCGTATGTGTCTTCGCCTACCTCTCGCTGATTCACAATCGCCTTGTCGTGGCGGAAGAGGTACTCGATGGGGTCCTCAATGGTGATGATGTGGCAGCGGCGATTTAGGTTGATGTAGTTGATCATGGCAGCGAGAGTTGTGGACTTGCCGCTGCCGGTCGGACCCGTAATCAGGATCATTCCTCTAGGCTTGACAATGATATCTTTAACCACCGGATTGACGCCGATCTCTTCCAGAGTTCGAATTGTATGGGGAATAGTCCGCAGGACGGCGGCGACGGATCCGCGCTGCTGGAACACGTTTACCCGGAAGCGCCCGATCTTTGGCCAGCTCATCGCGAAGTCCAGCTCGTGTGTATCTTCATAAATCTTGATCTGGCGTTCCATCATAGCGGAGTAGACGAGCCCCCTGATCGTCTCAGGGTCCAGCGTCGGGTCATCCATCGGATGCAGCTCGCCGTCAATGCGCAGCGTCGGTGGTACGCCGGTGGTCAGATGAAGGTCGGAAGCGCCTCGTTCCGCTGCTTCCATCAGTAAATCTCTTATTGTTTTCGTGAATTCCACAGCGGGTTTCCTGCTCCTTGTTACAGATCGGCGTTCGCGACGTCCTCGACGCGGGCGACTCTTAGTACTTCCTCTATCGTTGTAATGCCTTTCGCAGCTCTTAGCATGCCGCATTCTACGAGGAGCTTCATTCCTTCTGCTTGGGCTATTTCGCGCAGTTCTTCTGTATCCTTACCCGCAACAACGGCCTCCCTAAGCGCGGCAGTTACGAGCAAGACCTCGTAGATGGCTGTCCGGCCCTTGTAACCGGTCTGGTGGCAGGTCGCGCAACCGCGACCTACTTTGAAGTGGTACTCCGTGCCCTTTGGAAGGTAATGCATCACGCTTTTCAGCTTCTCCTCATCGTATTCCACTTCTTCGGCGCAGTTCGGGCATATGGTGCGTACCAGGCGCTGGGATACGATGCCGGTTATTGAAGCCGAGATAAGGAACGGCTCGACGCCCATGTTCTGAAGGCGCGAGACCGTGGCCGGCGCGTCATTTGTGTGGATGGTGGACAACACAAGGTGGCCGGTAAGGGCGGCTTGAACCGCTATCTCGGCGGTTTCCTTGTCGCGGATCTCGCCGACCATGATTACGTCGGGGTCCTGGCGCAGGAAGGACCGCAGGGCGCTGGCGAACGTAAGACCGGCCTTCTTGTTCACGTTCACCTGGTTCAGGCCTTCAAGCTGGTACTCAACCGGGTCCTCGACCGTTAAGATATTGATGTCGGGTTTGTTGATCTCGCTGATCATAGAGTACAGCGTTGTCGTCTTGCCGCTGCCGGTTGGGCCAGTAAGAAGTATGACTCCGTTGGGGGATGAGATCATCCGCCGCACGCGGCTCATCTCATCATCGGTCATGCCCAGGCGGTCGATGGGAACAATGCCGCGCGACTTGTCGAGCAGTCGCATGACGAGCTTCTCGCCGAACACCGTGGGAACACTGGAAAGCCGGATGTCCACCTCGCGCTTGTCCACAAAGACCTTGATTTTCCCGTCCTGCGGTCGGCGCTTCTCGGCGATGTCCAGCTTGCCCATGATTTTTATGCGGCTGGTGACCAGCGGCTGCACCTTCTTGGGCACGGTCATTGACTGGTGGAGCACGCCGTCAATGCGCTGACGGATGCGCATGTTCGTCGGAGTCGGCTCCATATGGATATCTGATGCCTGTTCGCGGATGGCGCTTTCAAGGATAGTGTTGACGAGGCTGACGATAGGCGCGTCGTTGTAAGAGAGCGAAAGGTCCTCGGCCGTATCCGTGGCGACGTCGTCATCTGCCGACAGAAGCTCAAGTGCATCTTCAGCCGCATGGGAGCCGAAATACTTGAATATAACCTTCTTGATCTCTTCTTCCAGGCCGAGGACCGGCACCACCGACAGGCCAGTTGCAAGACGGATATTCTCAATCGCCTGGAAATCCAGCGGGTCGGAAGTTACGACATATAGCTTGTTCCCCTGTCGCCGTAACGGTAGTACTGAGTAGCGTTCCACGAGCCGTTCGGGTATCAGGTCGGCGACGCCGGGATCGTAGACGTAGTCCCTAACATCGAAGAAGTCGATATGCAACTGCTCGGCCAGGATTTCAGCAGTCTGCTGTGAGGAGAGAGACCCAAGCTCCACCAGGATAGCTCCCAGCTTTTTCTTCGACTGCTTCTGCCGTTCAAGCGCCGCGTCGAGCTGATCTTGCGTGATAAGCCCGCGGCGCATCGCAAGCGCGCCGAAACTGTTGCGCACACCGCGTTCGACTTCCACCGGCCGCGCGGGCAGCTTCTCCTCCGCAGCTATCCGGGGCTTCTTGCCGTCCTCGTCGACCGCCTTGTCCGGCTTCTTGTCCACCGCCTTTTCAGGCTTTTCTTCGGCTGGACGTTCGATGAGAGAGACCTCTTCGGCTTTCTCGGCCGTTTCTTCCAGCAGAGCCTCGACCGCCTCGGTATCCGTGGGGGTTGACATGTCAAGGTGGTATACGGGTATATCCTCGCCGTCGTCTTCGGCGGCGATGGCGGCAAGCTGCTCGTCGGTCAGCTCTTCGGTTTCTTCCTGAGTACCCTCAAGTTCCCTTGAAGTGTCCATTTCGGCTTTTCAGCACCACAGGGGAGGTTATCCCCCCCTCAAATATAATACCGTTTTTCTTGCCCGCTGTTATTTTAAAGCATAATCCGCCAGAACGCTAGTCTGGCCTGCTGCGGTGTTTGCCCTTCGGGAATCCTCGGTGTGTGCAGCATCCAATAATCGCGGTTAAGCGAGGATGGGAAGCTTGTGTAGGCATTTGCCACCGGCTTGTAGGGCATGGCTGACATGCAGCCGAGAACGGGCGTTCTCGCCTCCTCCGCCAGCCCATACCCCGGTTCTGCAAGCTTCTGTGTCATGGACATACCACCACCAGTGCCTGCGATGCTTACAAGTATACCATTTCTGGTGGAACGGGTACGGATTGGTGGCACGGGCGTCCCGCCCGTGATTCCTCAGTCCATCCCCTTCACCCACAGATAAGGATAATCACCGAACTCTGGCCACCGTTCTTTCGGATTGTTGAAGATGTAGTTTAGCTTCTCTGTCAACGCCTTCTCATCCCGCACTATCCGGTCGTAATACTCATCCAGCCACACCGCTCCCTGCCGATTCAGCAGGCTGTTGACCTCGTGGGCGGTATAGGACTTCCAGCTATGCACCAGCTTCTCTAGAGACCAGTCTGAATCCGGAGTCAGGACTACGTGTACATGGTCATCCATCACCGCGCATGCCAGCAGATCGTAGCGCACGCTGTTGAAATGCAGTATGGCGCCAAGCACGATTTCTCTGGCGCTTTCGGGTAGCTCCTTCAGCGAAGGGTGCACGCGCCAAGTGACATAGTAGGTTGCGCCTTCAAGCCTGAAGTGCGGCAAGTTCCGGCGGTACCTGGTGAATTCCTCTCCCATTTGCTCCGGAAGCAGAGTATATAGGAATGCCGGGCATATCGGAAAGAATCACGGGCGGGACGCCCGTGCCACCAGTAATAAGTCCAGACTCCGCCCACCCAATCCCGCGCTTCGCGGGACTACTGGCGCTTGCGCAGATTCACCGATGATTCGAGTTCCAGCAGCTCGTCCCCCCGCTGGCCCTGAACTGTAACAAGTACCCGACGTATGTTGGCTACATTGCCGGTTTCATTGCCGTCGGCGTCGAGGTAGGTGAAGGTAACGCTCGAAACGTTTGTGGCGATTACAGCTCCGTTTCTCGTTATTTCCCTGGTGCCAGCATCATAGTTGAATGTCACATCTTCGCCGCCTATCAGGACAGACGCGCTGTCGCTGCTGGCGGACAAGACGTCTTCACTTACGCGAAGCTCGTCCACAATCCTGTCTACCGAGTTTTGTAGGGAGGCGGTAACGTCGCTGCGGCGATCCAGCGAGACGCTCGTCCTGGCCGAAGTTAGGAAGGCGTAGGATACGGTGTAGAGGACGATTGCCACAAGGAACACGACTATCATTATCTCGATGAGCGAGAAGCCGGCGTTCCTGCGCAGCACCTTCGTTTTATGCTTACATTCGTTCATGCTACAACCCTCGCTTGTGTATTCTGGTAACATGCGTCGTCACCAGTCCCGCTTCTTGCTCGGCGCTGGCAGCTCCCGGAGCCTCGGCGCCGAAAACCCTCTCGCGGGCGGTGTAGACCTTTACGGTTATCGTCTTTACCCGCAGCGGAAAGCCGGTGGCGGGATCGGTATCGGAGACCACATCCGTGAGCAATACGAAGTTCCCGTCGTCGGTCGTCTCCTCCGTCTCGCCAACAGGAATGTTTTCGTAACCGAGCGCCTTGAGCGACTCTATTTTCTCGCGCGCAGCGTTATTGGCATAGGACAGGAGTTCAGCGTCCCGCTGTGTGTGCACCGACTGAAACATCAGCATTCCCGCGCCGCCCAAGACGATTACGGCTATCACGCTCGCTATAAGAGTCTCGACCAAGGTCATGCCGCTGCGGCTCGTGAGCAATCTCGATATAGCATTCCCAGGTTTCACTTACAACTCCTCCCAGGTTTTGAAGTCAAGGCGGATCCCAGGGTCGCTATACCAGGTCAGCGCCTCGGAGCTATAGAGTATGTACGGATTACCGCTGACGCGCAGGTTCACGTGGGGTGACGTAATCCACATGCTACCAATAACGTTTGGTGTTCCGTGTACCCAGGTGGTGTTGCCGTGAATTATTAGCAGACCTGTCCAGGTCACGTTTCCTGCGCCGGCTACCAGATCCCCCCGGATATCCAGAATGCCCCAGCCATTAACGGTTCCCCCGATTTCCATATCACCATTTATAATAGTAATTGTGGGATAATCCGGGCTGCCGAAAAACTCGTCGCCAGTAATCTTGGTGTACCCTTCATATATCGTATCGGCTATCTCGTCGAGCTGCGCGGAGAATGCGTCAATATCTACCGGTGTCGTGGTGTCTGTGCCAACGCTGGGATTACTACCTACTCCACTGACGCGGTTATTCTGAGGACCGCTCAGACCGCTGGTAATCCCATTGGAGGCCGCAGGGCTTGTGGCTAGAACGCCGAACTTGTCGCTTCCTCCCGCCATGGGGGCACCCGTTGCCTTGTGGTCATTCCCGTCAATCTTGAAGGCGTTGCCATCGAAGGTGCTCGAAGCGTTATTGGCGTCTATATAGAGAGCAGCCGGCGTCTCCAGTACCGGGAAGTACTGCTCATAGTACTCGCAGCGGACTATGCGCTTAAAGTTCTGTTCCCATCCGTAGCCGATTACTGCCATATCGTCGGTGAGATAGTAGCGGTAATTACCGGTCGTATCCTCCACGTAGTAGTCGTCGTCCAGTCCGTCTAGGAAATCCACGTATTCGGCGTGCGAGTAGCCTGTCGGCAGCGCTATCTCCGCGGGCAGTTCCGCGTGCAGCGTGGTCAGGTCCAGCGCGCCCTTGTTCAGGCCGGACTCGGCACGCTCCAGCGCCAACATGCGGTGTTCCTTGCTGAAGGTGGTAAGATTTGAAGAGTACACGAAAGCCAGGGCCGCCGTGGTCAAGAGAAAGGCGAACAGCAATAGGATGATAACGGCGGCAAGCACCATCCCTTGTTCGCTGCGAAGAAAGCTTGGGGAAATCTTGACAGGTTGTATGTAATTACACTTTTTCATAGCGTAAGGCGGGCCTTTAGGCGCCCGGTTCTCACCTTCCTTTTTACGTTGAACCTTTGTGGCCCGTCACCTCGTGCATATATTATACCATCGCTAGCCTCACTCTGGCATATCGCTAAGGGCAGGGTGAGGACGACAATTACCTTTCGGCGAATCTCCCGGCATTGGCATCGGGCGCTGTTTCTGCTACACTATTTATTCGGACCCATACGCGGAGTAATCCGATGAAGAGAACGTACCAACCGAAGAAACGCAGAAGGAAACGGGTGCACGGGTTCCGTGCGCGTATGCGCACACCGGGCGGAAGGCGGGTTATCAAGGCCCGGCGGGCCAAGGGGCGTGCCCGGCTGGCGGCCTAGCCGGAGCGGCGAGTTGGCTCGGCTCGGCTCTTTGCGGTCAACAAGAGATTTCGACCGCGTCTTCCATGAAGGGAAGTTCACGGTCAAGGATAATCTGGTTATGCACTTCGTTACTACCGGGGGGGAGCGGATACGGTTCGGATTCGTCCTCCCGGCCAAAGTCGCAAAAGCGCACCGGAGAAACCTGTTACGGCGCCGGATGAAGGAGATTCTCCGTGCGGCGCTTCCGCGTATCCGCGCCGGGCACGATATCGTGTTTGTGGTGCGCCATGATATTGACGAGGACTTCTCAGAACTCAAAAAAAAGATGATGTATCTCCTGTCTAGCCGGGGCCTGCTAACGGAGGAAGCGCCGTGAAACGGCTGCTGCTGGCGCTTATTGACTTCTACCGCCGCGAGATCTCGCCGCGCGTTCCGCCCACGTGCCGTTTCACGCCCACGTGCAGCGCATATGCGAGAGAAGCCATCGAACGGCACGGCGCACTCCGGGGCAGCCTGCTGGGGATATGGCGGGTGCTGCGCTGTAATCCCTTCACCAAAGGCGGTTACGACCCGGTGCCTCCCGTGCGGAAACGGGGCGACGGGCAGGAAGTGGAGCACCACGCTGATTCGGGCGAGGACGCTGGCAAAGATGGCTCTCCCAACAACGATTCTGCCAACCTCTTTGTTGAAGGCTAAATGCTGAGAACGCTACAAAACCTGTATCCCGCGCTGATTACCGTTGTGTCGAGAGGCGGCGAGTCCTTTAGCGACCTGGTGCAACAGACCGGTATTGGCACCTATAAGGGCTTGACCGGCCCCATTGCCGAGTTTGTGCTCTATATCCTGATAGGCGTTTACCTGCTCCTGGGCAGCTTCGGGTTGGGAATCATCCTGACGGCGGTGGTCGTCCGGCTGCTCCTGCTGAACCTGACAATCGCCCAGATACGGATGATGAAGGTAAACCAGTACCTTCAGCCGCTCACCAAGAGAGTCCAGCAGCGCTACAAGGGCGATAAGCAGGCGCAGAACAAGCGCCTGATGGAACTCTACGCCAAGTTCAAGATGAACCCGCTGGCCGGCTGCCTGGGGATGTTCATCCAGATACCGATATTCTTCGGTATTTACCGTGCGCTATACGATGTGATTTTTCTTGGCCACAGTTTCTTGGGGGTGCAACTGCTCTTCCCGATGAACCTGTACTTCGTGCGGAATCTGGGCAGCAGCACGGATCTCACGAAGGTCATTTTCGATTACATCGAGCAGAACAATATGTGGAACTACGTGTGGCAGTGGAGCTTCCAGCATGGCAATAAGCTCTACGAGTGGGCGCTTTACTGGCCCGCGCTGCTGCTGGTAGTGCTCTACATCTTCAGCTCGTTCTGGATGCAGCGCGTGATGAAGCGGGTCAGCGAGCCCGACCCGGAACTCAAAGCCATACTGGAGGCTGCGGACAAGAAAAAGAAGAATCCCACCGAGAAGAAGGCCCCCGACCTCGGAGAGCAGATGCAGCGCAATATGCGCTTTATGACCGTCTTTTTGGTTCTTATCGCATTCATCCTCTCTACCGGGGCGCTGCTCTACTTCTTCATGCAGAACCTGCTGATGATTATCGAGTACACGCTCATCCCGCGCATGCTGAAGCTGAGTTTCTCGGCGGCGGATGTTCAGGAGGCGCTGGTGGCAATCGACAAGGGGCGTTCGCTGACGGATGAAAAAGAGCCGCCGGTCGAGGAAGTCGCGCAGGCGCCGCTTAGGGGGCCGCAGAGCCACGGTTTCAAGAAGAAGAAGTAACCCACTGGGGGAAATATAAATGGACAGACGTGTTCTCACCGGGAGCGACCCCGATCGCCTGGAAGCGGAGCTGCGCGAGCAGTTCAGCGGGCTGGATGTCCTGGTCTGGCGGGTGCAGGGGGAGGACGGCGAAACCAGCGTGAGCGCGGTTCCGGCGCATCAGGTCTACGAGTTCATCGAGGAAATCGCGCTGAAAGTAAGCCGGGTAATCGACCGCTACTCCAATGTGCGCGTCAAGCCTGACCGAAACGAGCGCACGCGGGTTCTCATTATCATCCACAGCCGGGAGGTTGGCGCTTTCGTCGGCTGGCACGGGCAGACGCTGGATGCCATCGAATTGATACTGAGCGCGGTTGTGAGTCGGAGCGTTGGGTTCAGGATGGACCTCACTGTGGACATTGACCAGTACCGCAAGAAGCGCCAGAGTTTTCTCGACGCGCTGGTCAGGCGCACGGTGCGTGAGATTGAGCTTGACCACACCGAGCGCTCGCTGCCGAACCTGCTGCCCAAGGAGCGCAGGTATGTTCACACGACGATGTCGGAACATCCGTATCTCACGACCGAAAGCCGGGGGCGTGGCTCGCGCCGCACGATTTACATCGTCCCGCGCACTGATCTGGAAAACAAGGAGCCGTAGATGGAGGAAAGGCGACCATACCGCAGGCTGTATCGCGAGAAAAAGGGCCGGATGATTACAGGCCTTTGCCAGGGGATTGGCGAGTACTTTGCAATAGACCCGGTGATTGTGCGCCTGGTGGCGCTGCTTTTGCTGGTTTCGCCGGTCGGGTTCGGCACGCTGCTGCTCTACTTCATCTTCTCCATCGTCGTCCCGCGCCGCCCACAGTCAACCGCACCATAAGGACGGACGCGCAGTCTCCAGGCTGCGCGATTGAAGGCATAAGAGGTGTGGCGGCCTGGAGACCGCCACTCCAGCTATTGGCGGGGGCAGACTCCCGCTCTATTCCACGAAGCGTCGTTCTAATTGACAACTGATAGCTGGCAACTGAATATCACAGCGCAATCTTCAGTTCCCCCAATGAGTACGCCGGGCTCACCAGCGCGGCTCTTAGCTGGATTGTTGCGCACGAGGGGGTGGCTGCCGGTTTTAAAGAAAGGGAGCGTTTCCGCCCCCGGGGGAATCCCACATCCTACTGGCAGC
>JAGGTK010000056.1 GCA_021163765.1 bacterium
GCAAGAAGATGGCGCAAGACCCCGAGAAGTGGCGCGCGATTGCGCGCGAGGTCGGCCCGAAGCCGGGTTGCTCCTCACCATTCGGCCCCGGCGATAATCTCCCCCTGCCGGGCGAAGCCGCCCACGCCCTGAACTTCATGCACCATGCCGTCCGCGGCGTCAGACCCTATCTCGAGAATGGGAGTGGTGGGTCAAACCGAGAAGCCGACGACGGCGGCAAGTTAAAAGACCCTTGCAGCTATACCTGTCCGGTTCCAAGTCCGGATCCCACATTTACCTGCTCATCAAGTATTCCTGAGGAATTTACTTGTCCATACTCTCATTACGAGTGCTGCAATTTTGCATGTAAACCGGTGGAGCTAGGCACGTTCGCTTGTATGACTGAATTTGAGTGTGGAGGATTCTGGTGCAGTTACCAGCAGTTTCACAATCAGCACCAGTGCGGCCTTTTCACGTGCGAGTACCACGTGACTTATCATGATGACTTGAAAAATAGCGAAAACCGCTAAATTTAGCAGTGAAAAGAGGTGTATCATGAAATTCATTAGTCAAAAGAGAATGTATCGGATTCATTCGATGTTTGCACTCGTTTTCTTTACGCCGCTATTTCTCTTATACCTTTTAGTATGCCCTTGTAACGCTGCAAAAGCCCCGCAACCGGAATACAACGAAGCTAAGCTAGGGCGATGGGTTCAGTTTCAGGGAATAGAAGAGGCTACGAGGGTCGCTCCTCTGAAATCGACTGCGTTAGAGCTTCCCGATGAAGTTCTAGCAGATATCGTAAAAGCGCGCGACCGTAACGCATTTTGGCTTATCTGCGAAGATCGCTGGGATTATTGTTCAGTCTCGTACATTTTCGAGTATAAGAACAACCAGCTTGTTCACCGTATTATGCCGGTCAGAGGGAGATATGACCGTGGTGTGTACCTACAAGTTCCGAGTGAATACCTGCTCTATCACGGCGATTGCTCTGCCTATGAGTACGAATATAGCACCGACTATTTTAAAATAGCCCTTGCGCCAGGTCCCAAGCTCGACCAAAGCGAATTGTACTATCATGGAATTCCGGATTTCATTATCTGGGCGTCAAAAGGGCTTATGGCTTTACCTTTCTCATGGAGGAGTGACACTGAGATCGCGTTTCTTAATAAGATACGTGAAAATGAGGGACACCGATATGGATTCGAAATTTGGTTCGCCAAGGATGACCTTAGACTGGTCAAAGAACTCATCACGGTCCCAAGCAAGCTAACTACTACCGAAGGTGAGGATTATCTTGACTACGATAATCCTAAGGTCCTCAAGGAAATCCGCTACGCTTATCTGCCAGGAACGACCTTTCCGGAAGAAGTGCTCTTAATCGAGGAAGAGAAGGTTCAGGCCAAATTACGATTCCAAATGATTGATGGTTTCTGGATGCTAAGTGAGGGTAAGTTATTCCCTAGGAGTGATAACAATCAGCCTCACTCTCTCTGGATTCACGATATATCAATCGAGCGGTAAGGTGCTTTATTTCAGGACGGAGACGTGTACTTACATAACGCCTGCTAAGCGATAATGTTAAAGGTCTAAGGAGCGCATCAAATTATGACCCGACCCTTTACCGCAGGGTTAATTGCTAAGGCATTAACTAGCTTACTTGATGAGCGTCAGTTTGAGCCTATAAGGCAAATTGATGCTTATATTACCGAGAACTGCAATTGCCGATGCGATTACTGTTTCGTTGAAGGCAAACGCCCACAACAGATGACGGAGGAAACTATTAAGGCTACAGTAGACTTCCTGCTACTGAAGAGTCGCCATTTGCGAGAGCCGATTCTGCTTTTCTTTGGTGGTGAACCGCTATTAGCATTCGATTTAATACGATTCGCGGTGGACTATGGTGATTATCAAGCTGCACTCATGGGTAAGCGTATCTCGTACTCAATGACTACTAACGGGACGTTATTTGATGAAGAGAAGCTAAGATTTTGCCGTGACCGTAGGATTATATTTCTCCTCTCTATTGATGGAAACGAAAAGACACATAACGTTCATCGCAAATTCGCTAATGGTCGCGGCACTTACAGAGCGGTCGCGGACAAGATACCGCTGATGAAGCAGTATCAGCCCTGGCTCGGAGTGCGCATGACACCGACTCCTAAAACCTTACATAAGACTGCCGCGAGCGTTAAGCATTTACACAATCATGGGATAAACCAATTCATTGTTGGCCTTGCCACAGGTCTTCGTTACACTGACAGCGACATAGCCAGATACACGGAACAGCTTAGAGAAATCGGAAGATACTACATCGATAGAAAAAGAGAGAAGGCACACCTTCGAATTCGAACGTTTGAGAACGATGCGGATCAAGAGTTGGGATCGAAGAGTGATATCTGGGGCTGCGGGGCAGGACGCGGCAGGCTTAGCGTATCAGCATCGGGCGAGATTCAACCTTGTGGAAAAGTGCAAGGGCTAAACAACCTAGCAGGAATCCCGGAATTCTCGCTGGGGAACGTGCTGACGGGCTTCACCAACCTCGACGCCCGCCGCAACTTCATCGCTTTCCACTATGACTTACGCAAAGCTTGCCACGACTGCGACCTCACGGACGACTGTGCTGGTGGCTGTCCAGCGGTTAACTACCAGGCCACCGGCTCTGTCTTTCGGCCTGATCCCAGCGAATGCAGGATTACACGCGCATACTTAGAAGTAAAGCGCGAGGTCATCGCCAGGCTTGAAGCCGAAGGCCTGGCGTGACGCTGCGGGACGCAGGACAGGGTTACGCAGAACTTCACGGAGTGGCAAGGCTTCCTAGCCGCGCAACGCCAGGACATCTCTCATCTTGGCAGCGCCGTTTTCGGCGGTTAGGCCGGCTTTGACCAATAGCTCCTCGGGCTGGCCGCTCATCAGGTACATATCGGGAATACCGATGATGCGGGTCGGCACGTGCACATCGTTACCCAGGAGCAGCCGCGCTACCAGCGAGCCCAGCCCGCCGTAGATGGAATGCTCCTCCATCGTGACTACCGCACCGGTCTCTTTCGCAGCTTGAAGGATTTCCTCATCGTTCAGGGGTTTTAGCATCGGCACGTGCAGCACCCGGCTGAAGATGCCCTCCTCCGCGAGCATCTCCGCCGCCTGCACCGCCCTTGAAAGCATAAGTCCGGTGGCGATGAACACGCCGTCGCTGCCGCCGACGGCCTCCAGCGTGTGGTAAGGCTCAAACGGCGTGGACTCTGAGGTCACGGTGGGCACTTTCTCCCGCCCCAGGCGGAAGTAAAGCGGCCCCTCGTGCGTGGGTATCCACTCCATCATCTTGCGCGTTTCCCAGTAGTCGGCGGGCACCAGCACGGTCATATTGACCAGCGAGAGCATATTGCTGAGGTCCTCCATGCTCTGGTGCGAACATCCGTCCAGGCCGACCGAGATGCCGCCGTGCGCCGCGGCGATTTTGACGTTCATCTTTGAATAGTCCACAGTGTTGCGCGCCTGGTCCCAAGCCCGGCCGGTAAGGAAAATCGCGTAGCTGGAGAGAAAGGGAATCAGCCCGAACGTGGAAAGGCCGGCGGCGGTATTCATCATGTCCTGCTCGGCGATACCGCACTCAATGAACCGCTCCGGGAATTCCGCGCGGAAGAATTTCGTGTAAGTGGATTCGGCCAGGTCTGCGTCAAGGACAACGATGTTCTCGTTATTCTTGCCCAGCTCAACGAGCATCTCGCCGTAAGCCTTGCGAGTGAGGATCATCTCCCATCTGTCGGAAGGCTGGACACCGTTTTTGTATTCAATGCTACTTGCCATCTTCAGCTCCGTAACCGTCGTACTCCTGGAAACCGCCCATTGCAGCGCGCGCCTCGTCAATGGAGTTGTAGCTGTAACCGAGTTCGTTGAGCATTTGCATAACTTCGTCTTCTTTCGGCGGGCGGCCGTGCCAGCCGGGGATATTCTCGTATGTCGGGCAGCCGTGCATCATAACCGTCTTGAAGAGTATTACTGTGGGCTGCCCGCAGCCCTTACCCCGGGCAGGTGTCCCGTCAACCGCCTCGTCCCACGCGCGAACGATATCATCCATGTCGTGGCCGTCCGCTTCAATAGTGCGCCATCCGAAATCCTTGAATTTCTCAGGCAGCGGGGCGATGTTCTTCACGTTCTCCACGTAGCCGTCTATCTGGGCGTTGTTCCAGTCAGCCGAAACGATCAGATTGTCGGTCTTTCTGTGGCCCGCGTGCATAATCGCTTCCCAGATGTTGCCTTCCTGCATCTCGCCGTCACCGCAGTTGCAGAAGACGGTGCGTTCGGGAGCGCCGCGTATTCTGGCACCCAGCGCCATCCCGTGCGCCACCGACAGCCCCTGGCCCAGTGAGCCGCTGGAAACCTCGACGCCGGGCAGCGCGGTTTTGCTGGGGTGCCCCTGCAACCGTGAATTCACGGTACGGAAGGTGAGCAGGTAGCCTCGGGAGAAGAGCCCCCGGTGCGCCATTAGCGTGTACAGGAGCATTGAGCAGTGGCCGTTGCTCAGGACAAACCGGTCGCGCTCCGGCCAGAAGGGATTCTCCGGGTCGTAGTTCAGGTAGTTCATCCACAGCGCCGTCAGGTAGTCGGCGGCGGAAAGCGGCCCGCCGGGATGCCCGCTCCTTGCGGTATGAATGGCTACAAGGACATCGTGTCGGACAGCCCGCGCTGTTTCTCGAAGTTCATCGACAGACAGGTTCAGTGTCGGCATATCCCTTCCTCGCGTGAGTTCTCGTTGACCGAAGAGCAAGCGAAGCTTCGTAATTGTAGCAAATCAAACGCCGGGCTTCATAGGTGTCCGGGGAAAAGCTGGGCGACGCCTTAGCGTGCGGAATCTTTTCAGCACGTTCACGCTTCTCCAGATCAGATGTCGCGCCTGCCAGCTTCTTGTTCCTCTCAGGTTGGCTGGTTGATGGCGTATATGCCGGGGAGCTGGCGCCATTTCTGCTCAAAGTCCAGTCCATAGCCAACTACGTAGCAGTCCGGAATCGTGAATCCGACGTAGTCCATCTCGACGTGAACCTTGCGCCTGTCGGGACGGTCGAGGAACGTGCATTTGGACAGCGACGAGACCTTGCGGTTACGCATCAACTCCTCGATGTACTTCAGCGTCAGGCCTGTGTCGACGATGTCCTCCACAATAATCACGTCCCGCGACTCAACGGGGTCGTCGAGGTCCTTTATCAGGCGGACCACGCCGGTGCTCTCGGTTGAATCGCCGTAGCTGGCGACAGACAGGAAATCGTAGGTCGCGGGAATTGATAACATTCGTAAGAGATCGGCGAGGAACACAGTGGCGCCCTTGAGGACACCAATAAGGTGCACTGCTTTCCCTTCAAAGTCTGCCGATATATCCTCGGCCATCTCCGCGACGCGTGCTGCGATGTCTTCCGGTGAATACAGGACCCGGAAGTGCTCCGGAACCTTTATTGTGGTTTCAGGCTTCTCCATAACGAATCTCACTCCCACTCAATAGTGGCCGGGGGCTTGCTGCTGATATCGTAAGCCACCCGGTTCACTTCGGGTACTTCGTTGATTATCCGGTTGCTGATGCTTTCCAGCACCGTGTACGGAATCCGCGCCCAGTCGGCGGTCATCCAGTCGGTGGTGGTGACAATCCGCAGGATGATGGGGTATCCGTACGTGCGACGGTCGCCCATCACCCCAACAGACTTGATGTCCGGCAGTACTCCGAACGCCTGCCCGATGTCGGCGTAGATTTCGGAGCTTGCAAGCTCCTCCTGGATGATGGCGTCCGCAAGCTGGAGTATTTTCACCTTGCGCGGCGTGACCGTGCCGATGATCCGTATCGCCATTCCGGGCCCCGGGAACGGCTGGCGATAGACCACTCTTTCGGGCACGCCCAGGCCCAGTGCCACTTTTCGTACTTCGTCCTTGAATAAGTCGCGCAGCGGCTCCAGCAGCTTCAGCTTCATCTGTTTCGGCAGGCCGCCAACATTGTGGTGGCTCTTTATCACGTGCGCGTGCTTGCCCACGCCGTGGCTCTCGATTACGTCGGGGTAGATGGTGCCTTGCGCGATAAACTTGATGTTCTTGAGCTTCTGTGCCTCTTCCTCGAAGACGCGGATGAACTCGCGCCCGATTATCTTCCGTTTCCGCTCCGGGTTCTTCACGTCCCGCAGCTTGCCCAGAAAGCGCCGTGCCGCGTTCACGCGCCGGAAGTTGGCGCGGAACTGCTTTTTGAACACCCTCTCGACCTGGTCCGCCTCGTTAAGGCGCATAAGGCCGTGGTCAACGAAAATGCAGTATAGCTGGTCTCCGACCGCCTGCTGTGCGAGAACTGCGGTTGTCAGCGAGTCGATGCCGCCAGAGATGCCGCAGAGAATCTGGGCGGATGCTACTTTCTCTCGGATACCGTTGACCGCGCCTTCGATGAATGAGGCCATGCGCCACGTGCCGCTCGCGCCGCACACGTCGTACGCGAAGTTGCGCAGAAGCTCGACTCCCCAGGGCGTGTGGGTGACCTCCGGATGGAACTGAACCGCGTAGAGCTTGCGCCGGGTGTTCTCCATCGCCGCAACCGGCGTGTGGTAGGTCTGGGCAACCAGCCTGAAGCCTCTGGGCGGGGATTTCAATACGTCGCCGTGGCTCATCCAGCAGATGAGGTCCGGGTTCAGGTTCTTGAACAGGATGCTGTCGGGTGCGACCACATGCAGTTCGGCTTTCCCGTATTCGGCCGCCTTAGCCGAGATGACTTTGCCGCCATACATACGGCCGATGAAATGCAGGCCGTAGCAGATACCCAGGATTGGTATGCCCAGCTCAAGGATGCCCTTCTCGACTTCGGGGGAGCCAAACTCGTAGACGCTGCCGGGGCCGCCGGACAGGATGATGCCGATGGGCTTTTCCTTCCGCATACCTTCTACGGTGATGTCCGTTGTGCGGATTTCGGAGTATACGTCGAGTTCGCGTATGCGCCTGGCGATTAGCTGCGTATACTGCGAGCCCAGGTCGACAACGATTATCTTCTCTTGCTGCATTACCTACGCACCCATGCCCAGTTGCTGGGCACGTTGCAGTATCTTGCCCTCGGACATGAACGACAGGGAGAAGACCATATCGATGGATTGAAACTCTTTGATGTTTGCCGCGCCGCACAGGCCCATAGATGAGCGCAGGCAGCCCACCAGATTCTCTTCGCCCGTAGTCACCGATGTGGGCCCAAACAGCAGTTGCTTAAGGCTTATGGATTTGCCAATGCGGACTCGTGTGCCGCGCGGCAGGTTCGGGTCCGGCGTGGCCATTCCCCAGTGGTAAGGGGATGCCGGCGTCTCGGGGCAGCCGGCGAAGACCGAGCCAACCATAATCGCGTCGGCCCCGGCCGCAAGCGCCTTGGCCATCTGGCCCCCGCGACGCATGCCGCCGTCTGTAATCACCGGCACATACCGCCCGGATTCTTTAAAGTAGTCGTCGCGCGCAGCCGCTGCGTTCGCGGTCGCAGTTATCTGGGGAACGCCCACTCCCGTTACGGCGCGCGTTGTGCAGGCCTCTCCAGGGCCAACGCCGACCAGAATGCCCTGCGCACCTGCCTTCATCTGTTCGTATGCGACCTCATAGGAGACGCAGTTGCCGACCAGCACCGGAACGTTTACGCTTGACGTCAAATCCGCTATAGAGAGTACTTCGCCGCTGGAACTCCGGTGCCGCACGCTGGTGACGGTGCTCTGCACCACCAGCACGTCCAGTCCGGCATCCAGTGCGACGCCACCGAAGCGTTTTACGCCCATAGGCGTGAGACTGCCGACAGCCGGCGCACCCGCATCCTTAATCTGTCCCAGGACTCTGGCGAACAGCTCTGGCTTTACCGGTTCCCGGTAGATCTCCTGAAGCACTCCCGTCGCCTCGTCGTCACCTGCTGCTGCGATACGCTGCAGGACCGGCTCAGGATCCTCGTAGCGCGTAAACACGCCTTCAAGGTTGAGGACGGCCAGGCATCCCAGGTTATGCATTTCTATGGCGAAGGAGGGGCTTACCACGCCGTCCATAGCACTGGCGAGGATGGGAAACTTGAGATTAAGGCCCGCGATCTGGCAGCTCAGGTCCACATCGGCCGGGTCAACCGTCGAAGCGCTGGGGACGAGCGACACATCGTCAAAGCCTAAGGCAAGCCGGACATTCCTGTATTTATTGAGCGGGAACTCCATTTCAAGCTCTCAAAAGGGGGATAGCGACACTAAGCTCCCATTTTATACGGATGCTCTGCTGTGTCAAGGGGATTTGCCGTGTCTTCTTTGCGGAGCTCTCGCCCGTGCAGGGCGAGGTTGGCCAGCAGGAGCATCTGCCTGTAGCTGTCGTAAGACACGCGCTTCACCGCGTTCGCCACAGGCATCCACACCACATCGAGAATGCCTTCATCCTCCATTGCCGGGGCAAGGGTGTGCAGTTTCTTCCGGGCGAGATAGAGAAAGAAGTGCACGTGTTTCTCGTTAAGTATCTTGCCTGCTTCGTGGCTTATGAACTCGTATCGGATGCGTCCGAGGTAACCGAGGAGCCGAAGCTGCGACTTCGCCAGCCCGGTCTCCTCGCAGGTTTCGCGCAGTGCGGCTTCAGACAGGGATTCCCCGGGCTCGACATGCCCTTTCGGCAGGCCCCATAAGACGCCGGCCTGACGCCTGGCTTTGATCAGCACGACCTGAATGTCTTTGTCGCGGGCGGCCACCACCGCGCCGCAGCTCAGGTGGAACAGCTTCTTCAATGTTTCACGTCCCTTGCGAGTAACACTTCAAAATGTTGGTTTCTTGGAGTAAAGTAACAGTCTACCAGAAATGGATAAATCCGCTGTAGTCTTTGAGGTCGCCACGTCCGAGCAGGGGCTGGCTGAGATGCTCCACGGGGCGACGATGGCCTTGCGTGAGCTGAAGCGGCCGCTGGATATGCACCTTATCGTTTACGACGAGGACGAGGCAAGAGCGCTCGCCGCGCGCGAACTAATGGCTGCGGCGGCGCAAGCGGGAGCGGAGATAACCTTTCACACTGCATCCGACAGGGTGCCGGAGCGGGTTGACAGCCCGATTAGGGTTCACAAGGCCTATCCCGGCAATCCCATAAGGACCGCTTTCCTGGTGGCTAGGGACATCAATGGCGTTGTCATTTCGCCGGGGAACACGGGGCTGGTGTTGGCCGGTGCGCTTTACGAGTTTGGCCGGCTGCCGGGAATCGAGCGGCCGCCTATCGCAACGCCGTGGCCCACGCTGCGAAAGAGCCTTTTTGTGCTTGACGCCGGGGCGAATGTGGACACGCGTCCCCGGCATCTGGTCCAGTTCGCGCATATCGGCAGGATATATGTCGAACGCATCTTCGACCGTCCAAACCCGCGAGTCGGCTTGCTGAGCAATGGCAGCGAGGAATACAAGGGCAATTCGCTGGTGCGAGACACACACCGCTTGCTGTCTGAAGATAGCAGCATCAATTTCGCAGGTTATGTCGAGGGGCAGACCGTATTCGAAGGCAATGTGGATATCCTGTTGATGGACGGTTTCATCGGGAATATCCTCCTCAAATTCGCGGAAGGGCTGGCGGCCTCGCTAAACAGAGTGCTGAGGGAGGAGATACGGACGAATCCTCTGTCCGCATTTCTGGCGTGGTTGTTCTTTCAGCCCTCGTTTCGCCGGTTCAAGAAGCGTTTTGACTACACGGAATTTGGAGGAGCGCCGCTGCTTGGTGTTAAGGGCAATGTGGTTATAAGCCACGGGCGCAGCAACGCGTCCGCACTAAAGAACGCGATACGCTGGGCTGTGAGAATGCTCGACGAGGATATCGCGGCTCGTATCGAGCGTGAGATTGGCGAGAAAAGCGAGCAGACGCAGTTGGGCAATAGCGGCGATAGCCTGTGACTTTTTGCGAGCTTCACGGCGCTGGCCATTAGGACTATAATACGCGCAGGTTTCAAGTAGAATCCTCGATTTGTACGCAAGATACACTGACCACATACGGAGATACCTATATGGAATATGACGTGATTATTCGGGGCACGGGACGGTATGTCCCCGAACGGGTACTGACCAACGACGACTTTGCACGGATTGTGGACACGAGCGACGAGTGGATAACTGCGCGGACCGGCATCAAGGAGCGCCACATCGTTGTTCCGGGCGAGACCAGCTCACATATGGCGGAAGCGGCGGTGATGAAGGCGCTTGAGATGGCTGGTGCGGATCCGGCGGAAGTCGAGCTCATTATCGTCCCGACCGTGACGCCGGAGCACGTTTATCCAGCTACGGCGTCGGTCATTCAGGGGCGGATAGGCGCAGCCAAAGCCGCGTGCTTCGATATGAACGCAGCCTGCTCCAGTTTTATCTATGCCCTCAACACTGCTACCAATTTCCTCCGCGTTGGGCAGTACAAGAATGCTCTCGTCATCGGGAGCGATGTGATGACGAGTATCACCAATTACCTTGACCGCAACACGTGCGTGCTGTTCGGGGATGCTGCGGCCGTGCTGTATCTGGTCGCCGAGCCCCGTTCCGAAACCCCGCGCGGCATCAGGGCTTTTGACCTGGGCAGCGACGGGACTGCGGTGGACATCCTCTACCAGTATGCTGGGGGCAGCGCGGCTCCTTCAACACCGCGCACCGCGCTGGACGAAGGCCACTTCGTTTATATGGAAGGCCCTGAGGTCTTCAAGCGGGCAGTGCGAACGATGGAGCAGACGGTGCGTGACGTCATCGCCAAGGAGAACGTAGAACCGCTGGAGGTTGACTGGTTCCTGGCCCACCAGGCCAACTCGCGGATTATCCAGTCAACCCAGAAGCGCCTTCAGGTTCCCGCGGAGCGCGTCTACATCAACATACAGCGGTATGGCAACACAACCTCGGCTTCAATCCCGCTTTGCATTGACGAGCTAAACGAGGAGGGTAAGCTCAAGCCGGGGAACAAGGTTGTCCTCTTCGCATTCGGGGCGGGCCTTTCCTGGGCCTCGTGTTATCTCATCTGGGAAGGCTAGCGCGAACAAGGGGGATACGCTAAGTGAAACTGGGTATTTTCTTTCCCGGTCAGGCGTCACAGCAGGTGGGTATGGGCCGCGACCTCTTCACCGAGTTCGCCGCCGTGCGGGAGCTTTTCCAGCAGGCCGATGATATCCTCGGTTATTCCCTCAGCAGGCTCATCTTTGAAGGCCCCGAAGACGAACTCACGCTTACCGCAAACGCCCAGCCTGCCATTCTCACGGTGAGCTTCAGTTTCTGGACGGTACTCTCGCCGTTCGTGCCGGACGGCGCTCAACTGTGGATGGCCGGGCACAGCCTGGGTGAATACACGGCTCTGGTGGCTGCTGGAGCGCTTGACTTCGCAGACGCAGTGCGCATCGTCCATCTGCGGGGGAAATTTATGCAGGAAGCTGTGCCCGCCGGTGAGGGCAAGATGGCCGCGGTTGTCGGGCTTTCGCAGGAGAAGATTGAGGAAGTGCTTGGAGGCCTAAAGCTGGATGGCGACGTCGCCCAGCTTGCGAACCTGAACAGCCCCGAACAAATAGTCATATCGGGAAGTGCAAGGGGAATCAGTATGGCAACAGAGTCCCTGCAGGATGCCGGTGCCAGGCGGGTGGTTGAGATCAAAGTTAGCGCCCCCTTTCACAGCAGGCTGATGGAACCCGCTGCCGAGAAGCTCAAGCCGCTGCTTGACGAATTGCGCTTCCGGCCAGTCCAACACGCCGTCCTGGCTAACGCCACCGCCGAGCCGTATCCTGACGACCCGGCGGCCTACGCGGAGCTGCTATACCGGCAGGTGTGCTCTCCGGTTCGCTGGACGGATACCGTTCGCAGGATTGCGCGGGAGCAGCCTGACACCTTTGTAGAAGTCGGCCCCGGAAAGGTCCTGCGGATGCTGGCGGCAAAGACTGTGCGGGATGTGCCTTGCGCGAGCGTGGGTGACATCGAGGGCTTCAAGAGAACGCTGGCGTTTCTGTCTGGTGAGACGTAAAGACGGGCGCGCCCTGGATGTCGCGCGATTAATGGTGGGGTGACATGGAGGTCCCCGCTCCGATTTATCGCCCTGGTTCCGGTAGCCCAGGGCTTTTGCCCTGGCTTTTTACCCGCAGGCAGGGCCAGCCCTGTCGCCAGCCCGCCACGTGTAACCGGCGGGCGCACCAGCGCGGCGATTGGGAGCGGTGCTAGTTAGCACCGCCTGCCTGGCTGCGGATACTCTCTGTCGGGCTCGGTCGCCGATGCTATACTGTAAGCAATCTATCGTTCAATAGGGTGGGTGTGGTGAAAAAGCGATTCAACCCTTCTGCTGCCTCGCTGATGGTCATCTATCTGCTGCTTCTCCTTCTGGTAACAACTTCGTGCGGAGGCGGAGGGGAAGGCTCGGTAGCCCGGGGCCTACGTGCGCCTGAGGCGTCATTTAGCCCTGGCTCTTCACCCGCAGACAAGACCAGTCCCGCGTTCTGCGCGGGACTGGACTGCCGGGTGGATGTGTCCCTCGACGATGCCCTGGCAGAACTCGACGCACTTGAAACGCCGGAGGGCGTGGATGCGGCGTTGTTTGCGGAGCTGAAGGGGGCGCTGGCTAAGGCGCTGATGGATAATCCTCCCGCCAGGCGGGGTTCACTGGTCCCCCAAGGAGAAGAGCCGGGGCCTGCCCATGGAGTGCGCAAGTTCGTCTCCACGGTGCCCACCGACGGCGGCAACTCGGTAGAGCTGGTGGTAACGGATGAAGGCGGCCCGCACCTCGTGTGGTCGGAGATAAACCTGGGCGATTACGATATGAACTCGGTTGTGAGCATTGCCGATATAACCCCGCTGGCAATGTTCTATGGCGACGTTGAGGGCGGCCCGGAATGGGACGCCTGGCACGAAGCCGTTGACGGCAGTGGAGAAGGCAGTATCGGAATCGAGGACATCACGCCGATCGCAGCGCATTTCGGCGTCAGCGTGGTCGGCTACCGGGTGATGCGCCACCCGGACGGGGCCGGCGGCTGGGAACTCCTCGACGAAATCGAGCGCCCCTACGACCCGTCTCAGTCCGGACAGCCAAAAGAGCGGCCGGAATACGCCTTTGACGACCCGTCCCCGCTCGCGGATGCCTATTACGCCGTCCAGCCCACAGACGGCGATTACAATTACGGTATTTCCAGCAATGTGGCTTCCTTCGGTTCTCCAGCAGGCTCCGCGCCGGATCCGCCGCCAGTCGAGTCTGGCGAACCGGGCCCTGACGAGCTGGTGCTGTCGCTCGGCGAAGTTGCGATGCTGGATGAAATAACTTCAGAGGAGAGTTTCACGTTGAGGACAGGTTCTGAACAGGAATACCTGCTGGTTCTTACTTCACCCAATGAGGTGGAGGAGGGCAGCGACCCGGAGGATGACTTCCAGGTTGCGGTGAGCTACACGGCTTCGGGGGCATCGTCAGTCTCCGTGCTTCCTCCGGCGGCCAATCGGAGATGGACTCCGCCTGTTCAGCCTTCGTTCATGCCTGATCGTGCTGAGCAGGAACGGCAGATTACGGAACGCTACGGCCGGTTGCCCGGAACTGGAGCCAAGCACACAGCCGCGGTGGGTGACACGCGGGAATTCGATATCGTTTACATCAACGGCAACATGAGCGATGTGGACGACACCATCACCGCGCGCTGCACCAATGCCGGCTCACTGGCGGATATCTGGGTTGACCTCACTGTGGACGACGGACGCATCTCTCAGGCGCAGCTTGACGACCTGGCTGGATGGCTGGACAGCCGTATCGTCGGACCGGAGGTTGCGACCTACGGCGCATTCATGGATCCGGACGAAGATGGCAAGATACTCGTTTTGCTCACTTCCACCATCAATGAGATACCGGGGCTTGTCGGCGGGATGTTCGTGGCCAACGACCTGCAGCCTGCGGTACAGGGGAGCAATTCCGCAGACATCGTGTATTGCCAGGTGCCTGATGCTACCGGCGAGTTTGACGCCGGTTCGCCGATACCTGAAGCGGATTTCCTGGATGCCTACATTTCCATTCCGGCTCATGAGCTTCAGCACCTGATTAACTTCTCCAACCGCCTGCGTCTGTATCAGGAGGGTGAGCCCGAAGACCCGTTTGTCGGCGAAGAGGTCTGGCTAAACGAAGCGCTGTCGCACTTCACCGAGGACTGGACCGGCTTTGAGCCCCTGAACAACTTTGTTTCGCCGGATAATTACCTTACCGCCAGCCCCTGGGTATCGCTGCCGGGCGGCAACACCTGGAATCCAAGCATATTCCGGCGCGGGGCGGGCTACCTGCTGATGCGCTATCTCACCGACAGGTTCGGCGAAGGCGTTCTGCCCGAACTCCTGCAGCGTGATGCAACGGGGCTGCCGCTTTATGGCTGGGGCAACGTTCAGGCGGCAACCGGCGAAGACCTGACCACCCTGCTGCTGCGTAACGGCGTCGCTATGTACGCCGCCGGGCTGGGGCTGAACACTTCCTCCCAGTTCTCCTATGGCGACGTGAGTATTGACGCCGAAACCGGCGCCCAGCACGGAGTCCGCTTCCGGGGCTGGAATGAGAGCTTCACCGGCGGCGAGTACTCGATAACGGAGCCACTGGCATACGTCCTCAGTTCTGGCGGCCCTGCCAGCCGCACATTCACGGCCCGCGAAAACGCGCTCCTGTTCATCCGCCTGCTGCCTTCGGAGGAGAGCAGTTGCAGAATTACCGTCACGCCTGTTGGCGGGAAGCCTATTCGCGCCGCCGTCGCAAGAATCGACTCGGGCGAAGTGATAGCCGAGGGGGAGGCGGGGAACCTCGCAGGCGGCGGGCTTGTGCTAGGGGAGCTGTCCTCCGCCGAGGAAGTGGACAGCTATGCGGTCACGATTTCTGAGCCGGCTCCCTATGTATTCCGTGTTGTTGCCCTTACGGCTGATATCGAGGATTTCACATTCTCCATAAACGGCAGCGCCAAGCCGAATCACGCGCTGGATCCGGTTACAATGTCCTATGGCCCGCCGGGTGTCTACCAGCTCAGGGCGAATCTGACGACCTCCGGCACCTATGATATTGATATTGCCTCGCCGGACGGGGCTGGCGCATACTACCTGCTGGTGCTACCCTACTGAGAGATGGAAACCTTCGTCGTCTCGGACGGCAAGAAGGGGCATTTGAACCAGAGCCTCGCCTTCGCGGAGCTGCTGGGGAGCAACCCACGGGTACTTCAGATGCGCCCGTTGCCGGGAACGCGGGAACCGCTGTCGCGCTTGTTCTCGCCTGTCTTCCCGCCGAAAAAGTACCCGCGCGGATGGCTCTCGTGGGTGCTGGAGACCAGCTTTGGCGCGGCTGAACCGACCGATTGCGGCGAGCGCCCGCTGGTCATCTCCGCCGGCACGACATCCGCTATTCCCGCGCTGGCACTTGCAGCGCGTAATGGTGGCAGAGCGCTGCATATCCTGAAGCCGACCTTTGTGCCGCCACGGCTGTTTGATGTCGTTGTTTTGCCCCAACACGACGTGGCAGGAGAGGTTCCGCGCAACGTTCTTACGCTGCCAGTAGCCTTGGGCCCCATCGGCGGTCGCTCGCTGGAGGAATCGCTAAGTGAGATGCGCCGGCGTATCGGACGCACGCTGGAGCCCGAACGCGGTTTCATTGCGGTGCTCGTCGGCGGCGACTCGGCACACCGCAGGATGCTGCCGGAGCTTGTGCTGTCTGAAGTAAACAGCGTTGTGTCGTTTGCCCGGGAGCGAAGCCTGCGGATACTGCTCACCACGTCGAGAAGGACGCCGGCGGAAGTGGAGGATGCGCTGATCGAGCTGTCAGCGCGCGAGACTGGGCTTTTTTGCTTCTGCGTATGGGGGCGGAGCGACGGTTACAATCCGGTTCCGGCCTTCCTTGAACTCGCTGATGGCGTAATGGTCACAGAGGACAGCGTGTCAATGGCTTCCGAGGCGATTCTGGCGGGCCACCATCCGCTCATACTCCCGTTAGAGCCTATCGGCGGCTCACATAAGCTGGAGCGCTTTCACCAGTACCTTTATGAGCGGAAGCTTGCGCTGCCGCTGCGCGCAGGTGAGGATAACCGTTTGTTGTGGGAGTCTGCGCTTGCGCTGGAGCGGCGCGACCGTGAAGCGGTATATAATGCTATCGGCCTCCCGGAGCTGTTGCGGCAAGCGCGGGAGATGCTGGGTTTGGAAGTTGTCCCACGACTCGGACATACAACAGGAGCGTAAGAAGCTAAAGCAGGGCGCATACCTGGCGCTCACACGCCTGCGCATCTACCTGGGTTTATTATTCCCCCTGGCGATGCTGATTCTTGGGCGCCTGAACGTGCCGATGTTCGCGGCGGGTGCGGTTTTGGTCCTGTGCGGTGTGGGGCTAAGGCTCTATTCCGCCGGCATGCTGCGCAAGGACAGAAGGCTGCAACGCACGGGCCCGTACAGGCTGTGCCGCAACCCGCTGTATCTGGGCACCATCCTCCTTCAACTGGGATTTGCTTTGGCATCCGGAGTCTGGAGTTTCGTTATACTAGCTCTCGTTGTGTTCGGGGCGGTTTACATCGCTGTCATCCTGCTGGAGGAGCGCTGGCTTGCCAAGGTGTTCGGTGAGCCTTATGAAGAATACATGCGTGGCACGCCGCGATTGCTTCCGACTTTTCGGTCGATTAGGGAGTCAATGGCGCGCGTACCATATTCCTTTGCGCAAGCGGTGGCCAACCACGAACACAAGACTGCGGTTATCGGCGTCTTGGGAGTTATTCTCTTTCTGATAAAATACACGCTGAGCCTATGGACCCTGCCCGTCAACCTCTGGTAGAGCGTCGGTTCAGCAACATACTGGTCCTGGATTTTTCCCTCATTGGGGACCTTGTGATGCTTTCGCCGGCGCTAAGGCGTCTTAGGGAAACGTACCCCGGCGCACGGCTCACGCTTGTGAGCCAGCCGGTTGGGTGGGAGCTCTTTCGCGCGGGCGGCCTGGTTGATGAAGTACTGGCATGGGACAAGCGGGGTACGGACCGCGGGCTTGCTGGCCTGCTGCGGCTGGCGGGGCGATTGCGGCAAAAGCATTACGATGCGGCGTTTGTTTTCCACCGCTCCTTCGGGTCCGCGCTTGCAGCCTACCTTGCGCGCATACCGGTACGGGTGGGATACCGCCACGAGCTTCGAGATTTCCTTCTGACTCACCGGGTGAAACAGCCTGAACTGCCTGAGCACCTGACCCGCGAGAACCTGCATCTCCTGGACGAAGTCGGCATACCCGGAGAGGAGACGCCGGTGGAAGTGGATGTTGACCGCACCTGCGAAGACGATTTTCTGAGGAGGATGAAGCAGCGCCTGGATGTCAACGGCCGTCCGCTTGTGCTCATCTGCCCGCTCGGCGGCTGGCCCACGAAAAGCTGGCGGCCGCAACTGATTAACCGCCTGCTTGACCGGTTCGCCGTGCACGATGCGACGTTCGCGATTGTTGGCGCTCCGGGCGAAGAGCAATACGCGGCAGACATCTACTCGGTCAACAATGAGGTGGTTAACCTTGTGGGCCGGACGACGCTGCGTGAGCTTGTGTACCTTGTGCGTCGGGCGGATGTGGTTGTATCGCCGGACACGAGCGTGGTTCACCTGGCGACGGCGGTGGGAACGCCGGTGGTGGCGCTGTTCGGGCCGACGGCGGCGGAACGCTGCGGGCCCTCCCCCGGCTCGCAGGCCTCCGTGATATACGGTAAGGTGAATTGCCTGAAGTGCTATCTTAAGAAGTGTAATAAAGAACCATTCTGTATGGATACGATTACGCCGGAGGAGGTCAAGGCTGAGGTGGACCGTTACCTCGCGCGAAAGCCGGCCTCCGGCAATGCGGAGTAAACCGTGAAGTTGGAAGAGTTTATTGACGCAATGGGCGGCAGCCGGGTGGCGGTGCTGGGTGATCTCATCTGCGACCGCTTCATCTACGGCGAAGTGGGTCGCATATCGCCGGAAGCGCCGGTACCGGTTATGCGCGCAGGCCGCGAGGAATTCCGTGCGGGTGGCGCGGCGAACGTGGTGCACAACATCATCGCGCTGGGCGGCGCCGCCGAAGCATTCGGGATAATCGGCGACGACAACAACGCCCGGATGCTGCTGGAGCATTTGCATTCCTTCGGCTCGGGCACGCAGGGGATAATTACGGTAAGCGGGCGGCCCACAACGATAAAGACGCGGCTCGTGGCGCAGAGCCAGCAGCTTCTGCGGGTGGACGAGGAAGTGACGGAAGCCATCGACACGCGCGCCGAAGACAGCATCCTCGGCGCTATGAAGACGACACTCGAAGAATGCCAGGTTCTCGTCATCAGCGATTACGACAAAGGTGTGCTCACGGAGCGCCTGGCGCGTGAAGCCATAGCCCTTTACAGGGGCGCGGGCAAGCAGGTGATCTGTGACCCCAAGCCGGCGAACATCCCGCACTTCAAGGGAGTCTCGCTGCTCACGCCCAACCGCAACGAGGCGTTCCTTGCCGCCGGGATCGCGCGCGTGCAGCCGGATTCGCTGGAGGTGGCCGCCCGCAGGATTCGCGATGTGGTTGAAAGCGACGCCGTGGCGATAACGGCGGGCGCCGATGGAATCTACCTTCTGGCAGGCGACGACTTCACGCATATACCTTCAGAAGGCATCGAGGTCTACGATGTGGTCGGCGCGGGTGACACCGTCTGCGCGATAATCGCGCTGGCGCTGGCGGCGGGAGCGGATTATGTGGAAGCCACAACGCTCGCAAACTACGCCGCCGGCATCGTCGTGGGCAAGCTGGGACTGGCAACGGTGAGCGCGGAGGAGCTGAAAGCGCGGCTGGCAGGCGGATAGAGATGCTGAGTGCTGACGAGACGGGACTGCTGGAGAGCGCTAGAGCATCCGGCAAGACCATCGTTTTCACCAACGGGTGTTTTGACCTGCTGCATCCGGGGCACATCCACCAGCTTCGCGAGGCTAAGGCGCAGGGGGATTTCCTTATCGTCGGCCTCAACTCCGATGCGAGCACGCGAAGGCTGAAAGGCGAGGGCAGGCCGGTGCTGCCCCAGGACGCGCGGCGTGAGCTGCTGGAGGCCATCCGCTACGTGGACGCCGTGGTTGTCTTCGACGGGGACACGCCGGAAGAACTCATCCGCGAAGTGCGCCCCGACGTGCTGGTCAAAGGCGCGGAATACGAAACCAAAGACATCGTCGGCGCGGGGTTCGTTGAGGGATACGGCGGCCGCGTGCACCGCGTGGCGATGCTGCCCGGATACTCCACCAGCGAGCTGCTGGCAAAGCTCAGGTAGCGGCATATGTTGCAGCGGACACTCAGCGTGCTCGGCGACCTTGTAGCGAGTATCGCCGGGCTTATGTTCCCCCAGCACTGCATCTTCTGCGGCGAAATGGCGGAGACGCTGGTGTGCGACGAGTGCGCCGGCAAGCTTACGCCCGTCCAGCACCCTATCTGCCCTCGCTGCGGCAAGCCGCTGAAGACAGGCGTTGCGCGTAGCGAATGCCTGCATTGCTCCGGCCACCCCTGGCACGTCGATACTGCGAGAGCGCTCTTCATCTATGAAGGCCAGGGGCGCGATGCTCTGCACCGTTTCAAGTACGGACGGCGGCGCGGGCTGGCGCGGTTCTTCGGCAGGGAACTGTCACGGGGAGCGGGCGACCTGAACCGTCTGGGTGCGCTTTTCAACTGGGATTTCGGCGAAGAACCGGAGATGGTGATTCCTATGCCGCTGCACTGGTGGAAGCGCTTTCTTCGGTGGTTCAACCAGAGCGAGCTGATACTCAAGTTCTACGCGCCAACGCTTGACCTGCCGGTGGAGCCATTAGTGCTGAAGCGGACGAGGTTTACCCGTTCCCAGGTCGGGCTGACGGAACCCCAGCGGTTCGCCAACGTTCGCAGGGCGTTTGTCGTTCCTGAGCGAGCCGCAGGCCGAGTACGCGGGAAGCGCATCCTGCTGCTTGACGACCTGGTTACCACAGGCGCTACTCTAAACGCTGCGGCGCGCGCGCTGAAGGGCGCTGGCGCGAAGAAGGTCTACGCGCTCTCTTTCTTCACAGCCGTGTTGAAGTGAGCTTGCCCGCTCGCGTTGCAGGTGGTTGTGTCCTGCAAGAGAGTTCGGCTTGAAAACTCGCAGGTCGGCGGGTAGAATAGCTCGCGCTGCGGGGACGTAGTGTAGAGGCCTAACATACTTGCCTGTCACGCAAGAGATCGCGAGTTCGAATCTCGTCGTCCCCGCTTTTCGGTTTCACCCGTCACATATCAGCCGTCCCTCCGCGCCTGATATGGTTCGTTTGGGCTGTGCGAAGCGGCCAGAACCGGCTGGAACCAGCAACGATTCCGCGCATCATTAAGCTTGCGAGCCTGCCACCGAATTCGCCGCCGCCTTGAGCCGCCATTGCGTTCATCCCCTGTGACGCCTACAATACGCCTCTATGCTCACAGGACTGAGCTGGCAGGAAACCCAGAGTCGGCTGCTTGCGTGGGCCCGTCCGCTGGGCGCTGACACGGCGCGCCTGCACCACGCCCTATCTCACTGCGCGGCTGTGGACGTGCCCGTGCAGTCGCCGTATCCTGCGCACAGCCTGGCTCAGGAACGCGGCTACGCTCTGAACTATGATGCCCTGAAGGCGTACTGGGACAGAGACGAGATTCCGCTGTTCAGGTTCGGCGGCAACCTCGGCGGCCGGCGCACGTTCGAGCGGCAGGTCTCAAGCGACCAGGCGATGCTGGTTGACGCCGGCACCTTTCTTCCGGATGCTTACGACCTGGTTGTGCCGGAAGGCGGAGTCGAACGGAAGGACAACGAGGTTGCGGTAAGAGCGCGGCCGGAGAGATACAGCGGTGTCATCCGCCAGGGGCAGTTCGTTCCCGATCAGCGCGTGCTGTTGCCGAAAGGTCAGCGCATCACGCACGCGGGCCACGCCGCGCTCTACAGCCAGCCGGTGGAAGAACTTAACGTGTTGCGCAAGCCAATAATCGGCTCGCTCGTTCTCGGCTCCGGCCTCCACGATCCTCACACGGTAAGGGCGCCCAAGGAATCGACTCCCGAACTTCTCTCGCCAATGATGACGGGCATTTGCGCCCGATGGCAATTCCCCTTTATCTCCCTGGGAGTTCAGGAGTCACACAGAAGTGTTGGCGAAGCGGTGGGCCTGGCATCGGAGCAGGCGGAAATCCTGGTTGTCTCCGGCATTCTTTCCTCGTCTCAATGGCAGGGCTTTACGCGCATGCTTGGTGAGACGTGGGATCTGCGGATTGAAGGCCTTAGCCACCCGCCGTGCGAAAGGTTTTGCGTGGCTGAGCGGGATGGGGGGTGGCTATTCTTTCTGCCCTACCACCCGCCCATGATACAGGCTCTCTTAATGTTACTCGTATACCCGCTCGTTACGCGAGTGGTGGGAGACGAACGCGGATGCGTCCCCTTCGTGTCCGCAAGGTCGCTGGAAGCCGTTGAGGTGAAGGTCCCGCAGGACGATATCTGGGTCGCGCGCGAGAAGCTTACTTGCGAGTTTATGAATGTCGCGGAGGTGAGCCTGATCTGCCAGATATCGCGTGCTACGCTCGCGTCCCTGGTTGAAGGCACCTGCTTCGCTATTCCTCGAGCACCGGGCGATCGCATTGAGGCGCACAGTGACCTGGCGATAGTCCGCTACTAGCGCAATCGAACGCTTCAGGCTGGCTTTTCGTCCCCTTTTCGGGTTTGCAGCGGCGAGTCCGGTGCTACAATTAAGGTTTACGGGGATGACAGGAGGTTTGGGTAAAGCACGCCGCCCCGGCGGCGCGTGCGGGCTGTCACACGCGCTTCGATGCCTATCAGGGGCGAGCTACTGGCGCGCGCCGGCGGTTGCGCTCGCGTGCCTGCTGCTGGCGATTCTGTTTCCTGTGCCGTCAATAGCGGGAGATTCTATCGACATTGTGCATCCGGGCAGCGATTCGGCACCTTCCGGTGCCGAGGCCGTGGTGGGGAGGGAGGCGGAACTCGCGCCTGACGGCTCCGCCCCGGCACCTGCCGAGCCAGCACAGGTGGCTGAGAATGGTGAGGGCGAAATCGAAGCCGAGCCTGCCGGAAACAGCGTGTCCGTTTCCACCAAAACTGCCGTTCCAACGTCCAAGAGCCTTACGATCCCTCTTGCAGAGGGAGCTATGTACCTCGAAGCGTACGACCGGCTCGAGTTTGACCGCAGCGCGGGAACGGCGATTCTGGAGGGAGACGCCCTCATAGTGATTGACGATGTGGAGATAGAGGCTGATTACATCGAGCTGAACGACAGGGCCAAGAATGTCTACCTGCGGGGCAACATCGCCCTGCAGCAGAAAGACGACGTTATGTTCGCCGACGAAGGCTATTACAGCTACGATACGAACGAGTTCTCTTTTATCAACGTGTCGGGCAACACCAGCGGCACCGAGATAGGCGGAACCGTTTACTTCAAGGCTGATGAGGCGAAGGGCAGTATGGATGACTTCGATATGTGGAACGTGTGGGCTACCTCGTGCCCGCCGCACTGCAAGATATACGAGTACGAGCTCCGCGCACGGAAAGCGAGAGTGCATCGGGATAGCAGCCTGATGCTGCACCACGTTTACATCTATGTAAGGGAGCGCAAGATAATGTTCGTGCCCGAACTGGCGTTTCCCTTAAAGAGGTACAAGCCCCTGCGCCAGACGGAATCGCCCATCCAGCAGGATTTCGGGCTCTCGCCGTCTGAAGGGTATTACGCGAAGTTCGCTTACACGTATATGAACGAGTACTCGGAGGCCGTAGGCGCAATCCTGCTGGGCGTCGCCCTGCTCGAGCTCACACAGAAGCAGGGGCCCGGCACCGGCATACGCCACGATTTTGCCACCCCGCTTGGCGTAACAACCCTGCGCGGCTTCTACCAGCGGCAGGTTGAGGGCGAAAAGGACGAGAATACCGGCGTTGTCTACGAGCCGCAGACGAACTACAGGTACGAGCTTCTGCAGGAACTGAAGCTCACAGACAGGATTACCGGGGACCTCTCTATTAACCGGGTAAACCTCCCCACTTCCTACCGCGGCCGGAACAACAAGATGACCAGCAAGTTCAGCCTAACCTACAAGCGGCCCAAGGGGAACATCAGTCTTTCAGGAAGCCAGAACCTTAACATCACAACCACTTTGCCGACAGTCGAGGGCGGAGAGGTAACGCGAAAGCAGACCAACTATACAAACGCAAACTTCTCGTTCGCCCACAGGATAAACCGCAGGACAAGCCTGAATATCACGCAGACGCTCGTCGGCAACAAGACGACCGCTGGCGTGCCGATGGACTTGTGGGGTGACTTCAGCGGCAACTTGACTTATTCGCGTTCCGACTACGACGTCAGCCTGAAATATTATGAGAGGGGTATGGACTTCGACGGCGACCGAAATACTGAGGATACCAACCGGTCCTACAGCAAACTGCAGCCCGGCTTGACCTGGAACATCAGGAGGTCGGCTTTCGGGAAAAACACTCCATTCACGGGTGTGACGGTGAACCTTGAGAAGATCTATGAGCGCCGGGGCAGCGAAGAGGAGCCGCGCAGTACGCTCCGTTTCAAGGCGGATACAGGGCTGGGCAGGACTTTCAAGGGCAAGAGCACGACGCTCACGACCTCGCTCGGCTTTTCGCAGTACATGTACGGTGACGGCAACGCCCAGTACTCGCTGAAGCCTTCGTTCAGGTTCGACTATGACAACCGGGACTGGTTCTCCTTTGGAACCCGGTGGTCGCGAACGGTACAGAACGGGGTGAAGAACCCGCCGGTGCTGGGCGACAGAACCCGGTCATCGCACTCAGTGAGCTTCGATATGGGTTTCTACAATGAGCAGTGGTGGAAACTCACCTTCCGTAGCGGCTATAATTTCCAGCGGAAGACTTGGACCAAGCTGTCCTCCACGTGGAAGCTGTATCCCTCGCCGGACCTCGACCTGACCTTTACTTCGGGCTACAACATAGAGAGCAAAACCTTTTCCAGCCTTACCACGGAGGCCAGCTATAATGCGCCTTCAGGAAACTGGTGGCTCGACTGGCGAATGACCACCAAACTCCAGGGGTACAGCATCACGAGCCGGCCGGTGCCGTTCGAGAGTTACCGCTTCACATACTCGCGCAGGTATAAGCGCGGCTGGAATTTCTATCTCACGGGGACTCACTCCGGCTTCAAGTCTGGAAAGATATTCGACCGCGTGGAGATCCAGAAGCGCAGCACGTGCACGACGATGAATATGGGTTACTCGTCATACCGCGATGAATACTACGTGAGCTTTTTCATCAATGCTTTCCCGAGGTATCCTGTGGAAGTGAAGGCCAGGGAGCATTACGAGGTCGACGTGCTAACTCCCGCCAGTGATTGGTTCAACGTTCAGGGCCTGGCGAGCGGCTTGGGTGGCACCACAGGGGGTTACGCCGGGTATTACTAGGTAGTGCGGTTCAATAAAACGGCAGGCGCAGCAGCTTACTCCCCGCGAACCTGCTTTTCCAGGTCGAGATCGAGAACCGTAGCCATATCCCGCACGCTGTCATAATCGCCGTCGCCTGCAACGACAAGATCCTCAACGTTGTATATCTCGTACATCGCCTGCTTGCCCTCTTCAGTGTGCACCAGGTCCAGAAGCGCCTCGGTTATCGCCTTGGCGACTTCAGGCGGGACATCGGCGGCAATCGCCACCGTATCTGACGGTATTGGGTCTGTCTTGCCGATAACCTTCGTCTGCTCGAAGACCTCGGGGATTGTCTCGCTAAACTTCTCGCGTGCGTCATCGTAAATGGCTCCGGCGGCTACGTTGCCTTTGTATACCGCCAGCACCGCACTGTCGTGGCCGCCCGCGAAGACGTACCGCTCCAGGTCGGTGTCGGGGTCAACGCCGTGCTTCAGCAGGAGCGCCCGGGGGTACAGATGCCCCGAAGCGCTGGCGGCGTCCACGAAGGCGAACGTTTCGCCTTTGAGGTCTTCCAGTGTCTCAATGCCGGAGTCCACGCGCGTGATAATAAGGCCATAATAGGTATCCCGCCCGTGGCGCACGACTTTGAGCACAACTTCAGCCCCGTTTCTCTCGTGGGCCAGCACATAGGCAAGCGTGGGCAGCCAGGCGACCTGCACGTGCCCCTTACCGAGCGCTTCGACGACGGCGATGTAGCTTGTCGCGACGTAGTCCTTGAACCTGTAGCCGGTCTCGTCTTCCAGCATCTGCATAAGCGTCCCGGCGCCTTCTACAATCTTCTCCGCTTCCGTAGACGGGACGAACGCCATCACAATAGGATTTCTGTCGGTGCCGGGAGCGGGCCCCGAATCCGCGTCGCTGTCACCGGCAGGTCGGTTGCACGTGCTGACGGCAAGCGCGATGATAACGAGCAGTATGAGGCTTGCAGGCTGGATGAGTTTCTTCACGCTGCCGATTCTAGCAGAACCACGCGGCGAAACTGGCATATGTTAAGGAATTGCGGGGGTCGAAAAGCGCATGACGTGCTCTACTGGAACGGGCTCGATGAAGGCGGATCCGCGCAACTACAGCCTCCTATACTGTATAATGGAATCATGTATTGCGGTTGCGCGCGTAAGCTGTGCAATCAGGGAGGGGAAAAGGATGCTCATTCGTAACAAAGGAACGATAAGGTGGATCGGTATTGTCACGCTTTTACTGGTGTTAGTGCTGCTTGCGGCATTTACGAGTTGCGGCAGACATAAGAGCAAAACCTCGGTTCAGCCGGGCATAAATACTGCCATTCCTTTGGCGGGGATACAGACCGAGACAACGCTGGCGCAAGCGCTTGCGGACCTGGACGCGTATCCGGTGCCGGAAGGTGTTGACCCATCACTCTTCCAGGAACTTAAGGATGAGCTCGCGCGGCAGCTAAGCGAAAAGATGGCCGGCAGGATCGTGTCCACGCCGCCCACGGGCGACGCCAATGTAGTGGATGATCTGGTGCTCATCGACTACGGCTCTGAAGTCTATTCTCTTAGCTGGCATTACCGCAACAGCGGTGACTACGATCAGGACGGAACGGTCGGCATCTCCGACATAACGCCGATTGCCATGCATTATGGCGAAGCTGTGGAAGAGGAGTACTCGCTGCTGGACGTCATTGATGGAAGCGGCAATGAAGTAATCGACATCGCCGATATCACTCCGATTGCCATGAACTACGCCAGCGAGGTTGCAGGCTACTCGATACAGGGTGCTGACAACCTGGAAGGGCCGTTTCCCGAAATTAGCACCGTGCCGTTTTCCGCGGGAACCGGCGAGGGTTGCCTGAGCTTCACTCATGGCCTATCAACGCTGACGAATCTCCTTTATCGGGTGGTGCCCTTCGACACCGTCCCCGAAGAAGGAGTGCCTTCGGGCGTGGTTTCAACGTCAGAAATGGCGTTCAACCCCACATCCGACGTGGTTCTGGGCGGAGGTACGTACAACTTCTCGTTCATCAACATCCCCGCTGGCGTCACAGTTACGGTCGAAGGAGACGCGGTCTTCAATGTAAGTGGCGATATCAACATAGAGGGCACGGTCGTAAGCGACGGCTACGGGATGGATTTCCAGGGCCACGGTGACATCACAATTACGGGTACCGTGGACAACAGCACTCCCGGCGACCCCGAGGATGCAGGCGACCTGATAATCCATACGGACGACGGCGCAATAGCCATCGGCACTGAGGACACGCCGTCGACGCTGGATTCGTCGGGCAACCTGGATATCACCAACGACCCCACAATTGAGGAGTGGGAGTTCGATGTGCTGCCTGATGAGCGTTCAGAAACCCAGCTCCCGCCGGTTGGCTCGGCTTCGGCCGATATCATCCATGACACCGTCCTGCCTGAATTGCCTGTCGAGATTTCTTTCTTTGGCGACGGCGCGGACCCCGACGGCGGGCCGGTAACCTACGAGTGGTCTTTCGGTGACGGCGGCTCCTCGACCGAGAAAGACCCGATACACGAGTACGTTTCTACAGGCTACTTCGACGTTATCCTCACGATTACGGACGATGACGCGGAAAGTTGCCAGTCGTGGATTCGCGTAGTAATCGACGACGGCGATCTGGACATCCCCGACGAGCCTGCGGTCTGGATAGAACCGTCCGACCTCGTGGTCGAGGCTGACCAAGAGGTGTTTTTCAGCTCCGAAGCCCTGGATCCTCAGGGGCTGGATCTTACCTACTCCTGGGATTTCGGTGATGGCGGGGGCTCAACGGAGTCGGACCCTTCGCACACTTATACGGCGGCCGGGCGCTACCAGGTAACGCTTGTCGTCACTGATACAGACCTGAACGAATCGGCTGCCACAGCATCCGTCTACGTCTTCTCGCCAACGACAACTTCATCGCTATCTGCGTCGCAGATTGCGCAGAATCCCGACGGGTCCTACAACATAAACTACAACGGCGGCTCGGCGCAGCCGGGTCGCAAGGGCAAGCGCGCCCTGCTTCGCTCCCGGGGTGACACAGTCATCAACGGCGGCAACATCAAGGCGCAGGATGGCGGTGACGGAGCAGACCGCGCAGGTGTGAACGTTCGCGGAGGGAACGGCGGCAAGGGCGGCAGCCTTCAAATACTCGTCGCGGGGAAATTGACCGTCAGGGGCGGTGTAACCTTCGCCAGCGGCGACGGCGGTGACGGCGGTTCAGCCGATGCCGACGCGCCCGCGGGTGGGAACGCATATGCCAGAGGCGGCAGAGGCGGTGACGCGGGGTACCTTCTCCGGATTGCCGCCACGCAAGGCCTGGAATTCACCGGCGCCGTAACCATGAATCCGGGAAGCGGCGGTGCTGGTGGCGATGCTACCGCCGACGGCGGTGACGGAACCGCCCAGTGCCCGCAGGGGCAGGACGGCGGCAGAGCTACCGCTTACGGCGGCACCGGCGGCAAAGGCTCCAAGTCCGTTGCTATCAGGGGAAATGTCATTGGGCTAGCAAACGTGACTGTCCAAGGCGGCAAGGGCGGCATCGGCGGCTGGGCTGACGCAACTGGCGGAGACGGCGGCGATGCCGACTGCGTGACCACCGCGACAGGTGGTGACGGCGACAGAGCCTATGCTAAGGGTGGCAGGGGCGGTAACGCCTATCTGTCCGGCCAGTTTGGCGCCTTTGGCGCAATTGCCGCGGACGCTTTCAAGGCCGGAGACGGTGGCAACGGCGAAGCCTGGGGCGGCTATGGCGGATCCGCAACGGCCAACATCCCCGGGCCAACGAACGCAACCGGCGGTAATGGCGCGAAGGCGACCGCAATCGGTGGCAAGGGAGGCTCAGGAAGGATTGCTGGAGACGGAGGCGATGCCGACGCTTACGGCGGCGAAGGCGGGCCTGCCACGGCAATGCCTGACCACGGCGCAGCTTGCCAGGCGGGCAAGAGCGCAACCGCAGCCGGTGGAAACGGTGGCGATGCTTATTCGCGTTACGGCAAAGCCGGCCGCGGCGGTGGCGTGGATGGCCAGGCGACTTCCAACGCCGGAGAAGGCGGTAACGCTACAGCTACCGGTGGAAACGGCGGGGACTGCAACGTGTGCCCCGGCGGTGCCGGCGGCGACGGCGGCGCTGCTACTGCGACTGGTGGTACGGGTGCGGATGCCACAGGCAACGGCAGCAAGACCGGCGGTAACGGCGGGAACTCAACTGCAAACGCTGGAGACGGAGGCGACGGCGCAAGTTGCGGCAACAAAGCTATGCGTGAAGCAGGCGGTGATGGAGGCGGCGGCGGCGATGCCAGCTCAACTGCAGGAAACGCGGGTAGTCCGGGCGGAAGCCAGGGAACGAACGGCGGCTCTGCCGGTGATGGTGGAGATGGCGGCGGCGGAGACCCGCCAGGCGCCGGAGGGTTGGGTGGAACCGGGACCGGCAATCCCGATGATATCGCTGATGGTGTGGACGGCCTGGACGGTACACCTCTTCCCGACGCAATCACCTGGTATGTATACCTCTGCACACTGCCACCGGGGGAGATACTGCCCGGTGCGGACTACGGTTTGGATACCTATTACGATGACCAGACAACTCCCACTGGAGACTCCGTTATTATCGCGTTCATGACCGAGCTAGACTACGGCAGCCCCGTCTTTTACAGCAAAGAGGGTTCGTACCTTTGGGTAAGCGGCGCTGTCACCTTCTATCTGGATATGCTTCCGGTGAGCTTTCCCGTAAGTGACGTGGTCGTTCATATTGAGCATTACTCGACAACGGCGGACACGATCAACCTCACCGGATACTACGGCGGTGAGATTGTGGCGCAGGACGGCAATACAGCCGGCACGGGCGATATAGTCAGCGAGGATTTGCACATCGCAGTGCCTGGTGGCGTAACCGCCTTTGATAATTTTGTGCTTGACGGCCCGGAAACGTTCGCCGTCGAATGCTGGTGGGTTAAGATCGTTGATCCGTAAGGCGCGTTTTTGCCATTTATTATTGAGCAGCCGACTCATGGAGAGTCGGCTGCTTCGCATTCACGCCCGTTACCGGTGATGCCAGCTCTCCGTGTGTTATCATCAGGCTTTGCGCGTTGCATCCGGGAGAGCGCATATGCAAAAACGTACACATCTGGTTGGCGAAGCCTTTTCGGTTGCGCCCGAAACGCAGGTCACGCTTATGGGCTGGGTGGAGCGCCAGCGCGACCTGGGCAGCCTCGTTTTCTTTCGCCTGCGCGACCGCTGGGGCAGCCTGCAGGTACGGGTCAACGAAGGCGAGAATCCTGGCGCTCACGCGGTGGCGCGGAAGCTGCGCGCCGAATTCGTAGTTTCAGTAAGCGGCGTCATCAAGCTCCGCCCCGAGGATGAGCGCAAGGACGAGCCCGGCGGCGACCGGGAGCTCGTGCCGGAGAGCATTGAAATCCTCGGCGAATCCAAAACGCCGCCGTTTTACATTACCGACGAGACGCCTTCCGACGACACCCTTCGGATGCAGTACCGTTATCTCGACCTGCGCCGCCCGCCGATGGTCCGGATAATGGAGATCCGCCACCGGGCGTTCTTCGAGCTGCGCCGCTACCTGGACGGCCTGGGCTTCTGGGAGATAGAGACGCCGATACTCACGAAGAGCACACCCGAGGGCGCGCGCGACTATCTCGTGCCGAGCCGGGTGCAGCCCGGACGGTTCTACGCGCTGCCGCAATCGCCGCAGTTGCTCAAGCAGACTCTGATGATTGCCGGCACCGACCGCTACTTCCAGCTTTCGCGCTGCTTCCGCGACGAAGACCTGCGCGCCGACCGACAGCCGGAATTCACCCAGCTCGACCTCGAGATGAGCTTCGTCACGCGCGACGAGCTGTTTGAAGTCGGCGAAGGCTCGATGGCGCACATATTCAAGGAAGCGATTGGCGTGGAAGTCAAGTTGCCATTCCCCGTATACACGTACGCTGAAGTGATGTCGCGCTTCGGCACCGACAAGCCCGACATCCGCTACGGCTGCGAGATACGCGATTTCAGCGGCGCCTTTTCCGGCACGGAGTTCCGCGTATTCGCGAGCGTGCTCGAAGCCGGAGGCGCGGTGAAGGGAATCTTTGTGCCGGGCGCGAAGCCCTCGCGGAAGGAAGAAGACGAGCTCAACGCGTTCGTCCGCAAGGGCGGCGGCGGCGGCCTTGCGCTGCTGCGGGTGCAGGACGGGAATCCCACCGGTACCCTTGCCAAATTCGTGGACGAGCAGCACTTCAAGGCTTTGCGGGAAGCTGCGGGCGAAGCCGGAGACGGCACGTTTATGCTGATGGCCGGCGAGCCGGACGCGCTGCTGCCGGTGCTGGGGCAGCTCCGCGTGCACGTCGCGGAGGCATTCAGCGTGCCGAAGGCTGGCGGGTTCCAGTTCTGCTGGGTCGTTGACTTCCCGCTTTACGAGCCGGACGAGGAGACCGGCGAGCCAGTTCCGATGCACCATCCATTCACTTCGCCGCTAGAAGAAGATATACATCTGCTGGAGTCCGACCCGCTCAAGGTGCGCGCGGATTCCTACGATATGGTGATGAACGGTGTGGAGCTTGGCAGCGGGAGTCTGCGGGTATTCAACCCCGAGCTGCAGCGGCGAATCCTGCGCAATCTGGGGATGACCGACGACGTGATCACGGAGCGTTTCGGCTTTTTGCTCAAAGCTTACGGGTATGGCGGTCCACCGCATCGCGGGTTCGCGCTGGGGCTTGACCGCATCATCGCGCTGATGGCGGGGACGTCAAGCATCCGTGATGTCATCGTGTTCCCCAAGACCACCAGCGCGCAATGCCCGCTGACCGGCGCGCCGTCCGAAGTAGGCGACGACCAGCTTGCGGAACTTAAGCTCAAGCTGCGAGACGGCGGTTAGCGCAGGCGGAACATTGCGCCGCTCACAGCGTCAAAGCTGGTGAGGATATGCAGCGGTATCAGAAGTACAGCTACGGCTTGCTCTGGGCGCTGGTCGCGCTGGTTGTGCTGGCGCTGATATCAGTCGTATTCCTGTTTAGGCCCCCGCCGGCGCAGCGTATTGCCATAGACCCCGAAAGCTACACGCCGTCGGAAGCGCGCCTGGAGGCGGAGCGCGAGGAAGCGGGAGAAAACCCCCTGCTTACCAACCCACCGGACGTCAGCATCAAGGAAACCGAAATCGTTCTTTCCAGCACCGACGGTCAGATACAGATGCGCCTGTCGTCGGGCGAAGCGTCCAGCAAGGAAGGCGTGGTGAGCCTGCCCGAAGCCGAGCTTGAGTTTTACTTCAAAGACCGGCGCAAGCTCTACCTGCTGGCGCGCGACCTGACTTACACGCTCAAGGATGAAATCGCCGAGGTCAGCGGCGAGCTTTCGGGTGAGATACCCTCACTGAAGATGCGCTTCACCGCCGAGGGCGTCGTGTGGGATCAGCGTGAGTCGGCGCTGACGCTGAAGCGCGCGACGCTGGTGGATCCCGCGTTCCAGGTGGACGCGCAGGACATCCGCGTGGACGTGAAAGACGACACGCTGCAGGTCCTCGGCGGCGTCCGGGTGAATATGTAGCTTTTCTTCTGTAGATGGCAGGGGTAAATGCACCTTGGCGCATAAACCCGCCATAGGCAGGTAAACCTGCCATAGGCGCATAAACCCGCCATAGGCGGGTAAACCGCTACGGGCGGAGAAGCCTACAGGAATAGGGCAATTCGTGAACTGCGCCTACAGGTCGGACGCGCGATTAAGGTGTGGCGGCCTGGAGACCGCCACTCCGGTTATTAATTACAGGCGGGGCGCGGAGACCCTCCTTCACCAAGGTTCCGGCGGGCAAGCCTACAGAACCCTAATACGCTCCTTTCCGGCTCAACAAAGCGCCCGGAGTTCGGATGAGGATGGAGAAATCGAGCCGGGCTTTAGCCCGGCGAACTCATGGGGCAAGCCTACAACGAAAAATACGCAGACACGAGCAGCCGGGCGACATCTTCCAGGAATTCGCGGTCGGATTCGGTGAACGCCGACGGCGTGTCGGAGTCGATATCTATCTCGCCCACGCACTCTTCGCCGCGCATAAGCGGCACGACGATTTCGCTCCTGGTCTGCGGGAAGCACGCCAGGTACTCATCTTTTGCGTGCACGTCGTCCACGACGACGGTCTCCTTCTTCCGCGCGGCAAGGCCGCAGATGCCCTCGCCGATGCCGATGCTCACGTGCTCGGTGGCTTCCGGCCCGTCCCAGGGGCCGAGGATGAGCCTGTCGCCCTTCACGAGGTAGATGCCGACCCAGATGTAGTGCGCGGCTTCTTTTCGCAGCAGCGTAACCACCGCCTGCATGCCTGCAACCGGCTCAGAATGACCGGCGATCAGCTCGCGGATTCTCGGAAGCATTTGGTGCACAGGGGGATTATAAGGCAGATTCCGTTGACTTTGCCTGTTTATGGCGGATATACTCAGCAGAAGTGATTGAACGGTACACGCGGCGGCGGATGGGGCAAATTTTCAGTGGACGCCACAGGTTCGACTTATGGCTGAAGCTTGAACTTGCAGTTGCCGAAGGCTGGACGCGGCAGGGGCGCATCTCCGAAGCTGATTACAGGCAGATGCGCTCAAAGGCGCGCTTCAACCTGAAGCTGATGCAGGATTACGAGGAGAAGGTTGAGCACGAAGTCGTGGCGTTCGTCTCCACAGTCGGCGAGTCCCTGGGCGACCTCTCGCGCTACTTCCACCTGGGCCTGACCAGCTCGGACGTAATGGACACCGCGCTGAGCCTGCAGATGCAGGAGGCGTGGGAAGTCCTGCTGCCGGAAGTCGAGCAGCTCGTAAAGCAACTGGGCGCTCTGGCGCTGAAGCACCGGCGCACCGTGATGATAGGCCGCACGCACGGCATCCACGCGGAGCCGATTACATTCGGGCTGAAGGTGCTGGTGTGGTATGAGGAGCTGAAGCGGGCGCTGGCGCGCCTGGAGCGGGCGCGCGATGAGACCGCGGTGGGCAAGCTGTCCGGAGCGGTGGGCAATTATGCCCATGTCCCGCCGGAACTCGAAGAATGGGTGATGGCCAAGCTGGGGCTGAAGGCGGAGCCGGTGTCCAACCAGATCGTGCAGCGGGACCGCCATGCGTACGCGATGTGCGCGCTGGCGATTCTTGGCGGCACGCTGGAGCGCATCGCGGTGGAGATTCGCAGCCTGCAGCGCACCGAAATCGGCGAACTCGCGGAGCCGTTCATGGCGGGCCAGAAGGGGTCGTCGTCCATGCCCCACAAGCGCAACCCGATACTGTGCGAGCGCGTTTCGGGCATCGCGCGGATGCTTCGCGGCTACGCGCACGTGGCGCTGGAGAACCAGCCTCTGTGGAACGAGCGCGACATCTCGCATTCCAGCACCGAGCGCGTGACGCTGCCCGACGCGTTCATCCTGGCGGATTATATGGTCGCGAAGATGCAGTTCATCATCGAGGGGCTGGTGGTCAATCCCAGGCGGATGGAAGAAAATATCGGCGCGACGCGCGGGCTGATTTTTTCGCAGAAGCTAATGCTGGCGCTGACGAAAAAAGGGCTGTCGCGCGAGGAAGCCTACAACCTCGTGCAGAAGCCGGCGATGCAGGCGTATGAAGAGGGCAAGCACTTCTACGCGCTGGTGAAGGATTCGCGCGAGATCCGGAAGCACCTGGGGCTCAGGGAACTCTCGGACGTTTTCAGCGTGGAGCCGCACCTCTGGCACGTGGACGACATTTTCCGCCGAGTGGGCCTGCTGGAAGCTTCCAGGCCTCCTGAGAAGCCAAAGGCCAAGCCGCCAGCGAAGCCGGAGGCGAAACGCGGTGCGCGTGAGCGCAGAGCGACGCCGACCCGCAGGCACCCTTCTCGAAAGCCTTTGCCTGATGAGCGGGATGAGCGGGCTAAGGAACCGGCGAAATCCGATGCCGAAAAGCCGGAAGCCAAACCCGGCTCGCGCAGGCGCAGAGCCTCACCGACCCGAAGGCCGTATGCCCGCGAAGCCGCACCCAAGGAGCAGCCCGAAAGTCCGCCGGAACCCGGTGCGGACACACCGGAAGCGCAACCCGCAAAGCGGCCCGCGCAGCGTGGAAGGCTCGGCGGCCGGAGGCGCTCCGCCTCAGTGAAATCCAATAAGCCATCAGGCGATACCCAGGAGACTCCATAATGAAATGGGAAAAGGGCGAAATGCTTTACGAGGGCAAAGCCAAAAGGCTTTATGCAACGCAGGACCCGGACTACCTGGTCTGCGAGTTCAAGGACAGCCTCACGGCGTTCAACGGCAAGCTGAAGGCCGAGCTTGCCGGCAAGGGCGAGTGGAACAACCGCATCTCGTCCGCGATAATGGGATACCTCAACGAGCAGGGCGTGGCCACGCATTTCGTCGAGCAGATTTCGCAAAGCGAGCAGATTGTGAAGAACCTCAAGATGGTGCCGCTGGAAGCCGTGGTGCGAAACGTCATCGCCGGCTCACTGCACAAGCGAACGGGAATGCCCGAAGGCACCCCGCTTAGCCGCAGCGTCGTCGAGTACTTCTGGAAGAAGGACGAGCTTGACGATCCCATGATGTCGCACGACCTCATCCTGGCGCTGGAGATTGCTGACGAGGAGCAGCTTGCGGCGTTCCACGAGGCGTCGCTGCGCGTAAATGACCTGCTTGGCGCGTATATGGCCGAGCGCGGGATCCTGCTGGTGGACTTCAAGCTGGAGTTCGGCTACTTCCACGGCGATGACCTGACCGTGGGCGACGAGGTCACGCCCGACACCTGCCGCCTGTGGAATAAAAAGGATATGGTGAAACTGGACAAGGACCGCTTCCGCCGCAAGCTGGGCAACGTCGCGGAAGCCTACCAGGAAGTGCTCACACGGGTGACGGCGTAATGAAATTCGCCGGCATCGTTTCCATAAGGCTGCGCGAAGACCTGCTGGACCCCCAGGGCAAGGCGGTAATGACCGGCCTGAAGCAGCTCGGCTTCGAGACGGTTGAGGACGTCCGCGTGGGCAAGCAGCTCAAGGTTGTTTTTGAAGCCAGGGACGGCGAAGAGGCAATGGCGCGCCTTAAAGAGATGTGCACCAAGCTTTTGGTGAATCCGGTCACCGAGGATTACGACACGGTGGTAATGGCCGAGGGCGAGCCGGAGCCGGACTGAGCGTTTTTTAGCATTTGACCTTATTTCCCCCGGGGGCTATACAAGCGTGAAGTTTTATGCTACACTGGTAAACATACTAAACTTGTGTAAACCAACCTATATGGGGAGGCAAGTGAAATGTTTGCCAGGATTGAAACTGCGGCACTCAGGGGGCTGACGGCCCGCGAGGTGTCCGTCGAAGTGGACATCACCCGGGGGATGAGCAACTTCAACCTTGTCGGATTGCCCGACGCGAGCGTCAAGGAGGCCGAGGAGCGCGTCCATTCCGCTATCCGCAACTCCGACCTCGAATACCCCTATGCGCGAACGACGGTCAATCTGGCGCCGGCGGAAGTTCGCAAGACCGGCTCGTGGTACGACCTGCCGATCGCGCTGGGAATCCTCATAGCGTCGGGCCAGGTGCCGGCCGCAGCGCTGGACGATACGGTGGCGCTGGGCGAGCTATCGCTCGACGGCAGCCTGCGGGCGGTGCCGGGCGTGCTATCCGCGGCGCTGATGTGCAACCGCGCAAAGCAGCCCAAGATGATTGTGCCGGCGGGCAACTCGGCGGAGGCGGCCTGCTTTGACGGGCTGACTGTCTATCCGGTCAACCACCTGGCGGAGGCGGCGAGCTTCCTGCGCGGCGAAATGCCAATCGAGCCGCAGCCCGTAACGTCGTTCGACGAGCTGCTGAAAAGGGCGGCGTTCGAACTCGACTTCGCCGACGTCAAAGGGCAGGAGCATGCCAAGCGCGCGCTGGAGGTAGCGGCGGCGGGGGGCCACAACGTGCTGATGATGGGGCCGCCGGGATCGGGCAAGACGATGCTCGCGTCGCGCATGCCGTCGATTTTGCCCCCGCTCACGCAGGAGGAGGCGATTGAGGTCTCGTCGGTGTACTCGGTCGCCGGCCTGCTCGGCGAGGAGCGCAGCCTTGTCACCACCCGTCCTTTCCGCCATCCGCACCACACCATCTCCGGCCCCGGTCTCATCGGCGGCGGGACGATTCCGCAGCCCGGCGAGATCTCGCTGGCGCACAACGGAGTGCTGTTCTTGGACGAGATGATGGAGTTCCCGAAAGGGCTGCTGGAGCTGCTCCGCCAGCCGATGGAGGACGGTCAGATAACCATCTCGCGCGCGCAGATTTCCTCAACGTTCCCGTCGAGCTTTATGCTGCTTGCGGCGACCAATCCCTGCCCCTGCGGATACTACGGAGACCCGACGCGCCCCTGCCGCTGCACTATGGGCGAAATACTCAACTACCGCAAGCGCCTTTCGGGCCCGCTGCTCGACCGCATCGACATCGTGCTGGAAGTCCCGCGCCTGACCGTGGAGAAGATTACCGGCCCGTCGGGCGAAACCAGCGCGCAGGTGCGCGAGCGGGTGCAGAAGGCGTGGGTGCGGCAGCAAAAGCGCTTCCGGATGCGCCCCAAACAGCGGCTGAATTCGCAGCTTCGCGCGGGGGACATCGAGAAGGCGTGTGTCCTTGATGAGGCGGGCACGAACCTGCTAAACCGGGCCCACGACCGGCTGGGCCTGACGACGCGGGGCTACCAGAGCATCAAGCGCGTCGCCCGCACCATCGCCGACCTCGACGGCGCGGAGGTCATCAAGGTCTCGCACCTCGCCGAAGCCATCCAGTACCGCGCGGGGGAGGAGCGATTGCGGAATTTGTAGCGGCACGGCATGCCGCGCCGCGCCCCCCACCCATGAGTACGCGGTGCTAGTCCGCCACCACGCGCCACGCGTGGCCGAAGGGCTCACCAGCGCCGCTCTGAAAACGGGGATTGCGTAGAGTCGCCCAAGAGCCGGGCTGGTGAGTCGCCGACGCGCCATAGCGCTATGGCGACGGCGCGGCCGGCGTACTCAAAATGGGCTCCTCTATAAGGCGCGGGATTACCAGCCCCTCTGGATGGCTCAGCGCCCCGCTGTCTTCATAACGTGAAACCGGGGAATGGCGGCCCACGCCTTGTTTCCACTCGGCGTCCTGAGCCTGCCGAAGGACGGGTGGCCGCCCTACAGAAGACAGCGCGGCAGTCACGCCGCGCCTAGTCGTTGTCGCCGGCTTCGTCCTCATCGTCGGGCTGCGGCTCCAGCGGCGGGTATTCGAGTTCTTCGTAATCGGTGAGCTTATGCTCGACTCTTTCGATATCCCCGAATTTCCACAGCTTGATGTAGTCCGAGAAGCCCACGAGGTCTCGCCAGGTCTTGCCGCTGTGCCGCTTTATCATTTCTTCGAGCTTTTCGGGATGTCCGCTCAGATCGTGGCCTGCGTTTTGCAGCATTATGCACATTGTTTCAACCTTCAGGCACGCCTCGATTCCTTCCCGGTTACCGGCGTTCGTATAGGCTTCGGCGGCCCGTCTGTTGAGTAGTTTAATCAGCACGCTGGCCATCAGGCTCTGGATGCTCCCCGTCCCGGGTTTGATACATGCGATGCGCAAGGTAAGCCGCTTGAGCTTCGGCAATGCCGCCATGAATTCGTCGTCGGACGTCTTCTCCATTACGAACCGGTAGGCCTTCTTGATTGCTACGAAGCCGAGGAAAGCCGGTTCTGAGGATATGTACCGGCAGACCAGTGCGGAAGGGACGGTTTCCTTTCGGATCACCCAGTGGTCGTAGATTACTTCCGTCATTGGAGCTACAGGAAGTCTGAAGTCTTCAGCCGTTATAGCCTCATCTATCAACGACAGTGTTTCCTCGAGTTCGCCGCGCTCAGCGGCTGCGGTAGCGGCCAGCAGGCTGGTGAAGCCGTTTTGCGGCTGCAACTTTCGCAGGTCGCCAATGCGCTGAGCGAACTCGTCGGAATCGCGGTCTAACCCAAGACTGAGCCTGTACGCAATCGGCGCGTAGCTTTTGGCGAACGAACTCATTTTATCGCGGGCAAATTCAGCCTCGCGCTCGGCCTCCTCTTCCTCGGGTTTCGCCGGGCCCGCAAGCGACGAGATGAATTCCCAGAAAAGCCAGCGTTCGTACCAGTATTCGGGATCGTCCGCGTACTGCTCCGCTTCGCCCGAAAAGAAGACGCGCAGCCGATCCATGGCAAGCTCAGTGCTGAAGGCGATGTATGCGTACTCAGGAAGCTCCGTCATCGGGTCCATACAACCGCCGTGGAATAACCACTCAAACTCCTCGGCAATGAGCAGGCCGCTCTCAAGCTTCCAGACCTTCTTGCCAACTTCGCTGAGTTCCGCCGGCGGGTCGATTGGCTTGGGTTCTTTTTTCAGGGAGCGGGAGTGCTGGACAATCACGCTGGAGCAAA